>DATBBL010000058.1:0-5708 GCA_036271015.1 Acidimicrobiia bacterium
CTGCTCGCGGTGAGCGGGATCGTCGCCGCCCTGTTCCAGCGGGAGCGCACCGGTCGCGGTCAGCATCTCGACGTCTCGATGGCCGAGGCCCTCGTGTACACCGACGAGTGGACGTCGACCGATCTCGCCGGGTACGACGGAGCTCGGATCCCCGACACGTGGAACTACCCGATCTTCACCGTCGCCGACGGCACCCAGGTCGCGTTCATGGGTGATCCGACCTCTCGGCTACCGGAGATCGCGGCGGCGCTCACCGACGCGCCGGTGTCGTACACGGAGTCGCGCGACGAGGCGCTGCAGATCCTGGCCGACCTCTGCGCGCAGGTGCCGGACTTCCCGACGATCGAGGCGCGGTTCGAGCAGTTCGGGTTCCTCGTCGCCGAGGTGCGGACGGTGCAGGACCTCGCCGAGACGCCGTGGGCACGCGAGCGCGAGGTGTTCGCGGAGGTGGAACCCGGCGCGCGCGTCACCGCCTCCCCCTTCCGCTCCGACGGCGCCACGATCGGCGTGCGGGCCCCGGCACCTCGCTTCGGCGAGCACACCCGCGCCGTCCTCACCGAGCGCTGCGGGCTGACCGCGGACGACCTCGACCGGCTCGAGGCCGACGGGATCATCAAGTCCGGCTGAGCGGGGCCTCGACCAGGATGCGCCAGGAGAGCCAGTGCTCGGGGTCCTCGCACGCGTGTGACGGCGGACGAGTGGTCAACCGGAGAACCAGGTCCCGGCGTCGTTGATGAGCACCTGGCCGGTCATCTTGGAGCTCTCGTCGGAGGCGAGGAACAGCACGATGCCGGTCATGTCCTCCGGCTCGAGCGTGGTCTTCAGCAGGGAGGTCTGCACGAGGGACTCGACGATCGGCTCGGGGACCACCGCCTTCGCCGCCGGCGACATCGTGATGCCGGGGCAGACCGCGTTGACGCGGATGTTGCGGCTCCCGAGCATCTGGGCCATGACGCGCGACTGGCGGATGACCATCCACTTGGTCATGCCGTAGCCCTCGGGCGCGATCGTGGGCGCGGGGGCGTCGTCGGCGAGCTCGAAGATCGCGGGGAGCGGCAGCGGGAACGCCGCGGTCGACGAGATGTTCACGATCGAACCGCGGCGCTGCTCCCAGAAGAACGGGAGCACGGCGTTCGACGCATGGATGATGCCCATGAAGTTGACCGCGAGGAAGTCGTCCCAGCTCGCGGTGAGCTGGTCGAACATGAGCCCGGCGTTGTTCACGAGGCAGTCGACGTGGCCGAGGCGGTCGACGACGGTGCGCCCCATCGCGGCCATCTGCTCGGCGTCGGTGACGTCGGCTTCGAGCACGAGCGCCTGGCGGCCCATGCCCTTGATGTCGTCCGCCACGGGCCCGGCCTGGTCGATGCGCTTCAGGTCGATGATCGCCACGTCGGCGCCCTCGGCCGCCATGGCCCGCGCGTACGCGGCGCCGATCCCCTGCGCGGCACCGGTGACGATGCACACCTTGTCCTGCAGCCGATCCCCCACGTGCTCCCCCTCTCCACTCCGGGAACGCGCCCGGCCCGGCCTTGACAGGGTGACGATACATCTGACATTTTCCGGACGCCCACCGTCCCGCGCCGCGCGGGCGCGACCCGGGAGACCGCCATGCCAACCCGACCCGTGCGAGTCGCCGTGTGGTCCACCGGGGGCATCGGATCGATCGCCATCCGCGCCATCGACCGGCGCCCCGACCTCGAGCTGGTCGGCGTGTGGGTGCACACCCCCGAGAAGGTGGGGCGCGACGCGGGCGAGCTCGCCGGAGGCGACCCGATCGGCATCACCGCCACGAACGACGTCGACGCCATCCTCGCCGACGGTGTCGACTGCGTCGTCTACGCCGCGCAGGGACCGGAGCAGGACGCCGGCTCCGTCCCCGACTACGTGCGATTGCTCGCCGCCGGCGTCAACGTCGTGACCACCAGCTCGTGGGCGCTCCTCTACCCACCCACCTACGAGCCCGGCTGGCGGGCACAGCTGGAGGCGGCGGCCGCCGAGGGCGGGGCGTCGCTGTACGCCTCGGGCATCGAACCGGGCTTCGCGGCCGACCAGCTGCCGATCCTGCTCACGACGATGTCGAACACGATCCGGTCCATCCGGTCGTCGGAGATCGCGATGTACGACACCTACCCGGTGACGTTCATGATGATGGACATGATGGGGTTCGGGAAGCCCCTCGACTACGAGCCCATGCTGGCGCTCCCGGGCGCCCTCGTCTCGGCATGGGGGCCCGGCATCAACCTCACCGCCTCCGCGCTCGGCGTCGAGCTCGACGAGATCCGCGAGGAGTTCGACCGGGTGGTCACCGATCGGACGCTCGAGGTCGCGTGCGGCACCATCGAAGCGGGGACGTGCGGCGCGCTGCGCACGCAGGCCATCGGCGTGGTCGACGGCCGGGACGCGATCGTCATCGAGCACGTGAACCGCATGGCCGCCGATCTCGCCCCCGACTGGCCCACCAGCGAACGCGACGGCCTCTACCGGATCACCATCGAGGGTGACCCCGACATCGTCTGCGAGATGGCCGCGGGTGACCCGCAGCACGCGAGCCCGGGTGCGATGGTCGCGACGGCGATGCGCGTGGTGAACGCGGTCCCCTACGCCGTCGACGCCCCGTCCGGGCTCCTCACCTCGCTCGACCTCCCGATCACCGCCCCTCACCACGCGCTGACGTGATCGCGGTCCGCCCGACACCTTGCCCGAGCCGGTGCGGCGCGCTCGACTGCGCTCGACCATGCGGCGTACGAGAGGATTGCCACCCATGACGTACGAGACGATCCTCTACGAGGTCGCCGACCGGATCGCCACGATCACGTTCAACCGCCCGGAGCGGCTGAACGCGGTCAACGAGCAGATGATCAGCGAGCTCGACGACGCCTACACCCGCGCCGAGGGCGACGACGACGTCTGGACGCTCGTCGTGACCGCGACCGGCCGTGCGTTCTGCGCCGGCGCCGACGTCGAGAAGATCCCCGAGGACGGCAAGGTTCCGCACGAGGGTCGGTACCTCTCGCAGTACAAGGAGTGGGAGGCACCGCAGGAAGCGACGCCGCCGTTCCGCACGATGGCGAAGCCGATCGTGGTGGCGGTCAACGGCATCTGCTGCGGAGCCGGCATGGACCTGGTGACCACCGGCGACATCACGATCGCGTCCGAGGACGCGACGTTCTTCGACCCCCACGTGAGCATCGGCCTCGCCTCCGGACGCGAGATGGTGCGCGTCGCCCGCGCCCTTCCGATCAACGTCGCCATGCGCATGGCGTTGCTCGGCAAGCAGGAACGTCTGAGCGCGCAGCGCGCCTACGAGCTCGGCTTCATCACCGAGATCGTGCGTGCCGATGAGCTCCAGGCGCGCGCGCGGGAGCTGGCGCAGCTGGTCAACCGAAACGCGCCGCTCGCGGTCCGGGGCACGCGGCTCGCGATCCGCAAGGGCCTCGGTCTCCCACTGCACGAGGCCGAGATCCTCGCCGAGGCGTTCCGGGAGCGCGTGCTGCACACCGAGGACTCGATCGAAGGCCCCCGCGCCTTCATGGAGAAGCGCGACCCGGAGTGGAAGTGCGAATGAGGCGCTGAACCAGCGCGCGAACGCGGAAAGGGACATCAGGTGCCGAGCACCGCGCACGAGGAGCTGGTGGCGCAGATCATCGCCACGGGCCAGCGGACCCCGGAGACGGCGCCGACGCCGGAGGTCATGGCGGCGGCGCGGGCGTCCGAGCAGCAGACGAACCCTCCGGCGCCGGACGACCTGCGGGTCGAGGACGCGACCATCGGCGGGGTCCCCTGCATCGTCGTGTCACCGTCGACGGGCGAGCCGCGCGGAACCATCGTGTTCGTGCACGGCGGCGGCTACATCTGGATGACCGCGCGCACGCACCTGCCGGTCGCGGCGGGGCTCGTACGGGCAAGCGGGTGCCGGTGCGTCAGCGTCGACTACCGCCGCGCGCCGGAGCATCCGTACCCGGCTGCGGTGGACGACCTCGTGGCCGTGTACCGCGGCCTGCTCGACGACGGTGTCAGGGCCGAAGCGATCGCGTTCGCCGGCGACTCGGCCGGGGGTGGCCTGGTGGTGGCCGGCCTGGTCGCGTTGCGCGACGCCGCGACCGCGCTCCCGGCCGCGGCGGTGAGCGTCTCGCCGTGGACCGATCTCACGGTGACCGGCGCATCGGCGGACACGGCCGACGATCCGATCGTGAGCGGCGCCGCGCTGCGCATGATGGCATCGACGTACCTCGGTGGCGCCGACCCCACCTCCCCCACCGCGTCTCCGCTCTTTGCCGATCTGACCGGTCTGCCGCCCCTGCTCGTGCAGGTGGGGACACGCGAAGCGCTGCTCGACGACGCCCGGCGACTCGTCGAGCGCGCCGGTCGGGCCGGCGTCGACGTCACCCTGCACGAATTCATCGACGTCGTGCACATGTGGGTCGTGTTCGGGCCCGACCTCCCGGAGTCGCTGGAGGCGTACCGGGAGGCCGGCGCCTTCATCCAGGATCACGTGGCGTGAACGGCGAGCTGCGATTCGACGGGCGGGTCGTCGCCATCACGGGTGCGCACCACGGCCTGGGGCGGGAGCACGCGCTCCTGCTGGCCGGTCGCGGCGCGCAGGTGGTGGTCAACGACGTCCAGGGCGCAACCGACACGGTCGACGCCGTCCGCGCCGCCGGCGGCGAGGCGATCGAGAACACGAGCGACATCACGACCGGGATCGGCGCCGATCGCATCGTGCAGGACGCGCTCGACACCTGGGGCCGCCTCGACGCGGTCGTGAACAACGCGGCGGCCGGCGGCGGGACGCTTCCCGACGAGGACACCGTGCGCCTCACCTTGGGCGTCCACCTCGTCGGCACCGTCAACATGGTGCGCGCCGCGATGCCGGCCTTCCGGGAGCAGCGGTACGGCCGGGTGGTCAACACCGGGTCCGGCTCCGTGCTCGGCATCCCCGGCACCGGGATCTACGCGGCCGGGAAGGGTGGCGTGCTGGCCTTCAGCCGGGTGCTCGCGAACGAACTGGCGAGCGAGCCCGAGCTCGACATCAAGGTCAACGTGTTCATGCCGGCGGCCCAGACCCCGGTGATGCCGCGGGTCCCCGACGAGGAGTTCCAGGCGATGCTCGACACCAGCTTCGCCGCCGCCCGCACGTCACCGCTCGTCGCCGTCCTCGCCCACGAGTCGTGTCCGGTCTCGGGCGAGGCCATCCAGACCGGAGCCGGGCGCGTGTCGCGGTTCGTCCTCGCGACCACCGAGGGTTGGCAGGCGCCCGACGACCGGCCCACGCCCGAATCGATCCTCGAGCACTGGCCCGAGGTCATGGCCAACCGGGACCTGCAGGAGCCGGTCGGCAGCATGAGCGACCTGCTCGGTCGACGCGGCCTCCACCCGTACACCGTGGCCGACCTCGTCCGGTGGGCGAAGACGGGCGAGGACCCGGCCGGGCCGACCGACTCGATCTGATCACCCGCGGGTCGGTTCAGAGATCGGCGAGCAACGGGGCGAGGTCGCGACAGAGCATGGTGGTGTGCTCGAGCACCATCGCCTCCGGCATCCCCGCGAGCGACGCCCACACGAACACCGTGTCGACCGGCACCCCGGCCACGTGCTCACGGATGCTCGCCGCGACGCGCTCGGGCGTGTCGACGACGATGCTCGAGAGGCCGTGGCCGAGACCGTTCGCCCGGGCGCGGTCCGGGTCGACCGGCCGCGGGGGCGGG
>DATBBL010000059.1:0-9365 GCA_036271015.1 Acidimicrobiia bacterium
GGCCTGGAGCGCGTCGTCGATGCTGAAGATCTTCGTGTCCCGGGCGAGCTCGTTGTAGTCCTTGGTCGACATCTTCGCGACGCCGGCCATGATCCTCGCCGACTTCTTCGGGTTCGCCTGGATGTAGTCGAGCGTGTCGTACCAGGCATTGACGATCTTCTGCGCGACGTTCGGTTCCTGCGTGACCATCGTCCGGGACGCCACGATGTCGTCCGGGACGACGCCGGGGAAATCCCGCGAGTTGAAGAGCTCGTGCGAGCCGGGTCGCTTCAATGCCTCCTGAGTGAACGGCGCAGGAACCCCGACGCAGTCGAACTGCCCGTCGGCGAAGCTCGCGGCGGCGTCGGCGGTGAGGACACCACGGAAGTCGATGTCGTCCTGGGTGAGGCCGGCCTTCGCCAGGCCCTGCAGGAGCAGGAAGTGGTCCACGAGCCCCTTCTCTGCGGCCACGGTCTTGCCCTTCATGTCTGCGACCGACGTGATCGCCTCGTCGCAGATGATCGCGTCGTTGCCCGCGGAGTTGTCGTTGACCACGATGATCGCCTGCTCCGAGCCGCCCGCGACCGCGGCCATGGTGTCGTTCAGCGTCTGCGAGTTGGCGTCGAGCCTTCCGGCCGACATCGCGTCGAGCGACGAGACGTAGTCGGCGAAGTACTTCAGGTGGACGTCGAGGCCGTCCTTCTCGAAGATGCCCTGCTTCTGCGCGACCGCCAGCGGGAGCCATCCGGGCCACGCGCTGTAACCGATGGTCACCTGGTCGACGTTGGCCGCGTGGTCGGCCGCCGGCGCCGCCGCGCCCGTGGTCGCCACGCCCAGCGCGGCCAGGATCAGGGCTGCACTCCACCGGCGGGGCCGGCCGATTCGTCGTGCTCGGATGCTCACGATGAAGCTCCTGACGCGGTGGGTGCGCGATCCGGCGGCTCCGGGAGCAATCCTCCCGGACGCCCGCGGTTCGAGGAGTCGCGCGTCAGGGCGTCCCCGCTCGACTGGAGGGTGCGCCGGCGCCCGGCCCGGTGTCGGCGGGGACGGGCGCGGCGCGGACCGGAGTGAGTCGGTGGGGAGACCCGACGGCGGCGATGGTGGCTCCGGTCACGATGGCCAGCAGCAACGCGCCCGCGAACCCGACGTTGACGAAGGTCCGCGTTCGGCGTGCTTCTCGTCGTTGTTGTGCGGTGTGCCGCCGCCGGAACCGCGCCGCGGGCACTCGTTGCGCCCGCAGGTTCCAGAGGGCGGCGATGGGCGCGCAGAGGTACACGAATCCTTGGAGTCCGATGATGATGATGAGGAGGAGCGGCGGGTTGGTGAATGCGATGAGGAGCGCGACCGCGGTGAACAGGGCGAACGCCAACAGGGTTTCGATCCGACTGGTGCGGTACGCGGCGCGGAGGCGATGAGCTCCGGAGGCCTTCTTGGAGGTCCTGAGGAACACGCCTTCGCGGTAAGTGAGCCCCTGGATGCAGGCGAGCGCGGTGATCCAGCTGGCGGAGAGGCTGATGACCAGGCCTTTGAACGCCCGGCGCCACGAGATGGTGGTCCAATAGCGCAGGGTCCAGGTCATGCAGACGGTGGCGATGATGATGAGCGACAGCGGCAGGAGCGAGCTGTTGCCGCTGAGAGGCATGAGCGCGAAGTCCGACCCGGACAACACGAGTCCGGTGACCACGAGCAGCAGCAGCGCGAACGCCAGCATCATCAGGTCCCGGAACCAACCGAGCGATGCCATGAGGTAGTCGCGCCGTTGGCTGGGCGTGAGGTGGTTGTCGGGCGAGCGGTCCCAGGGCATGAGGCTGCGCCAGTGGAGTCGGAGGATCTGCATCGCGCCGAAGCACCAGCGATGCCGTTGCGTGTTCAGCCCGGCGAAGCTGGGCGGCACGATGCCCCGGCCGAAGCAGCGGGGGATGTACACCCCCGACCAGCCCGCCTTGAGGACCCGCAGCGAAGCCTCGGTGTCCTCGCTGATGCACCACTCGTTCCACCCGCCGACGTCTTCGAGCGCGCGCCGGCGGAAGAGCCCCATGGTGCCGACGAACGGCACCGTGTCGCGCTCGTTGCGCGACGACATGACCGCCAGGTAGAAGCCCTGGTAGGAGTCGACGCACGCCGTGTAGTAGCCGCTCCCCTCGTAGTCGCGGTTGCCCTCGAACGTCTGGACGAAGCCGAGGCGCTCGTCGGAGAAGTACGGGGCGGTCTCACGCAGGTAGTAGGGCTGGACGATGTCGTCGGCGTCGACGGTCCCGATGATCTCGGCGCGCGGGTCGGTGTAGCGCCGCAACGCCAGGTTGCACGCGCCGGCCTTGTAACCCGGCCAGGGCGCCACGTGCACGAACTTCACCCGCTCGCGATCGCGGCAGTACTCCTCCACCGGACCCCAGATCGCGCGGTCCGCGGTGTTGTTGTCCATCACGACGATCTCGTAGTTCGGGTAGTCGATCCGTTCGACCGCCTTGATCGTCTCGATCAGCAACTCGGGCGGTTCGTTGTAGGCGGGGATGTGGATCGACACGAACGGCTGGTAGTTCGGATCGGCCTGCGGGAGCGGGCGGGAGCGATGCGTCCGGCACATGGCGTCGCTGGTGTAGTTGACGTTGGAGTTCCACACGAGGAACGCACAGAGATCGAGGAGGATCAGGAACGAGGCGGTGAGCGTCTCGGCGATGGACCGCGTCGAGTTCGCCGCGACCACCGCGGCGTAGCCGAGGAACGTGAACCCCGCAGCTGCGAACGACGCGTAGAACAGCTTGCCGACGACGGTGCAGTCGGGACGGACCACGATGACGACGAAGGAGAAGATCACGAGGAGGAACGCCGCCGCCTCGACCCCGCTCGCCGACAAGCCCCACAGCTGCACGGTCAGGAAGCAGGACACGGCCGCGACCGCCGCCGCACCGAGCGCGCCGAGGATGTTCTCGGTGAGGCGGGAGCCCGTCCACCGGAACTGGGTGTCGAAGCTGCGCGCCGGGCTCAGCACCAGCACGGTGGCGACCACCAGCTGCACGAAGCTGAGGATGAACAGGTCGTACAGCGTGAAGCTGTTCAGCACGCGGGGCCCTCGCTCTACATGAAGTGCACGTACGCGTGACCGTCACGTGCGATCGTGGCGACGACCTTGCCGACCACCAACGACTTCGCAACCGCTCCGAACGATCGCGAGTCACAGCCGTCGGTGCGGTTGTCCCCCATCACGAAGTAGCTGTTCGGCGGCACCTTGGTGGCCGCGATGTCGGCGGGGCCGGTCTCACCGAACCGCGGGTTGTACCAGCCCCACTCGTGGAACCGCCGTCCGTCGATGAAGATCCGTCCCCGCACCGACCGGATCGTCTCGCCGGGGAACGCGATCACCCGTTCGACCAGATGATCGGAGCGCTCACCCCCGGGGGTGCAGGAGACACCGGCCGGCTTCTCGACCACGACGATGTCGCCCCGCTCCACCGCACCGGTCAGGAAGCTCGACTTCACGACCAGCACGTCGGTCCCCGCCCGTACCGTCGGCGCCATGGACGACGACGTCACTGAGAACGGCTCCACCACCCAGGCGCGCAAGGCCACCGCGACCAGGGCGACCACCGCGACCACGAGCACCAACTGGAGGAGGTGCCGCCGCCGCCGACGCCTGCGACTCGGATGCTTCCTGCGGACCGCGCGCGACGGTGCCTCGGCGAACGCGTGGGCATCCAGGTCGAGCCCCCGCAGCCGATAGTCGGTCGCGCGTCCCGAACCGGGCTTCGGAGCGCCGGTTCCGGGCTCGGCCTCGGGGGACGCGACGCCGGGATCGGCGACGGCGCCGTTGGGGTGCTCCCCGAGCAACAGCGGCGACTGCTCGTCCGGCGTCATGCGTCCTCAGCGGTCGCGGCGAGGTCGTGCGTGGTACCGGTCAGATCGATGACGGCATCGGTCAGATCGATGACGTCCGCTTCCGCGGCCGGCACGGTGCCGTTGCCGTTCGCGTTGCCGTTCGCGCTGCCGTTCGCGCTGCGGTTCGCGTTGCCGTTGGTCACCTCATCGGCACCCGACACCGGCATCCCGGACGGCTCGCGACGCCCGCGCCGCCGCCGACCCGATCGCGAGGTCGCGGCCTCCCCCGCCCGAGCACTGCGCTCGGCGGTCCCGGCGGGCGGCGCGGGCTTCGCGAACTCGATGGACCAGCAGTGCTTCTCCGCTCGCGAGAGGTTGGACCAGTCCGCCGGCATCCGGCGCATCAGCGCGCGCCTCGGTCGTCCCGTGTCGTCACCCGTGGGAAGCTGCGCGCCCCACCCGGCCGCGATCGCGGTCGCCTGCTCGAACGTCACCGCGATGCTGTTCGGGCTGTACGGCAGATCGAACAGTCCCGGGTCGTCCTGCCAATCCGGCCGCACCGGGCTGATCGCCTGGAACACGTCCGGCCACCGCACCCGCGCGAGCAGGTACGGCTCCTGCGCGTCGGGCAGCACGAGGTATTGGACCTCGCCTGCTCCGGCCATCAGCCGGTCCCTTGCGCGCGACCTCGGGCGTCGACGCCCCAGGTCGTGCCGCGGTTGCCCCCCAACCACCGACGTTCAACGTCCGCTCCCGAAGGAGTCGCATCCCACCGCGACGCCCGCACCGGTCCAACCTCCCAGCGCCCCGCCCAGGGCACCTTTCTCACGCAGAGTCACCCGACGCGGGGAACGTAACCTCACCCTGCGTACTCCGTCAAGGCACGCCGCCGCGCAGCGTCGACTTCTGAGCCTCGAGATCACGCCGCGGTGCCACATACCGTGGCAAACGCCCCGCGAGTGCCATGAATCCGGCAACGCGACGCGGCGTCGGGCGGCGCGCGGTGCGCATCGCGCCGGACAAGTCGCGTCAGATCGGCGTCCCGAGCAGTTGGGCGCAACTGGTCTGTGCGAGCCAGGTCTCGTACGCCCGCGGTGACCAGCGGCATTCGCCGACGAGGAGCAACCAGACGTCAGGGTGGTTGAGGGTCCAGAGCATGTCGGTGGCACGGGCTATGCCGAGGCCGCGGCGGAGTCCACCGCCGCGATGGATCGATTCCACGATCGTGTGCTGGTTGGCGTGGAAGTCGGCCTGGATGAGCTCCCACAGTGCCCGGCAGTCCGGATCGATCTCGGCGGCGCCCCGGATGACCTTGAACATCCCGCCAATGCGCGTCTTCGCGGCGCGCGAGTTGCGCGCGTTGCGTTGCAGCTTCCGGACGGGATCACTCTCGGCGAGAACATCGCGGAACCACTCGTGCTCGTCGACGGGGGCGTCGACGTCGTCACCCTTCAGCCGCAGGTCCCAGAGCGCGCGGAGCAGCCCGCTCTTGGTCGAGAACGGCAGGTACACCGTCTTCAGCGACACGTCGGCCTCGCCCGCGATCGCCTCCATGGTCGTCGCCGGGTAGCCCTCGCGCAGGAAGAGCCGCTCGGCGGCCTCCAGGATCGCTCGGCGCGTCGCGGCGGCCTGTTGTTGTCGACGCGGCGAGTTGTAGGCGCGCCGGCCGGTGTTCGCTGCTGCCACTTGACAACCCTATCGCATAATTGAATACTTGTTACGAGTAGCGAATCTCGGAGGAGCGATGACCGACACACGGGAGCGGAGCGAGGCGCGTGCCTTCATCCACGGGATGTGGGCGAACGTGGCTGGTGCCTGGGGCGCGAACGCCGACGACGTCGACCGGCGAACCGCGCCGATCACGCGGTCGATGCTCGACGCCGTCCACCTCCGTCCCGGTGACGACGTCCTCGAGCTTGCCTCCGGCCCCGGGGGTGCCGGTCTGGCTGCCGCAGAACGGGTGGGCCGCGAGGGTGAGGTCGTGATCTCCGACGTGGTGGAGGAGATGGTGGAGATCGCGCACGCGAGGGCGAGGGCCCGGCACCTCACCAACGTGCGTACCCAGGTGCTCGACCTCGAGGACATCGCGCAGCCCGACGGCGCCTACGACGTGGTGCTCTGTCGCGAGGGCCTGATGTTCGCGCTCGACCCTGCTCATGCGGTCCGGGAGGTGCATCGCGTGCTGCGGCCGACCGGGCGCGCCGCGGTGGCGGTCTGGGCCGCCCGGCAGGACAACCCCTGGCTCGGCCTGCTCTTCGACGCGGTTGCGGACGTCACCGGCATCGTCCTGCCGCCGCCCGGTGCCCCCGGGCCCTTCGGGCTCTCCGACGCTGACGGACTGCGGCGGCTGTTCATCGACGCCGGGTTCACGGACATCTCGCTCGAGCGCGTCGCCGCGCCATTGCGAGCACCGTCGTTCGCAGCGTGGTGGCAGCGGAACCTCACCATCGCGGGGCCGGTCGTCGCGGTGCTCGACGGGCTCGACGACGCGACGACGCTCCGGCTGCAGGACCATCTCCGCGAAGCGGTGACACCGTACGAGACCGCCGGCGCCCTGGAGCTCTCCGGCCTCGCGCTCGTGTTTTCCGCGCGCCGGGCCTGACCGTCACCGACGCATCCCGGCGCGTCGAGCGAGCGACGTCGTCGCGGAGTGCACCGGAGATGGCGCACGGGCTCGGCAGTAGTCTCCCCGGATGGCCAATCCGGTGCTGCTCGCGGTCGACGGCGACCAGGACGCCCTGCGCAGCGTCGAAGTCGAGTTGCGCGATCGTTACGGGCGGCAGTACCGGGTCGAGTGCCTCGGCACCGCGAACGAGGCTCGTGCGCTCCTCCGGGACGTGGCGGAGTCCGACCACGACGTGGCCCTCGTGCTCGCAGGCGTCCAGCTCGAGGGAGTGACCGGAGACGAGCTGCTCGACGAGGCTCGTCGTCTCCACCCGCACGCGCGACGGGCGCTCATGATCGCGTGGGGTGAGCAGGGCGATCCGACCATCGGGCAGGCACTGTTCGACGCCATCGCCAGTGGACGCATTGACCACTACGTGATCCGGCCCGCGTCGACGCCGGACGAGTTCTTCCATCACGAGATCTCGGCGTTGCTGCTGGAATGGGCGGACGCGGAGCGCTCGTCGCCCCACACCGTCTTCGTGGTCGGTGAATCATGGTCCGGGCGGGCGTACGAGCTCCGTGAAGCATTGGGACGCTGCGCGCTGCCGCATTCGTTCTGCCTCACCGACTCGGTTCGTGGACGCGAGCTGGTCGCCGAGGCCGGCGAGGTCACCGCGCTTCCGCTCGTGATCTTCCCGGACGGCACGATCCTGCAGAACCCCACGAATGCGGACCTGGCCCTCGCGTCAGGTTCACCGGTGAACCCGGATCGCGCGCAGTTCGACCTCGTGATCGTCGGTGCCGGGCCCGCAGGCCTGTCCGCCGCGGTCTACGGCGCGTCCGAGGGGTTCAGCACCCTGGTCGTCGACGAAGGCGGCCTCGGCGGGCAGGCCACATCGAGCTCACTGATCCGCAACTACCTCGGGTTCCCGCAGGGTGTGAGCGGCAGCCGGCTGGCGCAGAACGCCTACGAGCAGGCGTGGATCTTCGGAGCGAAGTTTGCCTTCATGCAACAGGTGACGGAACTCGAGCACGACGGCGGTGAGCTCTCGGTGGTCCTCTCGGAGAGCGGCCCGGTCGCCGCCCGCGCCGTGCTCCTCGCGACCGGCGTCAGCTACCGACGACTGGGGATCCCCGCGCTCGAAGACCTCAATGGTGCCGGCGTCTACTACGGCGGTGCGGCATCCGAGGCGCAAGGCGTGGTCGGCCGAGAGGTGTACATCGTCGGCGGCGCGAACTCGGCGGGGCAGGCGGCGTTGCACCTCGCCCGCTACGCCGCGCACGTCACCCTCGTCGTGCGAGCCGAGAGCCTCCGCGCCGGGATGTCGCACTACCTCGTCCAGCAGGTCGAGGCGGACCCGAACGTCGAGGTGCGCGTCCAGACCGAGGTCGTGGACGGAGGTGGCAACCTGCGGCTCGAGCACCTCACGCTTCGCAATGACGCCGCCGGCAGCGAGGAGACCGTGCGCGCCGACGCGCTCTTCCTGATGATCGGCGCGCGACCTCACACCGAGTGGCTCCCGGACACCATTCGCCGCGACGAACAGGGCTTCGTCCTCTGCGGCCCCGACCTCGCCGACCACGACTGGTCGCACGAGCGCGGGCCGTTCCTGTTCGAGACGAGCATGCGCGGGGTCTTCGCCGCCGGCGACGTTCGCCACGGCTCGGTCAAACGCGTCGCATCCGCCGTCGGTGAGGGGTCGGTCGCCATCCAGTTGCTGCACCAGTTTTTCGCCGCCGACCAGCTCGCTCCGCTCGGGAGACCGCGAGACCTCCCGGAGACGGTCGCGGCCGAGTGACGTGACTCGCTCGACCGTCGACCGACGTCGTCCGGTTGCTAGGCGTGCGGGACCAGCTCGTACGTGAGGTGGGCGAGGCCGTCGCCGATGCTCCGCGTGTCGACGAGGCGCATGGGCTTCCGGTCGTGAGTCTCGCCGAAGAGGCGTTGGCCGGCGCCGAGCGCGACCGGGAAGACCACCAGCCGCAGCTCATCGACCAGGTCGTGCTCGATGAGCGTCCCCACGAGCAGACGGCTCGCGTAGACGACGATCTCCCCGTCGAGCTCCCGCTTCAGCTTCGAGACCGCTTCCACGACGTCGCCGACGAGGACCGTCGAGTTCGTCCAGTCGGGATCGACGAGGGTGGACGACACGACGTACTTGGGCATGCTGTTCAACCGGTCCGCCCAGGCGCCGGTCCGGGAGGGAAACCGCGCCCCGAAGTACTCGTAGCTCCGCCGACCCAGCAGCAGAGCGTCGGCGCCCAGTGCCTCGTCGGTGAAGAACTTCGCCCACGCGGCGCGGTCGTCGTCCCCCATCTGGACGCCCCAGCCGCCGTGCCGGAAGCCTTCCTCACCGGTCGGATCCTCGACGACCCCGTCGAGTGAGACGTTCTCGCTGATCACGATCGTTCCCATGTTCGTGCTCCTGTCGGTCGATGTGAGGTACCACCGAGGTCGACGCCGCGCCGTCGGGGAACTGGGCGTGCATCCACCGCCCAGTTCGCGCCGCGGCCGGCGTCGGTACACGATGGAAAGGCGACGAAGGACCAGCGAGAGGTGACGCGAACGTGGAGCTGATGCCATCCGAGCTGATCGCCCGCGCACGCGCCGGCGACGCCGACGCGTTCCGCGCGCTGACCGAGCCGCACCGCCGGGAGCTCCAGGTGCACTGCTATCGGATGCTGGGCTCGCTGCAGGACGCCGAGGACGCGGTCCAGGACACACTCCTGTCCGCCTGGCAGGGCCTCCGCGGGTTCGAAGGCCGAGCGTCGATCCGCACGTGGCTGTACCGGATCGCCACCAATCGGTGCCTCGACGCGCTGCGCTCGGCCCGCCGACGCCCGGCGAAGGAATGGGACATCCCCGGAGTCGACCCACCGGCGCCGACCCGGCTCGGTGAGGTGGTGTGGCTGGAGCCCTACCCGGACGTCCTCCTCGAGGATGCGATCGGTGTGCCGCTCGGCCC
>DATBBL010000060.1:0-5807 GCA_036271015.1 Acidimicrobiia bacterium
TGCCGAACATCGGCGACCGCGCGCTGCTCGAGTCCACGTTCGGGGTCGAGTGCTTCGAGTCGTACGGGTTCCACGAGGTGCAGTGGGTGTCGGTGGAGTGCCCCGCCCACGACGGGCTCCACATCTTCGAGGACGCGTTCGTGGTGCAGATCGTCGACCCAGACAGCGGGGAGCCACGACCCGACGGCGAGCTCGGTGCGATCTGCATCACCGAGCTCTACAAGACCGGAAGCCCGCAGTTCCGCTACAACATCATGGACCTGTCGTTCCTCTACCCGCCCGGGCGGTGCAGCTGCGGGAGCTGGCTGCGCAAGATGGGCCCGTTCGCGGGCCGCGGCGACAACATGGTGAAGCTGCGCGGCGTGAACGTGTGGCCCGAGGCCGTCGGCGAGCTCGCGCTGTCGGTCGACGGGGTCGCTCCTGACTGGTTCGTACGAGCGGTGCGGCGCGACGGCCGCGACGAGCTGGAGCTCTCGGTGGTGAGCGACCGCGACCCGTCCGCGTTCCCGGCGATCGCGGCCGCGGTGGAGACCCGACTCAAGGACCGCCTCGGCGTGCGCATCGGGGTCGAGGTGGTCGTGCCGGGCGCGCTCGACGCGTGGACCGAGGTCGACGTGTCCCCGAAGCTGAAGCGGTTCCGTGATGAACGCTGACACCGTCGACACGTTGTCGAACGCGTTCACCGAGGACCGTCGGGCGCTGTGGGACGGCGCGATCGCGGCGACGGGCGTGCAGGTGAAGGTGCGGCGCGACGAGCGCGATTCGTTCAGCGATCCCGCCGCGCTGGTCGGGCGCATGGACGAGCTCGGGGTGGGCACCGTGATGTTGATCACCGGCGACACCGGGCGCCACGCGAGGAGCAACCCGTTCGACTTCGAGCATCTCGTGACCCGCTGGGAAGAGACCGAGCAGCTCGTCGAGCGGTGGCCCGGCCGGTTCGCGGCGCTGGCCCTGATCGACCCCGAGCGCGGGATGGCCGGCGTGCGCGCCACGCGGGCGCGCCTCGACCTCCCGTGGGTGGTCGGGTGCTACCTCCACACCCACAGCTGGGACCGCCGGCTCGACCACGCCGACTACTACCCGTACTACGCGGCCTGCGCCGACGCGGGGGTGGCGATGGCGGCGCAGACGGGGACGTCGGGCGGCCTCATGGCCAGCGAGTGCGGCCATCCGATCTCGGTCGACCGGCCCGCGCTCTACTTTCCCGACACCCCGTTCGTGCTCTCGCACCTCGGTTGGCCGTGGACGGAGGAGGCGATCGCGATGGCGTTGAAGTTCCCCAACGTCTACCTGGGCACGGGCGCCTACCCGCCCCGGCACTGGCCCCCCGCGGTGGTCGACTTCCTGCGCGGCCCCGGCCGCACCAAGGTGATGTTCGCCACCAACTTCCCGACCGTGGGGCACCGCCACGCGCTGGCCCAGGTCGCGGAGCTGGGCCTGTCCCCCGAGATCGAGGCCGCGTTGCTCGGCGGGACCGCCCGGCGGGTCTTCACCCGGCTGCAGCAGAAGGGAGCGGAGTCATGATCGGGAAGGTCTACGGGATCCCACCGCAGCCGCCGGTCGAG
Source organism: Acidimicrobiia bacterium (assembly GCA_036271015.1). Classification (GTDB taxonomy): domain Bacteria; phylum Actinomycetota; class Acidimicrobiia; order IMCC26256; family DASPTH01; genus DASUAS01. Next base: position 1,566 of record DATBBL010000060.1, read on the forward strand.
GAGCGCACGCATCGCGTCCCCGCCGGAGCGGTCACGCTCGGCGTGGAGTACCGCGCCCTCGATCCCGAGTCGTTGCGCGCCACCTACGCCGACAACCCCGAGCACCTCGCCGAGCTCGAGGCGCGGTCGCCCGAGGGTGGCTTCACCGACGAAGGCGTCTCGCTCCACGTGTGGGGCACCGACGACGGCCACGAGTACGTGCGGTTCGACGTGTTCGCCGACGAACCCCACTACCACTACGTCCACAACACCGGCGCCGGCGGCGAGACCGTCAACAACGTCATCGACTTCGACGCCGTCGCGTCCGGCGACATGCTGGCGTGGGCACTGGAGCGGCTCCGCACGCGGCTGCCCGAGATGCTGCAGGAGGCCGGGGGCGACGCGGTGGCGGCGGCGGTCGACCCCGACGTGGTGGCGCGCGCGGTGGGCGAGGTCCAACGCCTGGCCGCGGCGGTCAGAGGTTCATGAAGTGACCGCCGTCGACCGCGAGGGTCTGGCCGGTCACGAAGTGCGCGTCGGCTGACGCGAGGTAGACCACCGCCGGGCCCACGTCGTGCTCGGGATCGCCGACCCGACCCATCGGAACGCGGCGGGCGAGGCGTTCCCCCACCCCCGGGTCCTGCTCGATGGCGCGCCCCATCGCCGGTGACAGCGCGAGGGGCGAGATGATGTTCACCGGCATGCCGTGCGGCGCCCACTCCCGGGCCAGGCTCTTGGCGAAGCCGCGCAGCGCGCCCTTCACGGCGCCGTAGAGCGGCAACCCGACGGTGCCCTCCATCCCCGCGGGTGACGTCATCAGGATCAGCGTGCCCTGGGTCTCCCGCAGCGCCTCGAATCCGGCGCGGGCGCAGTGGTACGCGCCCCGGAGCGACACCGCGGCGTGCTCGTCCCAGAGCGCGCGGTCGACGTCCTCGAGCCGGTGGGGCTCGCTCGACCGGTTGCTGGTCGCATTGTGCACGATGGCGTGGAGCGCGCCCGCCCGTTCGAGTGCGAGGTCGACGGCGGCGACGATGGTGGCTTCGTCGGTCACGTCGCACTGCGTCCACGCGGCCCGGCCGCCGCGCGCGTCGATCTCGCCCACGACCGCGTGCCCGTTCTCGTGGCGGGTGCCCACGATCACGTGCGCGCCGGCCGCCGCGCAGGCCAGGGCGACCCCGCGCCCGACGCCGTCGCCGGCGCCGGTCACGATGATGCAGCGCCCGGCGAGGGTCTCGGTCACGGTGCCATCACCGACCCGCCGTCGACGATCACCGTCGCGCCGGTGATGCCGCCGCTGGTGGAGCTGGCGAAGTGCGCGATCGTCGCCGCGACGTCGTCGCGCAGCTCGGGCGGCCGGCCCACCGCGGGTGGTGCCTCGAACGTCGTCGCCGCCACCAGCTCCGGAGCGACCAGGGCCGGGGGCACGAGCACCGCGTTGACGGTGATGCCGTGGGGACCCCACTGCCGCGCCGCCGACTTGCCGAGTGCCCGCACGCCCTCGATCGCGGTGGACACGGGCACGAAGCCACCGGCGCCGGTGAACCCCGAGGTCGGTGCGACCAGAACGATGCGGCCGGTGCCGGTGGGCGCGAACCGGGAGTGCGCGGCCTGGAGCGTGAAGATGGCGTCCCGGAGGAGCGCTTCGCCGCGTGCGTCCCACGCGGCCGGGTCGGTGTCGGCGAGCTGCTGCGGCACCAGGGCTGCGTCGTCGACGCACACGTGCACGACCAGGTCGATCGCGGGGGCCAGGGCGAAGGCGGCGCCGGCGGCGGCGCGGTCGGCGAAGCCGTCCGCGCTCGTGGTGACCGCGGCGCCGAGCTCTCCGAGCGCGGCCGCCAGGCCCCCGCCGAGCCGGGTCGACCCGTGGGTCACGAACACGGCACGACCGTCGAGCACGCCCGCATGGTAGCCATGGGCCTCGTGACGTCGGTCGAGCTCGGGGTCCAGGGACGGACGGTGGTCGTCGCCGGCGCGGGCGGCGACGGCATCGGCACCGGCGTCAGCGCCATGCTCGTGCGCGCCGGCGCGACCGTCCTGGGGCTCGACGTCGACCGCGACGCGCTGGCGTTGACCGAGCGCGCCGCCGGCACCGACGCGGCGCGCTTCGTCCCGCTGCTGGCCGACGTCACCGACGCCGCCGCGGTCGACGACGCGTTGACCGCGCTCGACGGCCTCCCGCCGCTCCTCGGCCTCGTGCACGTCGTGGGTGGCATGCCCTTCGACGACTGGTCGCTCGTCACCGGGATGCCGCCGGCGACGTTCGCCGCCGTCGTCGAGCTCAACCTGCAGACGGCGTTCATCACGACGCAGGCCGTCGCCCGGCGGCTCGTCGACCGCGGCGAGGCAGGGAGCATCGTCCTGGTGTCGTCGATCAGCGGCACGTCGGCGATGCCGTTCGGCGCACCGTACGCGGCCGCCAAGGCTGGGGTCCTGGCGTTGATGCGCACCGCCGCGCTCGAGCTCGGACCGGCGCGCGTGCGGGTCAACGCGGTGCTGCCGGGCACCGTCCGCACCGCGCACAGCGAGCGGGGCACACCCACGGTCGACTCGCCCGAGGAGCAGCAGGCGATCCCACTGGGCCGGCGGGGCGCACCCGACGACATCGCGGGCGCCGCCTTGTACCTGCTCTCCGATCTCGCCGGGTTCGTGACCGGCCACGGCCTGGTCGTCGACGGCGGGTCGTCGGTCCGACCCTCCTTCCTCGACGCCGACGACCTGCCCGTGTTCGTGCGCGACGACGCCATGCGGGCGCGCCTGCTACAACCGCGCGACGCACGTCCCTGATCCGGGAGGAGGGCCCATGGCGCCCGTCATCGATCAAGCCGTCACCTGGAGGAAGGTCGAGGAGCGTCTCGCCGCCGAGACCGACCCGGTGCTCCGGCGCAACCTCGAGACGATCCTCGCCCACATGAAGTCCGAGTCGGCCGGCGACATCGACGGCCTGCTCGACACCCTCTCCGACGACGTCCACTACCACGCCTACGGTGCGCCCGACCCGCGGAGCAGCCCGGTGGGCAAGGACGGCGTGCGGGCGTTCTACGAGCGGTTCGTGGCGTCCGGCGCCGGGCGGTTGCAGCTCGACATCGACCGGCTCGTCGTCGACCGCGACTGCGTGCTCACCGAGGGCGTGATGCGCATGGCGTACCCGGGCCGCACGCTCCAGGCGATGGGCATCGACGTCGACGACCCCGACGCGCACTACCTCTACGAGGCGCGCATGGCGACGCTCTGGCCGGTGGACGCCGACGGGAAGGTCCTCGGCGAGGACACCTACACCGGCAGCGACGGCTTCGCCGGCATCGCCGATCGCAAGCTCGACGAAGCCGACATCATCGAGTACGCCCCCCGCTGACCCACCCGTTCCAGCGTCCTTTGATGTCCCATACGGACACCGAAGGCCGCCGGTTCGCTACGCAGGCTCGGTGACGAAGTCGATGAGTTGCTCGACCGCGGCGACGAAGGGCTGCTCGAGCTGCTTCCAGTCGTGCACCGCGCCGAGGATCCGGCGCCACATCGTCCGCGGGTCGTCGATGCCGAGGGCCGCGCACACGCCGGTCTTCCAGTCCTGCCCCTTGGGGACGACCGGCCACGAGGCGATGCCCACCGCCACCGGCCGCACCGCCTCCCACACGTCGACGTAGGGCGTCCCGGTGACGAGGACGTGCGGGTCGCGCACGCCATCGGCGAGGCGCGCCTCCTTGCTGCCCACCACCAGGTGATCGAGGAGCACCCCGAGCCGGCGACCGGGGCCCGGGCCGAACGCCCGCACCTCCTCGGCCAGGTGGTCGGCGCCGTCGAGTCGTTCCACCACGATGCCCTCGACCCGCAGGTCGTCGCCCCACACCCGCTCGACGAGCTCGGCGTCGTGCACACCTTCGACCCAGATCCGGCTGGCCCGCGCCACCCGGGCCCGGGCGCCGACCACCGCGCGGCTCCCCGATGCGGTGCGCACACCGTCAGCGACGCGCACCCCGGCGGCGTGGAGATCGTCGGCCGTCGATGTCCGCACCGGCACCAGGTGGGTGGCGGTGCCGGCGACCGCGAACGTGCCGGGCAGGTTGCGGTAGCGCTTCTCCAGCCCGGTGTGGCCGCGCAGGACGACCTCGTCGCCGTCGAGCGCCACCAGCTCGCCCGTGAACCCGGACGCGCGGTGCAGCACCCGGATCCCGGGCGTGGCCTCCTGGTGCGGGTACTGCGCCGCGGTGCGGGCCGGCCCGTCGACCGGCCCCGAGAGGATGCCGCCCCGCCCGGTGTCCGGGATCC
>DATBBL010000061.1:0-14784 GCA_036271015.1 Acidimicrobiia bacterium
GGAGATGGAGCGGAGCCGTGCCCGGAGGGCGGGACGGCGGAGCGGAATCGACCGGTCAAGTAGGCACCACCACGGCCAACGCGTCCGCGACCGGCGTGATCGTCGCGGGCAGCGGGCCGGCGTGCTCTCCGCTGGCCCAGAGCTCCACCGGCGCGCCGGTACCGGGCGCCTCGACCGTCACCGTGGTGCCGCGCCACGTACGGACGTCCGGGTGCTCGACGTGCTCGCCGCGGAAGACCGACGGGAACGTGCGCAGGAAGTCGAGGCGCGACACCGGACCGACGACGCAGACGTCGAGCAGGCCGTCGTGCACGCTCGCCGCCGGGGTGATCGCCATCCCGCTCGCGTACGTGCGCGTGTTGCCCACCGCGACCAGCCACGCGTCGGTGTCGATCACGGTGTCGTCGACGGTGAGATGGAAGCGGCGTGGCCGGTAGGTGGCGAGGGTGCGGAGGGTCGCCAACACGTACAGGGGCGGACCGCTGGTCCACGTGACGTGGTTGGCCCACTCGTTGGCGGCGGCGTCGAAACCGGTGTTGGCGACGGTGGTGAACCACGCCTCGCGTCCGTCGGCGGTGCGCACCCGTCCGAGGTCGGCGTGCACGACGTGACCGGTCCGCAACACGTCGATCGCGGCGGCGACGTCGTCGCGCGGGATGTCGAGCTGGCGGGCGAAGTCGTTGCCCGACCCGACCGGCACGATGCCGAGCACGCCGTCGTGGTCGGCGGCGACGCCGGCGAGCGCGCACACCGTGCCGTCGCCCCCGCACGCGACCACGGCGCGGCGGCGGGCGAAGGCGTCGCGCGCCAGCGCGACCAGGTGGTCGGGGTCGGCCGACAGCTCGATCTCCAGATCGAGGCCGGCGTCGGCGAGCGCGTCGGCGACGCGCGGAAGCCGGGCCCGCCCGCGACCGCGGCCCGCCGCCGGGTTCATCACCGCGGTCCAGGCCTCGGGCGCACGCATCGGCGGGAGCGTAGTGGTGCGATTCGGACGGGACAGAGGAAGGGATAGGTTGCGCGGGTGACCGAGCTCGATCTCCACCAGATCCCCGGTCACGTCGCGATCGTGGCCGACGGCAACGGGTGCACGGTGAGCGAGGCGACGCTGGTCGACGTGGTCGACGGCGCGCTGGAGATCGGATTGCGGTGGTTGACCGTCGACCTCGTCGCGAGCGCGCGCTGGAGCGAGCCGCTCGGCGAGCTGCGGGCGGTGCTCGCCGACGCCGAGCGGGTGCTGCTCGCCCGGCGCGACGCCTGGCACGCCCGCGGGGTCCGTGTCCGCGCCATCGGGCGGCGCGGGGAGCGCCTCCCGCGCCGGCTCCGGAAGGCGCTCGACGAGACCGAGGCGCTCACCGCCGCCAACCACGGGATGACGCTGACCCTCGGTGTCGACCACGACGGCCGGGCCGAGCTGGCGGCGGCGATGGCGGCGATCGCGGAGGAGGTCCGGGACGGCGCCCGGAAGGTGGCGACGATCGACGGCGACGTGCTCGCCGCCCACCTCGAGGCCCCCGACCTCCCGGACCCCGACGTGCTGGTGCGCACCGCCGGCGACACCCGCACGGCCAACTTCCTGGTCTGGCAGGCCGCGTACTCCGAGTTCGTGTTCACCGACGTCGCCTGGCCCGATTTCCGCCGCACCGACCTCTTCGCCGCCGTCGCCGAGTTCCAACGCCGCGAGCGCCGCTTCGGCGCCGTCGACCCCACCTGACGAACATCTCGGAGTTCAGGGGGGTCATACCACCCGCAAGTACGAGATGTTCGGTGGGGGAGGAGCGAATTACACTGATGTAGTGAACCTGTACCGGGACCAGGGGGTCGTGCTGCGCACGATCAAGCTGGGGGAGACCGACCGCATCGTCACCATCCTCACCCAGGGTCACGGGAAGGTCCGGGCGGTGGCGAAGGGCGTGCGGAAGCCCGGGAGCCGTTTCGGCGCCCGGCTCGAGCCGATGAGCCACCTCGCGCTGCAGTGCTACCGGGGCCGGGAGCTCGACGTGGTGACCCAGACCGAGACCATCGACGCCAACCGCGCCCTGCGCGAGCACTACGGCTGCCTCACCCATGCGATCTCGATGCTCGAGGCCACCGACCAGGTCGCCCAGGAGCGCGAGCCCAACCCCGCGCTCTACCGCATGCTGGTCGGCGCGCTGCGCACCCTCGCCGAGCACCCCACACCGCTCGTGAGCGCGGCGTTCTTCTGGAAGCTGCTCTCGCTCGAGGGGTTCCACCCGATGCTCGAGCTGTGCGCCCGCTGCGGCGACGAGGACGGTCCGTTCACCACCTTCGACCTCGAGGAGGGGGGCGTGCTCTGCGCGACGTGCGGTCGCTTCACCGGCCGTCGCATCGAGCCCGACACCCTGCAGATGGTCCGGCGCATCCTGGGAGGCGAGTTGCGCACCGCGCTCGCGGAGCCGCCCGGGCCCACCACGACGGCCACCGAGCGGCTCGCGCTCACCAGCCTCGAGCACCATCTGGAGCGCCGTCTGCGCAGCGCGGCGCTGCTCTGACGGCGGCGAGGCCGAGGGAAGCGCACGAGAACCCCCCAACTAGGATCGCCCCCCGGTATGGCCAAGAACGACCTGATGGACCGTGTCGTGAACCTCGCGAAACGACGCGGCCTGGTCTTCCCCTCGAGCGAGATCTACGGCGGGTTCCGCTCGACCTGGGATTACGGCCCCCTCGGCGTGCTCCTGAAGCGCAACGTGAAGGACGCCTGGTGGCGCAGCATGGTGCAGCTGCGTGACGACGTCGTCGGCCTCGACGCCGCCATCCTCATGGCGCCGAAGGTGTGGGAGGCGAGCGGACACGTCGCCACCTTCACCGACCCCCTCGTCGACTGCCGCAACTGCAAGGAGCGCTTCCGCGCCGACGAGCTGCCCGACTCCGGCGCCTGCCCGAACTGCGGCATGAAGGACACCTTCACCGAGGCCCGGCAGTTCAACCTCATGTTCAAGACCTACGTCGGCCCGGTGGAGGACGACGCCTCGGTGGCGTACCTGCGTCCTGAGACCGCGCAGGGCATCTTCGTGAACTTCGCCAACGTGCAGACGACGACGCGCAAGAAGCCGCCGTTCGGCATCGCCCAGATCGGCAAGTCGTTCCGCAACGAGATCACGCCGGGCAACTTCGTGTTCCGCACCCGCGAGTTCGAGCAGATGGAGATGGAGTACTTCGTGCCGCCCGAAGACGGCGCGCACTGGTACGAGTACTGGTGCCAGGAGCGGTTCCGTTGGTACACCGACCTCGGCATCCGCGAGGACCAGCTCCGCCTGCGGCCGCACGCCACCGAGGAGCTGTCGCACTACTCGGCCGCCACCTCCGACGTGGAATTCCTCTACCCGTGGGGGTGGGGCGAGCTCGAGGGCATCGCCAACCGCACCGACTACGACCTCGCCCAGCACAGCAAGGTCTCCGGTCAGGACCTGAGCTACTACGACCAGGAACACGAGCGCCGGTACCTCCCGTACGTGATCGAGCCGGCGGCCGGCGCCGACCGCGCCACCCTCGCCTTCCTCCTCGCCGCCTACGAGGAGGAGGACGTGGACAACGGCAAGGGCGGCACCGAGAAGCGCACGGTGCTGCGCCTGCACCACCGCCTGGCCCCGATCAAGGTCGCGGTGCTGCCGCTGTCGAAGAACGAGCGGCTGGTGCCGGTGGCCGACGAGCTGGCGGCCCTGCTCCGGCCGGAGCTGATGATCGACGTCGACGTGGCGGGCTCCATCGGGCGCCGCTACCGTCGACAGGACGAGGTCGGGACCCCGTTGTGCGTCACGGTCGACTTCGACACGCTCGACGACCGTGCGGTCACCATCCGTGACCGCGACTCAATGACGCAGGAGCGGGTCCCGATCGATGGCCTGCTCGACGAGCTGAGGAAACGCCTCCAAGCATGAACGACAACTACTACGAGGAGCTCGGGGTCGAGCCCGGGGCATCGCGCGACGAGATCCGCGAGGCGCACCGCCGGCGGGTCTCCGACCTCGAGGCCGCACGCGAGAAGAAGGGCATCTCCGAGTCGCAGCTGCAGGCGAACCGCGACGAGGTCGCGCGCGTCCGCGCCGCGTGGAACGTGCTGTCCGACCCGTTCCAGCGCCAGCGCTACGACGCGCAGCTCGACGCACCGGCGGGCGACGACGTCGAGCTGGTCGACGACGACGATCCCGGACCGCAGGCCGGCACCGAGCAGCAGCCGACCGGCTGGCGGAAGCTGCTCGCGCCGCCGCCGCCGAAGGAGAGCGCGGGCGGCGCGGGGAACGGGAACGGCAAGAAGGCGGCGCAGCCGACGGGCCGGCGCAACCGGCCGGAGCCGACGATCGTGCTGCCCGAAGGCATGCAGCTCGCCGAGCCGCGGCAGCGGGGCATGGCGATGCTGTTCGACATCGCGGTCCTCCTGGTGATCTACACCGGCATCAGCTTCCTCCTGCCCGCGGTGATCCAGAGCGACTACTCCGACATCGTCAAGCAGATCGACAAGGTCAGCACGCTCCACGACAAGCAGAACGACCTCAACGACGCCAAGACCGCCAAAGACAAGGCCTCGGCGCAGAAAGCGGTCGACAAGGCCGAGAAGGACGTGAAGGACGCGGGGATCAAGGTGCCGCCGAGCACCGCCAAGGCGTCCGACAAGAAGGAGACCGAGCTGCGCGACAGCATCGTGGGCACCCAGTACGCGATCGCCGTCACCATCCTCGTGCTCGGCCTGCTCTACCTCGTGCCGTCGACCGCACGTACGGGCCAGACGTTCGGGATGCGCAACCGCCGGATCAAGGTGGTGATGGTGAACGGCTCGCCGGTCACGTGGTGGGCCGCGTTCGTCCGCTTCTTCATCCCTTTGGCGATCGCGTTCGTGCTCCTGATCCCGCTGTCGACGCTGGCACCGCTGCTCGGCCTCGCCATCGTCGGCTGGAGCTTCTTCGACCGCAACCGGCAGGGCATCCACGACAAGCTCGCCCGAACGGTCGTCGTCGCCGCGTAGTCTCGAATCTCGCGACCGAGATCACACCCGGTCAGACTGGAGTTGAGCTATGCCGTACGTCTTCGCCTTCGAGGAGGGCTCGAAGGAGCAGAAGTACCTGCTGGGAGGCAAGGGGGCGAACCTCGCCGAGATGACCAAGCTCGGCCTGCCCGTACCCCCCGGCTTCACGATCACGACGGACGCGTGCAAGGCCTACATGGCCGCCGACGACACCATCCCCGATGGCCTCATGGACGAGGTCGCCGCGGCGCTGGTCGCGCTCGAGGAGAAGATGGGCAAGCGCCTGGGCGACGCCGGCGACCCGCTGCTGGTCTCCGTCCGCTCGGGTGCCCCGTTCTCGATGCCGGGGATGATGGACACCGTCCTCAACCTCGGACTCAACGACGTCTCGGTCGGCGGGCTGGCCAAGCAGACCGACAACCCGCGCTTCGCCTACGACTCGTACCGCCGGTTCGTGCAGATGTTCGGCAAGATCGTGCTCGACATCGACGGCGAGAGGTTCGAGCGTGCGCTCGAGGAGCTGCGGGAGCAGCGGGGCGTCGCCACCGATCCCGAGCTCTCGGCCGAGGATCTCGAAGGTCTGGCCGACCGGTTCAAGGCGATCGTCCTCGCGGAGGCGGGCATCGAGTTCCCGCAGGACCCCAAGGAGCAGCTGCGCCTGGCCATCGAGGCCGTCTTCCGCTCCTGGAACGGCGAGCGGGCCCGCATCTACCGCCGCATGGAGAAGATCCCCGACGACCTCGGCACCGCGGTCAACGTGCAGACGATGGTGTTCGGCAACAAGGGCGACGACTCCGGCACCGGGGTCGCGTTCACCCGCGATCCGGCCACCGGTGAGAACCGGCCCTACGGCGACTTCCTGAAGAACGCCCAGGGCGAGGACGTCGTCGCCGGCATTCGCGTCACCGAGCCGCTCGACGCCATGGGCAACGAGTTCCCGGAGCCCCACCAGCAGCTCCTCGGGCTGATGCAGACGCTCCAGAACCACTACCGCGACATGTGCGACATCGAGTTCACCATCGAACAGGGCCGGCTGTTCCTCCTGCAGACCCGCGTCGGCAAGCGCACCGCGGTCGCCGCGCTGCGCATGGCCGTCGAGATGGAGGAGGAAGGCCTCATCGACCAGCGCGAGGCGGTGCTGCGCGTGCAGCCGGCGCAGCTCGACCAGCTCCTGCACCCGCAGTTCGACCCGGCGGCCGCGTACACCGCGATCACCAAGGGCCTGAACGCGTCGCCCGGCGCCGCGGTCGGCAAGGTCTACTTCACCGCCGACGCCGCCGAGCAGCACCACGACGACGGCGAGCACGTGATCCTGGTGCGGCCGGAGACCTCGCCCGACGACCTGCACGGCATGATCGCGGCCGAGGGCATCCTCACGTCGCGCGGTGGGCTCGTGAGTCACGCCGCGGTCGTCGCGCGCGGGATGGGCACGCCCGCGGTGTGCGGCGCGAGCGAGCTGCACATCGACGTGGAGGGCGGGACGGTCGAGGTCAACGGCACGGTCGTCCACGAGGGCGACATCATCTCGATCAACGGCACGACCGGCGAGGTCGTCGTCGGCTCGGTGCCGGTCGTCACCCCCGACCCGGGCGGGCCGTTCGAGACCCTGCTCGGCTGGGCCGACGGCTTCCGCCGGATGAAGGTGCGCACCAACGCCGACCTTCCCCATGACGCGCACGTGGCGCGGCGCTTCGGCGCGGAAGGCATCGGCCTCTGCCGCACCGAGCACATGTTCCTCGGCGACCGCCTGCCCCTCGTGCAGCGGTTCATCCTCGCCGAGGACGAGGTGGAGGAGAGCGCCGCGCTCGCGGAGCTCGAGAAGCTCCAGCGCAGCGACTTCGAGGGCATCTTCGAAGCGATGGACGGCCTGCCCGTCACCATCCGCCTGCTCGACCCGCCGCTCCACGAGTTCCTCCCCGACGTCGAGGAGCTGCTCGTCCGCGACGCCAAGGGCGAGCTCGACGCGGAGGGGCGCAAGCTCCTCGCCGCCGCGCAGCTCTGGCGCGAGGCGAACCCGATGCTCGGCACCCGTGGCTGTCGCCTGGGGATCATCAAGCCCGGCCTGTACCGGATGCAGGCCAAGGCGATCATCGAAGCGGCGGTGGCACGCGTGCGGGCCGGCGGCGAGCCGCACGTCGAGATCATGATCCCCCTGATCGTGACCGAGCCCGAGCTCGCGCTGCTCAACGACTGGGTGCGCGAGGTGGCGGCCGACGCGCTCGAGGCGGCGGGGGTCGACACCGTCGACTACCTCGTCGGCACCATGATCGAGACCCCGCGCGCCGCGCTCGCTGCCGGCGAGATCGCCGGGGTGGCCGAGTTCTTCTCGTTCGGCACCAACGATCTGACCCAGATGACGTTCGGCTTCTCGCGCGACGACGTCGAGGGCCGGTTCATGTCGGAGTACCTGGAGCACAAGCTGCTCCGCGCCAACCCGTTCGAGACCCTCGACCAGGAAGGTGTCGGTGAGCTCGTCCGGTTGGGCGTCGAGCGCGGCCGCGCCACCCGGGCCGACCTCAAGCTCGGCATCTGCGGCGAGCACGGGGGTGACCCTGCGTCGGTCGAGTTCTGCGAGCAGGTCGGGCTCGACTACGTGTCGTGCTCGCCGTACCGGGTGCCGATCGCCCGCCTCGCCGCCGCGCACGCCGCGCTCGGCCACGACGGGCCGGGGAGCACCGCGTAGCTCGACCGTCGTCCGCGGTGGTCCGGCGCGGGAACGAACTTCCCGCTAGGTTGTCGGGCGATGACGCGCCCGCAGCTGACGGAGAGCGGACGCTTCCGTTGGGACCGTCAGTTCGCCGGCACGGACGCATGGACCGGCACCACCTCGCGTCGCTGCGTCGACCTGCTCGTGATGCTGGGCATCGCCGCCGCCGTCGTCGACGTGGCGACCACCTACCTCGCCCTGGCCCTGTTGAACCACGTCGAACGCAATCCGGTCATGCGCGCCGCGTTCGACAACCTCGGCCTCGTGCCCGTGCTCGTGGTCAACCTCGCGCTGCGCGTGGCGATCCTCGCCTGCCTCGCCTACATCGCGGTCCGCGCTCGCCGTCCGGCGGTCCGGTGGGTCGCCGCCGGCACCATCGGCGTGGTCTCGGTCTGGTGGTGCGTCGTCGTCTTCGCCAACGCGGTGGCCCTCGGCCGGGCGTGAGAGCCATGCGTGTCACACCCCGGGCGTAACTTCGGACCATGACCGACGTCGTGGTGTCCACGCTCACCCGCCGGGCCCACGAGGGCGCGGCGGCCTTCGTCGGTGCGCCGGTACGCCACCGTGAGGAGCGCGAGGCCGAGCTGGCGGTTACGCTGGCCCCGGGGGCGACGCGGCCGGTGGGCGCCGGGGTGCGGTTGCGTCCGGAAGCACCCGACCCGTTGCGGCTCTGTTTCGAGCGCGACCTCGACCGGATCAAGCACTCGCGGCCCTGGCGGCGCCTGGCCGGCAAGTGCCAGGTGTTCATCGCCCCGGAGGACGACCACCTGCGCACCCGCCTCACCCACGCGGTCGAGGTCGCCCAGGTCGCCACCGGGATCGCCCGGGCCGCCAACCTGTGCCTCCCCCTCACCGAGGCCATCGCACTTGCGCACGACTGCGGCCACGGCCCGGCGGGCCACGCCTCCGAGGATGCGTTCTCGCCGTTCCTCCCGGGCGGCGGCTACGACCACGCGGTCTACGGCGCCGACGTCACCCTCCTGCCGCTCAACCTGTGCCTGGAGACGCTCGACGGCGTGCGCAACCACTCGTGGCGCCGGCCGGCCCCGTCGACGCCCGAGGGTGAGGTGGTCGCGTGGGCCGATCGGATCGCCTACGTCTGCCACGACTTCGACGACGCCGTCCGGGCGGGGATCCTCGAGCCCGCCGACCTCCCCGCGTCGGTGCGCGACGTCGTCGGTGCCCGATCGTCGGGGCAGATCGGCGCGTTCATGCAGGCGGTGCTGGACGCCGTCGACCTCACCGGCGCGGTCGGGATGACCGAGCCCGCGGCCGGCGCGCTCGCCGACTTCCGTGCCTTCAACTTCGAGCGGATCTACCTGCGGCCGGCCGCGCGCCGTCAGGCGGCGCGGGTCGTGCGCCTGCTCGGTGATCTCGTCGAGCACTTCGCCGACGCGCCGCGCCGGATCCCGATGGTGCGCGACGGCGAGGTGCCGGCACCGGTCGCGGGCTCGCCCGAAGCCGCCTCGCTGGCGGTGCACCACGTGAGCGGCATGACCGACCGCTACGCGCTCGGGCTCGGTGTCGAGCTGCTCGGCTGGCGGCCCGACGACCTTCCCCGCGGCGTGTGAAGCGCGTCGACCCGTCGGCGCCGCCCCGGCCATAGGCTCGCAGCCCGATGGGCATCCTCGACGAAGACGTGGCCCGGGTCCGGGACGCCACCGATCTCGTCGCGCTGGCCAGCGAGCACCTCGCGCTCAAGCGCGTGGGCAAGCGCATGGTCGGCCTGTGCCCGTTCCACGCCGAGAAGACCCCGTCGTTCGGGATCAACCCCGAGCTCAACCTCTACTTCTGTCACGGCTGCCAGGCGAGCGGCGACGCCATCACGTTCGTGCGCGAGGTCGAGCACCTCGACTTCGTCGACGCGGTGGAACGGCTCGCGTCCCGCGCCGGGATCACCCTGCGCTACGACGACAAGGCCATCGCCAAGGACCGCACCAAGAAGCAGCGGTTGGCGGAGGCGGTCGCGGGCGCGATCGCGTTCTACCACGGGCTGTTGCTGGAGTCGGCCGACGGCGGTCTCGCCCGTCGCTACCTGCGGTCGCGCGGGTTCGACGGCGACGCGGCGCGGCAGTTCCAACTCGGCTGGGCGCCCGACGCGTGGGACCAGCTCAGCGTGCACCTGCAGCGGCAGAAGTTCGCGCGGGACGACATCGTCGACGCCGGCCTCGCGTTCGTGAACAAGGTGAACAAGCTCCAGGACCAGTTCCGCGCCCGCCTCATGTTCCCGATCTACGACGCGCGCGGGGAAGCGGCCGGGTTCGGTGGGCGCGCGCTCGGTGCCGACGGCCCGAAGTACAAGAACTCGTCCGAGACGCCGATCTACCAGAAGAGTCGGTTGCTCTACGGTCTCAACTGGGCGAAGGGCGAGATCGTCGCACGGGGCGAGGTCGTGATCTGCGAGGGCTACACCGACGTCATGGCGTTCGCGCTCGCGGGCGCATCCAACGCGGTGGCCACGTGCGGCACCGCGCTCGCCGACGACCACTTCCAGATCCTGAAGAACCTGGCCCGGAAGGTGGTGCTCGCGTACGACTCCGATGCGCCCGGCCAGGGCGCGGCGGAGAAGTGGTACGGGTGGGAGCAGCAGTACGAGATCCAGCTGCAGGTCGCCGACCTCCCGGCGGGGCGCGATCCCGCCGACGTCTGGCACGACGACCCGCAACAGCTGCTGCGTGCGCTCGAGCGGGCCACGCCGTTCCTGCAGTTCCGGCTCGACCGCGTGCTCCAGGCCGCCGATCTCGCCACGCTCGAGGGTCGGGCGCGGGCGGCCGAGTCGGGCGCCGCCATCGTCGCCCAGCACCCGAGCGACCTCGTGCGCGACCAGTACGTCATGAAGCTCGCGGGGGAGCTCGACATCGACGCCGATCGGCTCCGCGAGACGGTGGCGCGCGTCCGGCGTGAACCGAGCGCGTCGCCGTCGCCGCGGCGCGCCCCGGCATCGTCGTCCGCCCGAGATCCCGAGCGTCCGCGCCCGCCGACGCGCGTCGACCGGCGGGAGCTCGACGTGCTGCTGTACGCGGTGCACGAACCCGAGCTGGTCGTCGACTGGCTCGACGCGCGGCTGTTCGCCGATCCCGTCGCGCGCGGCGCGTTCGAGGTGGTCGCGTCCACCGACGACTTCCATCGCGCGCTCGCCGAGAGCGACGGCGCGGTGCACGAGCTGCTGGAGCGCATCGCGGTCGAAGAACCGGTCGCGTCCGACGAGCCCGAGACGTTGCGCGCGCACCTGATGGCGAACACCATCGGTCCGGCCGCGCAGCGGGTGCTGGCGGGGATGCTACGCGCTCACGACGAGCGCGCCACGTCGCTGAAATTGCTCCTCGACGCGCTCGCCCACGCGCGTGAGATGGGCGACTGGGAAGCCGTCCAGGAGCGCGGATTCGAGTTGCTAGGGTGGGTCGGCGAGGAAGCACGGGCGGCAGCCCCAGCGAGAGAGACACCGTGAGCAACGCTGACGCATCCATCACGGCACTGCCGGCATCCGAGGTGCCTGGAGCCGACGTGCCAACCGACGACATCGACGAGCTTGTCGCGCGCGTGCGCGAGCGTGGCTACGTCACCACCGGCGAGATCTTCGCCACGATGCCGAAGCTCGAGCCCGAGACCGCCGAGCTCGCGGCCATCTACGCGCGCATCAACGCGCGGGGTGTCGAGGTCGTCGACGAGATCGAGGAGGAGCTCCGACGCGAGGACGAGCGGCGGGCCGGCCGCGGCGAGGAGCCGGTGACGCGCACGCCTCCGGCGCCCACCTCCGCGGCGGCGCCGCCGAGCACGCTGCCGCGTCCGGGGGCGGTCCCGGTGACGTCAGCCGCCGCGCGCCACGCGCGGGCACCGCGGCCCGAGCGCGTCGAGGGCGGCAGCTTCGATCCCGTCCGCATGTACCTCAAGGAGATCGGGAAGGTCCCGCTGCTCACCGGCCAGCAGGAGGTCACGCTCGCGCAGCGCATCGAGGCCGGCGTGCACGCCACCGAGCGGCTCGAGACCCACCTCGACCTCTCCGACGAGGCGCGCACCAGCCTCGAAGCGGTCGCCACCGACGGCGAGATGGCGAAGAAGCAGCTCACCGAGGCGAACCTGCGGTTGGTGGTGTCGATCGCCAAGCGCTACGTCGGCCGCGGCATGGCGCTGCTCGACCTCGTGCAGGAAGGCAATCTCGGGCTCATCCGCGCGGTCGAGAAGTTCGACTACACCAAGGGCTTCAAGTTCTCCACCTACGCGACGTGGTGGATCCGCCAGGCCATCACCCGCGCGATCGCCGACCAGGCGCGCACGATCCGCATTCCGGTGCACATGGTCGAGACGATGAACAAGGTGCTGCGCGTGCAGCGACAGATGCTGCAGGAGCTCGGGCGCGAGCCGACGGTCGAAGAGGTCGCAGTGAAGGTCGAGCTCACGCCCGATCGCGTGCGCGACATCCAGCGCATCTCCTTGGAGCCGGTGTCGCTGGAGACGCCGGTGGGGGAGGAGGACGACAGCTCGCTGGGCGACTTCGTCGAGGACCCGTCGGCCATCGCACCCGCGACCGCGGCCGCCCGCGCGCTGCTCACGGAAGCGATCGAGGAGGCGCTCGAGGAGCTGAACGACCGCGAGCGCGCGGTCGTGCGCCTGCGCTTCGGCCTCGACGACGGCCAGGTGCGCACGCTGGAAGAGGTGGGCAAGGAGTTCGGGGTCACCCGCGAGCGCATCCGCCAGATCGAGTCGAAGACGCTGGCGAAACTGCGGCACCCCACGCGCTCGCAGCGCCTGCGCGACTACCTCGAAGAGCCCTGATCCGCTCGCCGCGCCGGCCGCGGCAGGGATGAGGGCCGACCATCACGAGCACCGCGGGTTCGGGCGGATAGGGTCCGCGGTCCCAGGGTGGGTGGACTCACTCGAGGCGGAAACAACCGGAGAGCCGGTCGGGCTTCGGCTCGGCCGGTGCTCCGCGTCGAGTCGAGATCCTCGTGCTTCCCCGATCCGTTCAGCGTGGGTTCAAGGCGCGGAGGCTTGAGTGCGCGGCGTCGTTCTTGCCGGTCCTCTCGTCTCCGCCGTCACCCTGCCCGACCGGCGGGCACCTCTCGGAGGGACCAGCGTGAACGCCAGGAGAACCGGTCGGGCTTCGGCTCGGCCGGTTCCCCGCGTCCGGGCTCCGTCGGGTGCGTCGTGCCCTCAGAGACTCGCGACCTGGAGCAGCCCGATGAGGGCGACGCCCAGGACCAACACGAATCCGATGACCACGGCGACGGTGGTTTCGAACTGAAGGTGGTGCACGGCGATGCGCTCCCAGGCGGCGAAGGGTGAGACTTCGACCGTAGGCATCCCGTGCCTGGTGCGGTGGGCACCGAATTCAGCGTGCGTTCAAGGTGTGACGTGCGTACTGGCCGAACGTTCGCGCTCGGGGGATCCTCAGATCCTCGCCGTACCTGTCCACGGTGGAGGAGCTCCGCCAGGAGACCCCGGGGGACGAACGCCGAAGGACCGGTCGGGCCACGGACACCTCGGCCGGTTCTTCGCGTTCGGGATCGGCCACGTCGCGCGTGGATTCGGATCTCGTAAAGCCTCGACCAAGATTGCCCGCGCCGGCGCCCTCGAACGGGGCGCACTGCCGATACTGAGACCAGCCGAGCCTCTCCGTTGTCGCCAGAGACAGAGGTCCGAAGACCTCCCGCCCAGGCGGAGGGGCTCGGCAGGTTCGTCGCGGTAGGGTCGATCGATGATCACCGCCGCAGGCATCCGTGCCGCCATGGCGCGTCTCGGTGACAGTGGCGATCGCCCGAGCATCCAGAACATCGCCCGCGAGCTGCACGTCAAGGCGGTCGAGCTGGAACCGCTGATTCACCAGATGGTCCGTGACGGCCAGCTCGACCCCTCGGTCGACAGGATCCACGAACCCGAATCGCCGGCCGGCGTCGGAGACTCCGGCAGCACCAGGACACCTGGGGCCGAAGACGTCGACGCATCGCTGAGTCGAGCTGGCGGCGTCTCGTACCTGTACATCCCGGCGGTGGACCCGAAGCAGTCGGCCATGTTCTACGAGCACGTCTTCGGATGGTCGGTCGACGGCCACGAAACGAACCGGCCCAGCTTCCGCGATGGGTCGGGCCATGTCGCCGGCGCGTGGGTGACCGACCAGGAGCCGTCGCCGAGCGCCGGGCTCGTGCCCTACATCTCGGTGGAGACCATGGACGAGACGACCGAGCTCATCCAGGCCCATGGCGGCGAGATCATCGATGCGCCCTCGGCGGCCGGGGACCATCTGATCGCGGCCTTTCGCGATCCGGCCGGCAATGTCCTCGGACTCCGGCAAGAGGTCACCACGCCGGGAACGACCTGACGCCGATCTCCTCGACATCCGGTGGAGCCGCGCTCCCGCGGGCCGAGCCGTCGTCAGGGCGCGACGGCGGCCGGACCGAGCGTGACGCGCGCCTCACGAATCGCATAGCCGACGATGACCAGTCCGGCCAGCGGGTCCGCCCACCACCACCCGAGCTCGGCGTTCAGGGTCAGACCGACCAGGACCGCGGCGGCGAGGCACGCGTCGACCAGGGTCACGCGACCCTCCGCTCGCAGAACCGGGTTGCCGAGCGCTCGACCAGTGATCGCTTTCCCGCGGGCGAGCGCGAGCATCACGACGCAGGTCGCCGCGGTCCAGACGATGCCGATCGTCGAGTGGCCGGGATGATGGCCGCCGATGAGCGAGTACGCGGCTTGCGCCGTGACGTAGACGGCCAGTGCGAGGAACGCACATCCGATCAACCGCAACCCGATGCGCTCCCGGTCCTCGTGCGTGCCGGTGAGCTCCCACACGACGACGAGGGAGGCACCGATCTCGATCGCCGAGTCGAGCCCGAACCCGGCCGCGGCCGCGGAACGGGATCGGATGGCTGCGATCACGAGGATCGGAACACCGATGACGTTCCAGCCGAGGGTCGCATATTCGAGACGGAGCCCTCGACGGGTCAGCGTGTCGTGCACCCGCACAGTTGTAATGGAACGGCCGGCTCTCGTCCCGGTTTGATGCGTGGGTCATCCACCATCGCCGATGGACGGAGCCACATGGACGAGAGGAGCCGGCCGTGTCCGCAACCAGGATGCCTCGTTGGGGTGTGAAGTGGGT
>DATBBL010000062.1:0-2623 GCA_036271015.1 Acidimicrobiia bacterium
ACCCGCGGCTCGGTCCCGTGCGCCAGGCCGGGATCTCCTTCCGGGTGCACGCAGCGCCGACACCGCGCGTCCAGGGTCCGCAACCGGCGATCGGGCAGCACACCGACGAGGTGCTCGGCGCACTCGCGCGCGAACCGGCACGCGCACGCGCCGCGCGACCCACCAAGCGACCGGTCTCGCACGCGCTCGAGGGCATCAAGATCCTCGACCTCGGGAACTTCCTCGCCGGGCCCTTCGGTCCGATGCTGCTCGGCGACCTCGGCGCGACCGTCTACAAGCTGGAGTCGCCCCAGGGTGACCAGATGCGACCGGTCACCCAGCCGTTCAACGGGTGCCAGCGCGGCAAGCTCGACGTCGTCGCCGACCTCAAGCAACCGGAGGGACTCGAGATTGCGCACCGCCTGATGCGCGAGGTCGACGTCGTGCACCACAACATGCGGCCGGGCGTCGCCGAGCGGCTGGGCGTCGACTACGAGACCGCCAAGCGCCTCAACCCCACCGTGATCTACTGCCACACCACCATGTGGGGAAACGACGGCCCGCGCGCCACCTGGCCCGGCTTCGACCAATTGGCGCAGTCGTCGTGCGGTCTCGAGCAGGAGCTGGGCGGCGAGGGCAACGGTCCCAACTGGTATCGCTTCGGCATGTGCGACCAGGCGTGCGCGGTGCAGTCGGCGCTCGCGGTGCTGATGGCGCTCTACTGGCGCGAGCGCACCGGTGAGGGTCAGCTGGTCGACACGTCCATCGTGAACGGTGGCGTGCACCTGAACACCGACGCGTGGATCGGGCCCGACGGCACGTGGTCGGAGCGGCCTCGTACCGACAGCCGGCAGACGGGCCTCGGTCCGCTCTACCGGCTCTACCTGACGAGCGACGGTTGGCTGGCGTTGGCCTGCCTTGGGCAGCGCCACTGGGCCGCGCTCGCGACCGTCGTGCCGGGGCTCGACGACCCGCGCTTCGGCGATGCCGCCGGACGCGCCGCCGACGCCGAGGCGCTGGGCGAGGTGCTGGGCGGGTTCCTCGCCTCCCGCACCGCCCGCGACGCCTTCGACCTGCTCGACGGGGCCGGGGTGCCGGTCGAGATCGCGCCGGAGGACGCCCGGCGGACGTGGTTCGACCAACCGGACCTCGTCGCCGCCGGGCTCGTCGCCGACTACGAGCACCCGACCTACGGGCGCTTCCGCCAGTTCGGCCACCTCGTGCACCTCTCGGAGACGCCCGGCGCCATCGGTGGGCCGCCACCGCTGCTCGGCCAGCACTCCCGTGAGGTGCTCCTCGACCTCGGCTATCGGGCCGAGGAGATCGATCAGTTGCGCGAGCGGGGCGTCACCGTCTGGCCCGACTGAGGCCGCCGGTCACTCGGCCGGGCGGAAGCGGTACAGGGTCAGGTCCTGCGCCACGTCGTCGAACACGACCTCGACCGGCAGGTCGACGACGACCGCTTCGGGCTCGACGTCGACGAGGCGCGCGGGCATGCGCGGGCCCTCCTCCAGCTCGACGTACGCGAGCGTGTACGGCGCATCGGCCTGGTACGCGGGCGTCGGCGCGCGGTGCACCACCGTGTACGTGTACACCCGGCCGCGCCCGCTGACCGGGGTCCACGTCGCGGCCGGCGACGCGCAGTACGGGCACAGCTCGGTCGGCACGAAGCGGAGCCGGCTGCAGGCGGTGCACTCCTGCACCAGCAGCTCGTGACGGCGCAGCCCCTCCCAGAACGGCGCGTCGAGCGGACCGATGTCGGGTCGGAACCCTTCATAGGCCATCAGCTTCGCCCCAGCACCGCGGCGTAGTGCGCCTGCGAGACACCGCCGACCCCGGACGCGAAGGCGACCTCCGCGCCCGACACCTGACGGGGACCGGCCTCCCCGCGGAGCTGCACCACCAGCTCGATGAGCGTGAACAGCGCGCAGCTCGCGGCGTGCGTACCCGAGAGGTAGCCGCCGTGGGTGTTCGTGGGCAGACGCCCGCCGAGCGCCAGCGCGCCATCGGCGACGAAGGGGCCGCCCTCACCCTTGGTGCAGAACCCGGCGTCCTCGAGCTCGGTGATCACACTGATGGTGAAGTGGTCGGAGATGCCGGCGACGTCGACGTCGTCGTGGGTCACCCCGGCGGCGCGGAACGCGGTGTCGGCGGCGACGCGTCCCGAGAACGACGTCAGGCTGGGCGCCGAGTTCGGATCGAGGTAGCCGTGACCCTCGCCCCACCCGAGGAGCACGACGGGGGGATGGAGCCCGGCCGCCGCCACGCGCTCGCGCGACGTGACGACGACGCACCCGCCTCCCTGGTTGACGATGCAGCAGTCGAGGAGGTGCAGCGGCGCCGCCATCATGCGCGACGCGAGCACCTGCTCGACCGTGATGTCGCCCTTCGGCCCCATCACCGCGCGCGGATGCAACGTCGCCGAGTGCCGCTGCGCGACCGCGACCGCGGCGAGCTGCTCCGACGTGGTGCCGTACTCGTGCATGTGGCGGCGGGCCACCATCGCGAAGTCGGCGACCCGGGTCGTGCCGAGCACCGCCTCGAACGGGCTCCCGAGCTTGGCCATGTGCTCGACCGCCGCGTTGCGATCGGCCGCGGTGTAGCCCGTGCTCGCGCCGGCGGCCGCGGTCGGCACCACCACCAC
>DATBBL010000063.1:0-32597 GCA_036271015.1 Acidimicrobiia bacterium
GCAGCTCCTGGAGCGCGCCCAGCACGGCCTGCGACGCCAACGGTGAGAGCCCGAGGGTGGGCTCGTCGGCGATGAACACCGTCGGCGGCCGGGCCAGCGCCGGCGCCAGGCTCAGCATCTGCTGCTCGCCGCCGGACAGCAGGCCGGCGGGCTGGCCGAGCCGCTCGGCCAGCACCGGGAAGCGGTCGGTGGCCGCCTTGCGCTCCTCCGGGTCGCGCAGCAGCACCTTCAGGTTCTCCTCGACCGTCAATCCGGGAAAGATGCCGCGCGCCTCGGGCACGAGCAGCATGCCCGCCCGCGCCCGGTGCACCGCGGATTCCGCGGTGACGTCGGTGCCCTCGAGCAGCACCCGCCCCGACGTCGCTTCGACCAGCCCCGCGGCCACCGCGCACAGGGTCGACTTGCCGGCGCCGTTGGCACCGAGGAGCGCGACCACCTCGCCGCGCCGCACGCTCACGGACGCGCCGTGCAGCACCTCCACCGGGCCGTACCCGGCGACGATGTCGTCGAGCCAGAGCGCGGCGTGGGCGGTGTCGGAGGCGGCCGCGGCCGTCACCTGGCCGTCCGTCTGCACGATGCCGAGCTGCCGCGCCCGGGAGGCGGCCGCCTCGTCGGTCTCGACCGCCCGCTGCGCCTCGTCGACGCGCCCCTCGAGCGCGTCGGTCGCCGCCTGCTCGTCGCCGTGCAGCTCGGCTTCGGCAGCGACGAGGTGGGCGCGCCGTGCCTTGTCCCGCCGCTTCTCCGCTTTCTTGCTGCCGATGATGGCGAGGAGGCCATCGGGGTTCTGGGCGAGGTTGATGGCGCCGAGCCCGAACAGCATGGTGGTGAAGTACGGCGACGTGATGAGGTCGTGCACCCCTCCGGTGAGGAAGTCGTTGCCGATCCAGTTGAACACCAGTTGGGAGCCGCCGCCGAACGCCAACCCGGCGAGGAGTGCCCCGCCCGGGCGCCGGATCCCGAATGTGACGGCCACCGCGATCCACACCAGCCCGATCACCGGCGGCGCGCTCAGGTTCGAGATGGTGCCGTCGTTCATGGCCAGGAGCGCGCCGCCCAGGCCCGCGATCCCGGCCGAGAGGGCGAAGATCAGGATCTGCGGGCGCGCCGGCCGGATCCCGGACGCACGCGCCGCCACCTCGCTGCTCCGCACCGCCAACATCTCGCGACCGGTGGGTGAGCGCATGAGCGCGTGGATCATCAACGCGCCGAGACCGAAGATGATCAGGAAGAGCACGAAGCGCTGCTCGGAGTTGCCGAAGTCGTAGCGCGGGAGCAGGGGGAGATCGAGCGTCGGCCAGCGCACGAACCACCCGTTGGAGCCGTGCGAGATGCCCTCCTGGGCGAAGATCACGAGGTCGGCGGTGAACGCGAGCGCGAACGTGCCCAACGCCAGCGCGACCGCGCCGAGGCGGCGCACCGGGAGCGAGACCAACGCGCCCGACGCGGCTCCGACGAGCGCGGCGAGCACCACCGCCCAGAACCAGTTGAGCTGGCCGTGCGACGCGATCAGCGGCACGTCGATGCCCCAGTTGTAATTGACCGCCCACCCGGCGGCGAAGCCCCCCGCGACCACGAAGGTCGCCTGCGACAGGCTCACCATGCCGCCGATGCCGGTCACCACCACGAACGACAGGAAGATGACCGCGAAGACCATCCCCTTGGCGATGATCCCCTGCTCGTAGGTGTCGGCCTGGAGCGCGGGCACGTCGATCCACTGCATGGTGAACGCGACCAGGGCCAGGGTCGCGAGCACCCACGGGAGCCGCCGCCGCCAGGCGGGGAGCCCGTCGCGGTGGTCGGGCGGGGGCTTCTCGTCGGCGACCGTCCCGCCCGCCCGACCGCGGTCGCGCCCGACGAGCATCAGGATGATCAGCGTGAGGATGAAGGGGATGGCGGCGCGGAAGCCGTCGAGGTTCTTCAGGAACCCCGGCAGGAAGTCGTCGCCGTACCCGGCGACCAGGTTCTGGATGACTCCGAGCGCGAGGCCACCGGCGAAGGCGATGGGGATCGAGCGCAGCCCGCTGAGCGCGACCGCGGCGAGCGACCCGAACACCACGAGGGTGAAGATGGTGTCGTTCAGCGGGAAGAGGGGCCCGATGAGCACGCCACCCAGGCCGGCGAGCAGCATCGTCATCACCCACGCCACGGCCGACGACTGCGCGGTGCTCACGCCGCGGAGGGTGGCCAGCGACCCGCGATCGACGCTGGCGCGCATCTCGAGGCCGACGCGGGTGCGCCGGATCACGAACCAGAGGAGGAACGCGGCGATGGCGGCGACGACGAACACCGCCAGCTGGTCGCTGTTGAGGTTGACGTTGGGCAACCCGGCCCAGCCGAGGCGGAACACGTGCGGAGGGGTCGGGCCGACGCCGGGCACGGTGCCGCCGGCGGCGGAGAGCTGCGAGACCAGGGGCAGGTTGGTGCCGATCACGCCGTTCCCCACCGCCTCCACCAGCCACTGGGCCATGGCCGGCAGCGCGACCAGCAGCCCGATGGTGCCGATGATGCGGGCGTAGATGGGCGCTTTCGCCAGGCTCCGCAGCAGCACCTTGTCGAGGAGCAGACCGAGCAGCGGGGCGAAGATGAACACGGAGAGGATCAGCGCGGGGACGATCGGCACGTTGTTGCCGACGTGGAGCTGGTAGTAGACGTACGCGCACACGAACGCGACCGCGCCGTGCGAGAAGTTGAAGATCCCCGACGTCTGGTACGTCAGGACGATGCCCGACGCCATGATCGAGTAGATCGCGCCGGTGACCAGTCCCGAGATCACGAGGTTGAGGAACTTGTCCACCGGTCAGCCGGCTCCTTCGTCGATCGACCTCATCGAATGGGCGGAGCCGGCCAGCTCAGGGCTGACCGGCTCCGACACATCGATGGTCTCGTGCGCCGTCAGCCGGTCGGCGCGGGGATCGTCTTCTTGGGCTTGGTCCCGACGCCGAACACGTACGCCGGGTAGCAGCCGTATTTCACCACGACCTCGAACGCGGTCCCGTTGCTCTTGGCGAGCTGGGCGCACGAGGTGCCCAGCGTGAACGCCGCGGGATACACCGTCGGCCCGATGACGTCCTTGATCTGGTAGGTCATCTTCGCCGCCGCCTGCTGGATGCTCGTGGTCGTCGGGTTCTTCCCCGCCGCCTTCAGCGCGTCGATGAACATGTCGGCCGCGAAGTATGCGGCGAGCGTGCCCAGGCTGAGCGCGGCGCTCGGGTCCTGCTTCTTGATCGAGTCGACGACCTTCGCCATGTTCGGGTTGGTCGGCGCCGACTCGGGCGTGGCCCACTGGGTGTAGACCTCGAGCGTCTCCGCCGCCTTCACGATCCGCGGGTCGTAGGTGGTCGGGTTGACGATGATGCCCTGGAACCCGGCCTGGCGCAGGCCCTTCGAGAGACCCTGCACGTCGCTGAACGACGCGACCAGGTAGGCGACGTCGGGTGGGTTCCCGCCGTTCGACGTCATGATCGCCTGCACGAACGGCGTGTAGTCGGTGGTCGGCGTGGTGAGCGAGAACGCGCCCTTGGCGTAGCTCACCTTGTAGCCCTGCGTCTGGAAGGTCTTCTTGGCCTGGTTCACGCCGCTCTTGGCCGACGCGTCGTCACTGCCGATGATGGCGACCGTCTTGCCCTTGCCGCCGTTCGGGGAGCCCGCGTCCTTGAACTGCGCGCTCAGCATCTCCGGCAGCGAGGCCGATCCGGGCGCGGTCTTGGGGAACGGCGCCACCAGTGCACCGGTGATGCCGAAGTACCACTTGGCGTCCCATCCGAGCGGGGTGATCGACCACGAGAAGGCCGGGATCTTCTGCTGCTCCAGGAACTGCGCGGGAGGCACCGACGTGATCGAGGGCACGATCGCGGCCACGCCCTCCTGCTGCACCAGCCGCTGCCCCTCGGCGAGCGCGGCCTGCGTGTTCCCCTGTGCGTAGGTCTGGCCCTCGACGAAGGTGATCTTGCGCCCGTTCACCCCGCCCTTGGCGTTCTCCTCCGCGAACCGGGCCTTGGCGCCGACGTCACTCCCGGCGAACTGGGTCTCGATCAACCCACCGACCTTGATCTCGCTGCTGCTGATGCTCGCTTGACGTCCGACGCCGGCGCCTGCCGCGCCGGTCGTCACCATCGCGGCACCGACCACCGCGACGCACGCCACCACGGCTACGAAGATCCGACTTCTCATCCCGTGTCCCCCCTTGTGTCCACTGCGCCGGAGCGCCGTGGGCGGCAACCTAGTGCGCTTGTATCTTGTATACAAGTACCCCGCCGACGCGGTTCACGCGGTCGACTGCTCCTGGAGCACGCCGATGTCGACCCCGGTCGAGTGCTCGTGGCGACCGCCGTCGAGCGAGCGGATGCTCACGTCGTGACCGGGTGACTCGGCGCGCAGCGCGGCCACCGTCGACTGCTCGCGCCGGCGCGTCGTGAACGGGTCGAACGAGTACCAGCGCATCGCGTTCTCGTGCGTGATCTTGGCGACGTCCGCCGGCGCGGCGTCGGCGAGCACCGCGCCCAGCTCCTCCGGCGCGTGCGGCCAGGCCGAGTCCGCGTGCGGGTAGTCGAGCTCCCAGGACACGTTGTCGATGCCGATCCGGTCGCGCAGCTGGACGCCGACGGGGTCGTCGATGAAGCAGGTCAGGAAGTGCTCGCGGAAGATCTCGCTCGGCAGCTTCGAGCCGAAGTCCTGCCCGGTCCAGAGGTGGTGGAGGTCGTAGGTGCGGTCGATGCGCTCGAGGAAGTACGGGATCCACCCGGTCCCGCCCTCCGACAGGGCGAAGCGGATGCCGGGGAACGCGGCCGGGATCTTCGACCACATGATGTCGGCTGCGCACTGGCAGACGACCATGGGCTGCAGCGTCATCATCACGTCGACCGGCGCGTCGGCCGAGGTCTGGACGAGCTTGCCGCCCGAGCCGAGGTGGATCGACACGACGGTCCCGGTGTCGGTGACCGCGGCCCAGAACGGGTCCCAGGCGTCGGAGTGGAAGCTCGGGTAGTCGAGCAGCGCGGGGTTCTCGGTGAACGTCACCGAGTGGCAGCCCTTCTCGGCCGTCCGCCGGACCTCGTCCGCGGCCAGTTCCGGGTCCCAGAGCACCGGCAGCGCCATCGGGAGGAAGCGGTCGGGGTAGGCACCGCACCACTCGTCGATGTGCCAGTCGTTGTACGCCCGGATGACCGCGAGCGCGAGGTCCTTGTCGTCGATGGCGGCGAAGAGGCGGCCGGCGAAGCCCGGGAACGACGGGAAGTTGAGCGACGCCAGCACTCCCCCCGCGTTCATGTCCTTCACCCGCTCGTGCACGTCCCAGCACCCGCGGCGCATCTCGTCGTACGCCATCGGCTCGATGCCGTACTCCTCGCGCGGCCGGCCGGCGACCGCGTTGAGGCCCATGTACGGCACGGCCTCACCCTCGAACATCCAGACGTCGTCACCGATGTCGGTGTGCACGATCTTCGGGGCCCGGTCGCGGTAACGCGCCGGGATGTGGGCGTCGAAGAGCGTCGGTGGTTCCACGAGGTGGTCGTCGACGCTGACCAGGATGAGTGCGTCGGTGTCCATGGCGGATCCCTTCCTGCAGGGTCGGTGCGGTCAGATGCGGACGACCTGGCCGCCGTCGACCGCGATGGTCTTGCCGGTGAGCCAGGCGGAATCCTCGGACAGCAGGAACGCCATGGTGCCGCCGAGATCCTCGGGGGTGCCCAGGCGCTTGATCGCCATCTGCGCGAGCAGGCCCGCCTGGTACTCCTCGGGGACCATCTCGCGCGTGGCGTCGGTGAGGATGGGGCCTGGTGCGATCGCGTTCACGCGGATGTTCATCGGCGCGAGCTCCACCGCCAAGCACGCGGTGAGGCTGTTGACCGCCGCCTTGGCCACCGAGTAGTAGCCGACCGCCATCCACGCCGCGGTCGACGACTGGTTCACGATCGCGCCGCCGCCCCGGTCGGCCATCGACCGGTAGCAGGCGCGGGTGCAGCGCAGGGCGCCGTTGAGGTTCACGTTCATGAAGTGCTGGTAGTACGCGAACTCGACCTCGAGCAGCGTCTCGTTGCGCATCCCGCCGTAGATCGCGGCGTTGTTCACCAGGTAGTCGATGCCGCCGAACTCCTCGACGGCCGACTGCGCCATCGCGGCCGGGCTCTCGTCATCGCCGATGTCGAGCGCGGTGGCGAGCGCGGTGCCGCCCTCGTCGTTGATCTCCTTGGCCACCCGCTCGGCGCCGGCCTGGTTGAGGTCGGCCACGACGACTCGGGCGCCCTCGGTGGCGAGGCGCTTGGCGTAGCCCTCGCCGATGCCGCCACCGGAGCCGGTCACGACCGCGACCTTGCCCTCGAACCGTCCCATCCACACCCCCGGATCGGCCGGCCGCCACCGCGACCCGCGTTTGGATAACGTATACGGACGGCGTCGGCCCCGCAACGGTGCGGGACGCCGGCGTCGGCCGGGCGGATCCGGTCAGCCGACCGGCCGGTCGCCGATCACGCCGTCGGCCGCCAGGGTCGCGAGCTGCTCGCGGTCGACCCCCAGCTCCCCCACCACCTCGGCGTTGTGCTGGCCGAGCAGCGGCGGGGCGCGCTGGTGCCAGGGCGCGCGCCGCACGTCCCACACCGCGGGGAAGCCGGGGATGCGCACCTCCCCCGCCACCGGGTGGACGACCGGCTCGTAGAAGCCGCGCGCCGCGTGCTGCTCGTTGTCGACGACGACGCGCGGGTTCACCACCGGCGCCACCGGCACGCCGGCATCGCACAGTCGCGCCACGAGCTCGTCGCGGTCGGCGGTCGCGAACGCGGTCGCGAGCTCGTCGTCGATCGCGTCGTGCGCGTCCCGGCGGCCGGCCGCATGCGCGAAGCCCGGGTTGCGCGCCCACTCCGGGTCAGCGAGCACGCCGCGCAGGGCGGACCACTGCTCGTCGGTCTCCACCGCGAGCGCGAGCCAGCGGTCGCCATCGCCGACCCGGTAGACGTTCTGGGGCGCGGCGAAGCGGCTCCGGTTGCCTTCGCGACCCAGCAACTCGCCGGTCGCGCGGTACACCGCGACCTGTTCCGCGGCGATGTTCAGGGCCGACTCCACCAGCGGCGCCTCGACCACCATGCCCTCGCCGGTCCGCTCACGGAGCTCGAGCGCGGTCAACAGCGCGAACACCGCGTGCAGGCCCCCCAGCGGGTCGCACGGGCCGCGGGGCACGATCGGCGCCCCTTCCTCGTGTCCGGTCACCCAGGCCAGCCCGGTCACCTGCTCCATCGTCTGCGCGAACCCGGGCCGGTCGCGCCACGCGCCGTCGAGCCCCCACGCGGGCATGCGCAGGACGACCAGACCGGGATTGGCGCGCCACAGGTCGTCGTCGAGCAGCCCGAAGCGCTCGACCACCCGGGGCGTGTAGTTCTCGATCATGACGTCGCACGTGGCCAGCAGCCGGCGCGCCAGCGCCAGGCCTTCGGGCTGCGTGAAGTCGAGGGTCACCTCCCGCTTGTTGGTGTTCGCGCCGTGGAACAGGGGCGCCAGCTCCCACGGTCGGTCGCCCACCGACGAATACGCGGTGCCCATGCGGGTGCCGTCCGGGCGCTGGACCGATTCGACCTTCACCACGTCGGCGCCCAGGAAACCGAGGATCTGCGCCGCGTACGGTCCGGCCCAGTACGAGGTGAAGTCGAACACCCGCAGGCCGGCGAGCGGCCGGGCGGGGTCGCCGGCGTGGGCGTCGCGCGTGACGCGCGTGTGCGGAGCCTCCGCGCGCAGCGCTTCGGTGTCGGCGCCGAGCGGCGCCACCGGGCCGAACGGGCGGGTCGGCGCGCCACTCAGGCGGTAGGGCACGCGAGGCTGCACCAGGGCGCGGTCGGGATGCTCCACGAACACCGCGCGCTCCACGAACGGCGCGAACCCCGGCAACGTCTCGCCGTTGCCCAACGGCGCGACCGGGATCCGCCGTTCACTCGCCAGGTGCAAGACCTCGTCGGTGGTGTGCGCGGTCGTGAACTTGGCGATCTCGGCCCGGAGCATCGGGTCGTGGTCGCCCCGGCGGTCGACGCGGCCGAGCTCCGGATGGTCGGCCCACTCCGCGTGGCCCACCATCTCCGCGAAGGCGCGGAACTGCGCCGAGCCGTTGGTCGCGAAGCCCACCCAGCCGTCGGCGGTCGGCTCGACCGACGGCACGTCGACGAAGCGTCCGATCGGCTCCGGTTCCGGCCCGCGGCCGTCGAGCTGCGCCGCGACCGCCTGGAACTGGTTGAACGCGATCGTCATCGCCTCGAACGTCGAGACGTCGACGAACGCGCCCCGCCCACTGCGCCGCGCCGCGTGCAGCGCGGCCAGTGCCGCGACGCCGCCGACCGTGCCCGCGACCCACTCCCCGATGCGGCCGCCGGTGGCGACCGGCGGTTCGTGCTTCCGACCGCGGCTGGCGATCGAGCCGCACCAGGCCTGCAACGTGAACTCGGTCGCCGGCCGGTCCGCCCACGGCCCGCTCCCACCGAACCACGAGATCGACACCACCACGACACCGGGCGATCGCCCGCGCAACGTCGCCACGTCGTACCCGAGCCACGCCTCGAGCTCGCGCGGGTGACCGGTGACGACGACGTCGGCGTCGGCCACCAGTGCGTCGAGGACGGCGCGATCGTCGGCCACGTCCGGATCGAGCGCGGCATTGCGCTTGGAGGTGTGCAGCAGCGCGAACAGCGCGGCCTCGGCTCGGAACGGGTCACCGGTCGGACGTTCGACCTTCACGACCTCGGCGCCGGCGTCGGCGAGCAGCTTCGTGCAGTACGCGCCCGAGATCCCCGACGACAGGTCGATCACGCGCACGTCGTCGAGCGGCGGGCCCGTCACGGCTCCCTCGGCAGGCCCAGGGCGCGCTCCCCGACGATGTTCCGCTGGATCTGGTGCGATCCGCCGTAGATCGTCTCGGCCCGCGAGTACAGGAACATGCTCTGGAGGGGGCCGAACGGGTGGGGCCCGGGGCGGGCCAGCATGGCGTCGGGGCCGAGCACCTCCATCGCCAGCTCCCCCAGCTCCTGGTGGAACGAGGCCCAGAAGAGCTTGTACACGTTCGTCACCGGCGCGGTGGTCCCCAGCTCGAGCGAGCTCATGGTGCGCAGGAGGTTCCACCGCAGGATCCGGGCGCGGCTCCACGCGGCGGCGAGGTGCTGCCGGACGACGGGATCGTCGCGGCGGCCGTTCGCCCGCGCCAGCTGGGTGATGGTCCGCAGCTCCTCTTCGAACGAGAGCTGGTACCCCACCGTCGAGAGACCGCGTTCGAAGGTGACGGTGCTCATGGCGACCCGCCATCCGCCGTCGACCCCGCCCACGACGTTCTCGACCGCGGTCCGGGCGCCGTCGTAGAAGACCTCGCAGAAGTCGGTGTCACCGCCGGTGACGTCGCGGATGGGCCGCACCTCGATCCCGGGCTGGTCCATCGGCACGAGCAGGTACGAGATGCCGCGGTGCCGGCTGTCGGGCGCGCCGGTGCGGCACAGCACGAAGTTCCAGTGCGCGAGGTGCGCCACCGACGTCCAGATCTTGTGGCCGGAGACCACCCACTCGTCACCGTCCCGGTGCGCGCGCGTCTGCAGGTTGGCGAGGTCGGACCCGGCGTCGGGTTCCGAGTAGCCCTGGCACCAGCGCACCGTCCCGTCGAGGATGCCGGGGAGGAACCGACGTTGCTGCTCCTCGCTGCCGTGCGCGATCAGCGTGGGGCCGAGCAGCCAGTCGCCCACCACGCCGATGCGCCCCGGCCCCCCGGCGCGGAGGTACTCGTCCCAGAAGATCAGCTGCCGGGTCAGGCTCAGGTCGAGCCCGCCGACCTCCTTCGGCCACGCCATGCCGATGAACCCCGCCCGTCCGAGCTCGCGCTCCCACGCGATGCGGGCGTCGACCGCTTCGTACTCGCGCCCCGGGGCTCCCTGGCCCCGCACGGCGGCGAACTCGCCGTCGAGCCGGTCGGTGAGCCACCGGCGGAGCTCGTCGGCGAAGGCGCGGTCCTCGGCGGAGAATTGGAGGTCCATCCGCTACGTGCCGGCGCCTTCGGGCTCGGTGAACGCCTTGTTCGCCTCGGCTTGCAACCCGAGGTCGGTGCCCCAGGGGACCGGACCGCCGGGGGGACGGATCACGATGTCCTCGACCTCGGTGTCGCGGTGCCGGAGCGCGGGGGCGAGCAGCTCGACGATGAGCTCGCCCAGATCGTTCACGGTCATGAACTTCTCGGTCCCGCGCGCGAAGCGCAGCATCTGCGGGAGCATCCGGGCGGCGACTTCGGGGTCATAGTCGAGCGCGATGGCGGTGCCCGCGGTCGGACCGACCGCGATGCGCAGGAACCGGGTCTCCGGGAACTCCATGCGCAGGCCGTCGACTCCTTGGTCGAGCGCGGCCTTCGACGCCGCGTAGTGCACCATGCCGGGGTAGCAGGCGCCGACGCTGTCGGACCCGAGGTAGGCGACGATCCCGCCCTCGGCGAGCCGGCCCGCGGCCGCGGTGAGGAGCATCAGGCCGCCGATCGCGTTCGTCTCGAACACGTCGTGCATCGTCTCCGCCGTCGTCTCCTCCATGGGCATCAGTGGCGAAACGCCGGTCGCGAACACCACGAGGTCGAGGCCGCCGATCGCGGCGACGGTCTCGTCGACGATCCGGGTGCAGTCGTCCGGCTTCCGGACGTCGCCGACCACGACGACGCCCCCGCCGGCCTCGGCGACCGCGCTCTCCAACTTGTCGCGACTGCGGGCCGAGAAGACCACCGACGCGCCCGCGCCGACCGCCTCGACGGCGATGCGCCGACCGATCCCGGTCGAGGAACCGACGACCAACACGCGCGCACCCTCGAGATCCGCCGCCATTCGCTCATCCCCCGAAATCCCGCGGCGCCGGCGCCGCGTGCACCGTGATTGCATAACATATCCAAAGCGAGCCGGGGGATGACACGTGGCCGGGACCGTGACGCACACGACGATCTGCCGGTTCTGCCATGCGTACTGCGGGATCGAGGTCGACGTCGCCGACAACCGCGTCATCGCGGTGCGCGGCGATCGCGACCACGCGATCTCCCAGGGCTTCACCTGCGAGAAGGGTCGCCAGCTCCCGAGCCAGCATCACGACCCGCACCGGCTGCGGGCCACCGTCCGCCGCGCGCCCGACGGCTCCTTCGTGCCGGTGCCGAGCGAGACGGCGATGGACGAGGTCGCGGCGCGGCTGCAGGACATCATCGCCGAGCACGGGCCGCGGGCGGTCGCGCTCTACAACGGCACGAAGTCGTGGTCGAACGTTTCGTTCGCGCTCGGGTTGAGCTGGCTGAACGGCATCGGCTCCCCGTCGTTCTATTCGACGGTCACCGTCGACCAGCCGGCCAAGCTCATGGCCGGCGCGCTGCACGGGCACTGGCAGGGCGGCCACCACCGGATCCAGCAGTCCGACGTGGTGCTCTTCGTCGGCACCAACCCGCTGCAGTCGTTCCTGACCGAGGGAGTCAAGCTGCCGTGCTCCAATGCGCTCGTCGCGCTGCGGACCGAGGTGCAGCGCGGCCTCGACGTGATCGTGATCGACCCGCGGCGCACCGAGACCGCGCAGCACGCGGCCATCCACCTGGTGGTGAAGCCGGGCGAGGATCCCACGCTGCTCGCGGGCATGGTGCGGCTGATCATCGCCGAGGAGCTGTTCGACCGCGCCTTCGTCCAAGAGAACGGTTCGCGCCTCGAGGAGCTGCGCACCGCGGTCGAGCCGTTCACGCTCGACTACGTCGAGCGCCGGGCCGGCGTACCCGCCGAGGCCGTCGCCGCCGCCGCCCGCCGCTTCGCGCGCGGGCCACGCGGGTCGGCCGTCGCGGGGACCGGTCCGAACATGGCGCCCCACCCGCTGTCCACCGAATCACTGGTGTGCGCGCTCAACACGCTCTGCGGGCGCTACGGGCGCGCCGGCGAGGAGGTGAACCACGCGGGTGTGCTCGGCGCCGGGTACCAGCCGCGCGAAGGAGCCCTGCCGCCGCGCGAGTTCTGGGGGTACCTGGAGCAGCCGCGGGTGCGCGGGCTGCGCACCCTCAACTGGGAGCAGCCGTCCGCCGCGCTGTGCGACGAGATCCTGACGCCGGGCGACGGGCAGGTGCGCGCGCTCATCTGCAACGGCGGCAACCCTGCGGTCGCGTTCCCCGACCAGGAGAAGGTCGTGCGGGCGCTCGAGTCGCTCGACCTGCTCGTGTGCCTCGACGTGCACCTCGGCCCGACCGCCCGCGTGGCCGACTACGTGTTCGGATGCAAGCTCTCGCTGGAGAAGCCCGACTACACCCGCCACCTCGAGTGGTACTTCCCCGTGCCGTTCGCGCAGTACACGCCCGCGATCATCGAGGCCGAGGGTGACGTGATCGACGAGTGGGAGCTGTTCTGGGGCCTCGCCCACCGGATGCGCGTCCCGCTCGCGCTCGGACGCCCGCCACTGGGTGCGCCGGTCGCCAACCCGCGTCCCGTCGACATCGACACCAAGCCGACGACGGACGAGCTCATGGAGCTCGAGGCCGCCGACGCCCGGGTGCCGCTCGCCGAGGTCAAGCGCTACCCGAGCGGCCACGTGTTCGAGGAGGCGCGGGTGACCATCGACCCGCGCCGCCCGGACGCGGCGCGGTTCGACCTCGCGCCCGAGCTGTTCCTCGAGGACCTCGCCCGGGTGGCCGCGGAACCCGTCGTCGAGGGCGGCGGCTACCAAACCGGCGAGCACTACACCCACCGGCTCGCCAGCCGCCGCCTGCGTCAGGTGTTCAACTCGACCGGGGTGCACCTCGCCGGGCTGAACCGGCGCGGGCCCGGCAACCCCGCCTACCTGAGTCCCCGCGACATGGCTGCCGCCGGCCTCGTCGACGGCGACCTCGTCGAGATCGTCTCCGAGCACGGCTCGATCGTCGGCGTCGCCCGCACCGACGACGGCGTCGCGCCCGGCGTCGTGTCGATGGCCCACGCCTGGGGCGGCCTGCCCGGCGACGACGGCGTCGCCGCCCACCCGGAGTCGGGTGCGTGCACCAACCGGCTGATCGCGAACGACGTCGACTTCGAGCCGCTCATCGGCCAGGCTCGCCAGAGCGCGATCCCGGTGAACCTTCGACCGTTGACGCCCCGAGAGGAGAGCTCGCCATGATCGACTGGGAACCTCACGCCGAGGAGTTCCGGCTGAACCCGTACCCGCTGTACCGGCAGCTGCGCGACGAGATGCCGCTGTACCACAACGAGGAACGCGGCTTCTACGCGCTCACCCGCTTCGACGACTGCTGGAACGCGCTCGTCGCCCCCGAGCGGTTCTCGAGCGCGGACGGGGTGTCGCTCGAGAAGTTCGAAGTCGGGCAGAAGCTGATGATCCTGATGGACCCGCCGCGCCACACCTGGCACCGCAAGGTGATGAGCCGCCTCTTCACTCCCCGCGTGATCGCCAACCTCGAGGCCGGCATCCGCGCGACGTGCGCGGACCTCCTCGACGACCTCCGCGACCGTGACGAGTTCGACATGGTCGAGGACTTCTCGATGCTGCTCCCGATGTACGTCATCGCCGAGCTCCTCGGCATGCCCGACGAATACCGCCTTACCGCCAAGCGCCTGAGCCACCTCGCGGCGCAGCGAGTGAGCTCCAACGCCGCGCCCGACGCCGCGATCGCGGCGTCGCTCGAGCTGAACGCCTACCTGTTCGAGGAGACCAAGAACCGGCGCCAGCACCTCGGCGACGACCTCATCAGCACGATCATGACCACGCCCATGATCGACGACACCGGGACGGAGCACTACCTCGACGACGAGCAGATCGCGGCGTTCTTCTTCGAGTTCACGTTCGCGGGGAACGACACGACCACCCGCTCGATCGCCAACGCGGCGGTGGGCCTGTCGTGGTATCCGGACCAGCGGCGCGAGCTCGTGGCCGATCCCACGCTCATCCCCAACGCGGTGGAGGAGCTCCTCCGGTGGGACACGCCGTCCCACTACCTCGGTCGCACGACGACCCAGGACGTCGAGCTGCCGCACGGCACCATCCCCGCGGGCTCCACCGTGGCCATCGTGCTCGCATCGGCCAACCACGACGAGCGCCTGTACGAGGACCCCGAGCTCCTCGACATCCATCGGCAGTTCGATCGCAAGCTCGCGTTCGGCATCGGCCCGCACGTCTGCATCGGTGCCGCGCTCGCCCGCCTGGAGCTGCGCGTCGCGTTCGAGGAGTTCCTCCGGCGCTTCCACGACTTCCACGTCGCCGACACCGGATGTGTGCAGGACCTGTCCGGGCAGAATCGCGGGCTCTTCCACCTGCCCCTCGTGATCGACCGCGCCAACGCCCAGGTCAGCGCGTAGCCGCACCCGGTCAGGCGCGCTCCAGCACCTCGACGGTGCCGGCGGTGCCGTCGATGCGGACGGTGTCGCCGGTGCGGAGCCGGCTGGTGCCGGCGACGGTGTTGATCACGCACGGGACGCCGAGCTCGCGGGCGACGATCGCACCGTGGCTCATCGGCCCGCCGACGTCGATGACCAGCGCGGCGGCGACGAGGAAGTGGCCGACCCAGCTGGGGTCGGTCGCCGCGCACACCAGGATCTCGCCCGGTTCCAGCGGATCGCTCGTGGCCGGGTCGAGCACCACCCGCGCCACGCCCTCGACCACCCCCGGGCTCACCCCCAACCCCTCGATCACGCCCGCGGCCCGGTCGTGGGCATCGGCGCGGGAGATCGGGGTGGGGGTGCCCACGAACATCACCGGCAGGTCGATGGTCTCGTACTCCGCCGCCAACCCCTTCCGGTACGCGACCCGGGCGCGCAGGTCGGCCGCCTCCGTCGTGACGAACTCGCCGGCGAGGAGATGGAACACGTCCTCGGGATCGTCGAGCAGGCCGCGGTCGGCGAGCGAGCCTCCCATCGTGCGCGCGGCCGCCCGCACGACGTCGAGCGAGCGCTGCGAGACCACCTTCACGTGCTCGCGCAGGACGGTGAAGCGGCGGGCGTCGGCGATCGCCTGCACGGCCGCGTCGTGCGCCTCGCCCCGCAACGCATCGAGCAGCTCCCGTTCGGCGTCGACCCGGTCCTGCACGCGCGCCCGGCTGGTCGCCTCCGGACCGTCCGCCTCCGGCATCGCCGCCATGGCGTCGAGCAGCGGCCGGAGCAGCTCCGGGTCCTCCCGCCACACGGTGGCGTAGAGGTCGGCGGCCCGGTTGCCCTGATAGCCGTATTCGTGCAGGAACTTCTCCATCGTGAGGTCGTCGTGGGCCAGCGCCCACATCGCCGCCGACATCTCGTCGTCGTGGGTGTCGCCGTACCCGCCGTTGAGGCGCGCCAGCAGCTCGGGCCGGCCGGCGGCCTGACAGGCGGTCAGCAGCGCGACGAACGCCTCGCCGGCGAACGTCGTGACGTGCGTCATCACGATCGCCCCTTCGAGGAAGTGGTCCCACGCCTCCTGCCACCGCCGGGGCGCGCCGTCGACGTCGGCCAGCACGTCGGGCGCGGTGGACGTCCGCCAGAACGACTCGACGTCGCGGTACAGCTCCCGGGCCCGGGGCTCGATGCGGGCTCGGACCTCCGGGTCGCGTGCCGCGATCAGCGCGTGCCGGTCGGTGGTGGGGTGGCGCGGGACGTCCTCGCGCACGTACCCGAGGAGCCCGAACTCGATCTCCGCCGCCGCCGTCTCCGACACCCGGTCGCCGAACGCGCACATGGTGTCGACGTTCACCGCCAGGCGTCCCTTGAACACGGCCATCACGCGCTCGTCGGCGACGTCGGACTCACCGGCTTCGTCGTCGGTGATCACACCACGCTCGGCGTACGCGCCGCGAATCCCGAGCTCGCCCGCGCGCACGACGAAGTCGTAGTGCAGCGGGGTGACCACGCCCGGGAACGCCTCGCCGACGTTGTTGCGGGTCCACTGCGTCGTCGGCGCGCTCACCGAGTCGAGCGGGTTGGGGTACGGCGCGTCGTCGGGGCCCGTCGTCATCGCGCCACTCCGGCACCGATGGTGGCTTCCGCAGGACGTGCCGCGTGGGGACGGACCGCCACCGGGATGTTGCTCATCACCGGTTGGCCGCTGTACGGATCCCACTCGTCGGTCACGTCGATGAGGCGGGAGGTGTTGCCACCGATGTCACGGACCTCCTCGTCGTGCTCGGCCACGTCGCCCCAGGCATGGCTCATGGCGACCAGCCCGCGCCGGATCGTGTCGTCGGCCTCGACGACGCCGAGGATCGTGGCGCGGGCCGAGCTGATCTCGACCACCTCACCGCTCTCCAACCCGAGCTGCCCCAGGTCGTCGGGGTGCATGAAGGCCGGGTTCGTGCGCTCCTGGGCCTGCAGGCGCGGCGCGGTCATGCCTCCCGAGTTGTAGCGCGCGTTCATGCGCCGGCCGACGAGGCGGAACGGGTAGCGGTCGTCGGCCCACGACGCGAGGTCGCCACTCGGGCGCGCGCTGAGCTCGCGCAGGTCGCGCATCATGAGCTCGTTGGCCAGGTCGAGGCGCGCCTCCCACCCGTCCATCTTGGGCAGCACCACCGACGACGGCTCCTCGAACACCGCGCCGTTCGGGAACTGCCTCACGTCGGCGAGCGGGATGCGCGCCTTCGACGTGAGGAGCGTCAGCAGCTCGTCGGCGGTGGGCTTCACGTCCATCGGGATCGGCAGGGTGGCGCCGGTGGGCCCGTTGAAGTCGACCGGACGTACCTCGAGTGCGAGCCCCATGCGCTGCGCGAGCCCGTAGAAGAACTCCCACTCCGGGATCACGTCGGAGCCGTCCGGCGGGTCGACGATCGCGGGGGTGTACTGCGCCCACGGCTTCGGCAAGCCGTACCCGGGTGCGTAGGCGGGGAGCATGTCGACGTAGTTGGTCATGCCCGGGACCTCGAGCGACAAGGTCGGCGCGATCACGTAGTGCGCCAACTTCGCCGTCGCCGACATCCACGGATCGAACTGCACCAGCAGCTCCACCGACTCCAGCGCCTCCCGCACCTTGAGCTGGTCGGGCCACGCGGCCAGCGGGTTCCCGCCACAGCTGATCAGGGCGCGGATCTGCCCGGTGCCGGGCTCGAGGATCTCGTCGGCGATCGCCGCGGTCGACGGCCCGACCAGGGTGTCGCCCAGCCCGCGCACCCGGAGCTTGGGCTCGAAGCCGTACGAGGGGAACGGTCCCGACGCCTGCGCGAACCGTGGGACCGGTTCGACGAGGGTGCCCGGGTTCCACACCAGCTCCCCTTCGCGCAGGTAGCGGCCGCAGAGCGCGTTGAGGGCGAGGAGCAGGTACTCGAGCAGCGTGCCGCGGGCCGACGACATGCCGGGGCCGGTGCCCGCCACCGCGACGCCGCGTCCCGCGGTCGCGAACATGCGTGCGGCGGCGACGAAGTCGTCGACGGGGATGTCGGCGCGCCGGGCGACCGTCTCGGGGTCGAACGGGTCGACCGCGCGGCGCAGCTCCTCGACCCCTGCGGTCTCGGCGGCGACGAACTCCCGGTCGTGGAGGCCCTCGTCGATGATGAGGCGGATCATGCCGCCGACGATGGCGATGTCCTCGGCCGGCTTGGGCTGAAGGTAGATGTCGGCCTGGGACGCGGTCTCGTGCCGCCGCGGATCGATGACGATCAGCTTGAAGCCGCGCTTCTTGGCGTCGTGGAGCCACTTGCGCGGGTCGGCCTGCGGGAGCCCGGCGGCGATCGAGATCAGCGGGTTCGAGCCGATGATCATGCACACGTCGGCGGTGGCCGGGCCTTGGTGCAGCGCCATCCACACGCCCATGAGGCCCTGGGCGATGGTCTTGCCCGGCTGGTCGATCGACGTGGCGACCCACCCGCGCGGGTTGCCCAGCGCCTCGCGGAACGCGTTCGTCAGTGGCGCGGTCAACGCGTTGGCGAGCCCGAACGTCCCGCTGTAGAGGGCGACCGCGAGGGGCCCGTCCTCCGCGACGATCGGCCCCAGCTGCGCCGCGATCTCGTCCATCGCCTGCCCGACGGGGATGCGGCGGAACGAACCGTCGGGCTGCCGCGCCAGGGAGTGCAGCAGCCGGTCGGGATGGGTGTGCATCTCGGGCAGGGCGCGGCCCTTGATGCAGCTGTACCCGTGGTAGATCTCGCTGCTCGGGTCGCCCGCCACCTTCACCGGCACCCCGTCGTCGACATCGACGAGGATCGGGCACGCGCTGTGGCACATGCGGCAGAACGACGGATGCGTCTCGGTCATCGTGGTCCCCCCGGGCGTCGGAGCGGCGGCGCCCGGCGCTTTGGATAACGTATACACCGTGTCCGTGGACCGCAACGACGGCCGCGCCGGGTCGGTGAGCGCCTCGCCGGCGCGGCCCGCCAGCCAGTGGGAACGGCTCCACCAGCTCCGGATGCGGGGCTTCCTCCCCGCCGACGACCCGGGGTGGGACGAGCTGGCGCGGCGCGGACTCGTCGTCGTCGAGAAGGGCCGGGTCCGGCTCACGCCGGAGGGACGCGACGCGCACGCGTCGTGGGCCGCCGCGGCACCCGGGAGCGAGGCGGCGATCGCGGCCGACACCGCGTACGCGCACTTCCAGTCGGTGAACCCCCGCCTGCTCAAGGTCTGTCACGACTGGCAGATCGCCCGGGGCGGCATCCCCAACGACCACACC
This sequence comes from Acidimicrobiia bacterium, assembly GCA_036271015.1. Taxonomy (GTDB): domain Bacteria; phylum Actinomycetota; class Acidimicrobiia; order IMCC26256; family DASPTH01; genus DASUAS01. Next base: position 18,541 of record DATBBL010000063.1, read on the forward strand.
GACCCCGGCTACGACGACCGCGTGATCGGCCGGCTGCGCGACGTGCACGCCGCTGCGAGCCGGATCCTCGACGGGCTGGTGCCGGCGATGCCGCGCTTCGACACGTACGCCGCCCGTTTCGACGACGCCCTCACCCGGCTCTCGGGTGGGCAACGCGAGTGGTTCGCGTCGCCGGCCTGCGACTCGTACCACACCGTCTGGATGCAGTTCCACGAGGACCTGCTGCTCGCGACCGGTCGGTCCCGCGCCGACGAGCACGGGGCGTAACGCAGGCGCGCAGGCGCGTGGAAGTCGGTCGTGGCGTTTGTATATTGCATCCGATGCCCGAGTCGGAGCACGACGCCTTCCACCCGCCCACCAGCGACGACCCCTGGTGGCAGGAGACCGCCTGGTTCACGTTCGTGGTCCCCGAGCGCCGGCTCACCTGCTACGTGTACCCGTGGGTGAAGCCGAACCAGGGCATCCTCGGCGGCGGCGTGATGGTGTGGGACGACCGCGGTCGCCACCCCTGGGACGCGATCCACTGGGACTACCAGTGGACGTATCCGTACCCCACGCCCGGTGACTTGCGCGACATCACGTTCCCGACCGGGATCACCATGCGCTGCGTCGAACCGATGCAGACCTATCGGGTGACGTACGAGCACCCGCGCTGCTCGATCGACGTGACGTTCGAGGCGATCCTCCCCGCCCACATCCTCGGCGCCGAGGACGACACGTCCGGCACGTTCTCGGGGCACGTCGACCAGCAGGGTCACGTGACCGGGGCCATCACGCTCGACGGCGACCGCATCGGCGTCGACTGCTTCGCCATGCGCGACCGCTCGTGGGGGCCGCGGGTGCCCACACCCGGCCTGCACATCGGCTACGACCTCTGCGCGGAGGCGCGGTCCGCGTTCGTGGTGTTCTCGCAACCGGACGCACCGGGGTCGCCCATCGTCGAGAACTTCGGCTACCTCTGGCGCGACGGCGAGCAGTGGCCGCTGCGTTCGGGCACTCGGGTGCTCGAGCGCGACGGTGTGTGGCCGCGGCGGGTCGTCGTGCGCGCCGAGGACGCCGCCGGGCGCGCGTTCGAAGCGGTCGGGGAGGTGCGGAACCACATGGGCTTCCAGAACCTGCCGTCGATGATGAACGTGGTCGGCCTCGTGCGCTGGGAGTACGAGGGCAGCGACGGCGCCGCGACCGTCGGGTGGGGCGAGTTCGAGGACGTGTGGGACGTCGAGCGCTACCGTCGCTTCGCGCGCGAGCGCATGACGGAATCCGTATAACGTATACGTGTGGTGTCGCCGGAGCCGGACGAGCTGGGGTTCGCACCGCTCCCGGTGATGGACCGCCGGAGCAGCGGCGACCTGGTGGCGGTGCACATCCGCTCGCTCATCTTCAACGGCGAGCTGCGTCAGGGCGACCGCATGCGCCAGGACGAGATCGCCCGGCGCCTCGGCGTGAGCCGCATCCCGGTGCGGGAGGCGATCATCGCACTCGACCGCGAGGGCTGGCTCACGATCACGCCGCACCGCGGCGCCTTCGTGCACGGGCTCGACGAGGACGCGCTGCGCGACCACTACGAGCTGCTCGGTCTGGTGTACGGCCTCGCGGCGCGTCGCGCCACCGAGCGCGCCACCGACGACGGGCTCAAGGGCCTGCGCGACGCCCAGCAGCAGCTGGCGGCGGCGGAGTCGCCCGACGCGCTGCACGATGCCAACGACGTCTTCCTGCGCACGCTGCTCACGCTCGCCCACTCCCCCCGGCTCGGTTCGGTGATGCGCAACATGTCGACGGTCGTGCCCGGCAATTTCTTCGAGCTCGTCAACGGCAGCGGCCCGGTCCAGCAGCGGGGCACCAAGCGGATCGTCGCCGCCATCAGCAGCCGCGACCCCGATGCCGCGGCCGAGGCGTGCATGCGGCTCCTGCGCGATCAGGGCGACCTCGTGATCAAGCTGCTCGCCTCACGCGGGATGTTCGCGGGCGACTAGCGACCGGCGCCCCGCGTCGTGTCGGTGGGCAACCGGGTGCCGGCCGCGTGCTTCCCGCCCTTCGGGAGTTTGGTCCCGTCGAACGTCGTGAGCTGCGTGACCCGGATGCGGAACACGACGCGGCCGACGGAGATCCACTGCGCGAAGAACCGCTCGCGATCCACGGCGAGGCGGGCGAACATCTCCTCGGACTTCCGGAAGAGGATCCGCCGGCTCACCACGTGATCGGGATCAGGCTGCTCCTCGGCCACGCCCTCGACGACGACGAACTTCGTCGGGAACGCGGGGTGGCTGCCGGCGGCGAGCGACACCCGGGGATCCCGTCGCAGTCGGTACCGGGCACCGTGGTCGAGCGCGACGGTCACGAAGAAGCTCTCGCCGTCGAAGTCGAAGCCGACCGGGACGACGAACGGTGCGCCGTCCTTGCGCAGGCTGGCGAGCATCACGACGTCGGTGTCGGCGAGGAACCGGTGAAGCTCCTCGCGCGTCATCGCGCATTCGCCGTACTTCCCGCTGTCGTCCACTACGTGACCGCGCCGGAGATCTTGAGCGCGAGCATGCGCTCGTCGTCGACGCCGAGCTCGCGCAGCAGCTCGTCGGTGTGCTCCGCGAACTGTGGTGCGCGGCGGATCTCGGCCGGCGTCTCGTCGAACTGCACCGGGTTCACCACCAGCTCTCGCGTCACGCCGTCGGCATCGGTGATCTCGGCGATGTGGCCGTTCGCGCGCACCTGCGGGTCGTGACCGAGCTCCAGGCTGTCCTGCACCGGTGCCCACTGCCCCTCGAGGGTGCGGAAGCGCTCGACCCAGTGGGCGTAGGGCTTCGATCCGATCACCTCGTGGACGATGGTGGCCGCCGCGGGCGCGTTCGCGAGCAGCTTCTCGGGTGTGTTCCAGCGCTCGTCGTCGATCATGTCCTCCCGCCCGAGGTGACGGCAGAAGTCGGCCCAGAACTTCGACACCTGGATCATGGCCAGGTACACGTAGCGACCGTCGGAGGTCCGCACCGGCCCCGCCCCCGGGTTGGTGCGCGCTTCGGGCGGGTTGCCCATGGAGCCGCCCGGCCAGGGCTCGCCGTTCGCAAGTGAGATGTCGACCGACAACGCGTTGGCCCAGACCCCCACGCCGAGCAGCGAGACGTCGAGCACCGACGGCTCGCCGGTGCGCTCACGCGCCAGCAGCGCAGCTGCGATCCCGCCCGCGATCGTCATCCCGCCGATGGAGTCGCCGTAGGCGGGGCCGGGCATGCCGAGCACGCCGTCGTAGTCGGGCGGCTGCACCCCGGCGGCGTGACCGCTGCGGGCCCAGTACGCGGTGGCGTCGTAGCCGCCGCGGGTGGACTCGTCGCCTCGCACCCCGAACGCGCTGCCGCGCACGTAGACGATGTCCGGCTTGACGGCCCGGAGATCTTCGACGTCGATGTGCAGGCGGGTGCGCGCGTCCGGGAGGAAGTTGGTCAGGAAGACGTCGCTGGTGCGCGCGAGCTCGTAGAGCACGTCGAGCGCCTCGGGGTGCTCGAGCGCGAGGCCGATGCTGCGCTTCCCGCGGTTCGGGTGCTCGATCACGGGGTGGAACGCGCCCTCGCGCCAGCCCGCGAGCCCACCCATGCCGCGCTGCGCGTCTCCGGTGACCGCGTGCTCGACCTTGATCACGTCGGCGCCCCAATCGGCCAGCACCGCGCCGGCGGCGGGCGTGAAGGTGAACTGCGCGACCTCGAGGATGCGCACGCCTTCCATCGGTCGTGGTGCCACCGTCGTCCCCCCGTTCGCTGGCCGGCCGCCGCCCGGCATTACATAATGTATACAGCCGTCCCGGAGCCGCCCGTGGAGTACAACCCCTATTCGCCGGCCACGCAGCACAACCCCTTCCCGATCTACCGGTGGTTGCGTGACGAGGCGCCCGTGTACCACAACGAGCGGGTCGGGTTCTGGGCGCTGTCACGCTACGACGACGTGCTCGCCGCCAGCCTCGACACCGACACCTACCTCTCGGGGCACGGCATGACGATCGAGGGCCTCGACGCCGGCAACGACATCCTGATCAACAAGGACCAGCCCGAGCACACATGGCACCGCCGGCTGGTGTCGCGCGTGTTCACCCCGATGGCCGTCGCGTCGCAGGAGGCGAACATCCGCGGCGCGTGCCGCAACCTCCTCGCCGACGCGCGCGAGCGCGGGAGCATCGACGTCATCGACGACTTCTCGTTGCTCCTGCCCATCGCGGTGATCTGCGAGATGCTGGGCATCCCGGAGGACGCGCGCGGCAGCATCCACGACCGTTCGTCGCGCATGCTCGCCATGAGCGCGACCGACGGGCCCCCCGTGCTCTCCGACGACGTCGTCAGCGCGTCCCTCGAGCTGGCGGTGCAGATGGTCGACGTGGTGCAGGAGCGGGCCGCCGCTCCCGGCGACGACATCATCACGCTGCTCCTGCAGTCGGAGGTGGTCGACGACGAGGGGCACACGTGGCGGCTCACGCCCGAGCAGGTGGCCAGTCGGGTGGTGGAGCTGGTCGTCGCCGGGCACGAGACGACCGCCAAGCTGATCGGCAACCTGGTCGTCGCCCTGGCGTGGTACCCCGACCAGCGCGCCGAGCTGGCGGCCGACCCGTCGCTGGCGGCGCCGGCGGTGGAAGAAGCGCTCCGGTGGGACGGCCCGTCGCACTACCAGGGACGTTGGGTCGAGCGACCGGTCGAGCTCCACGGTGTGACCATCCCGGCCGACTCGCGCGTGATCCTGCTCACCGGCGCGGCCGGCCACGACGACCGCGTGTTCGACCATCCCGAGCTGTTCGACCTGCACCGTGAGATCGGCCGCAACCTCGCGCTCGGGTGGGGCATCCACCTCTGCCTGGGCCAGGCGCTGGCCCGCCTGGAGGCGCGCGTCGCGATCCAGGAGCTGCTGGCGGTCGCGCCCCGGTATGCGCTCGACGACGACGGCGTCGTGCGCGCGCCCAGCGGTCAGGTGCGCGGGCACGACCACCTGCCGATCTCGGTGACGGGCTGAGGAGGCGCGGGTGGGGCTCGCCGACGAGGGCACGGTGATCGTCGAGGTCGGACAGAACGAATTCACGACCAAGGCGCAGAACCCGAACGTGCCCTATGGGCCGGAGGAGGTCGCCGCCGACGCGGTCGCCTGCGCAGCCGCCGGGGCCGCCGTCGTCCACTTCCACGCGCGCGACGGCGGCGGTGAGCAGGACTGGTCCGGCACCGCGCGCTACCGGCAGGCCCTCGACCTCATCGCCGGGTCGTCGGACGTGGTCGCCTACCCCAGCTACTTCGGTGACCACTCCCACGTCTGGGCGTTGGCCGCCCAGGCCCCCGGCGGTGCCGGTTCGCTCCTCGCCTCGTACGACGTCCCGCAGGAGGTCGTCGGCCCGCGGCTCTGGAACGAGGAGGCGTGCCGGTTCGAGGATCCGCCGTTCGACACCGTCGGCGGGGCCGCACCCCCCGATCCGCTCGGTGAGATGCGACGGCTCGGCGTGCACCCCACGGTGAACGTGTTCGACGTCGGCGAGGCGCGCTGGCTGGCGCTGGCGGTGCGGGCCGGCCTGTTCCCGACTCCGCTGTACGTGAAGCTCTTCCTCTGCGAGCAGCTCGTCACCGGCCCGTTCCCCGACGAGCGCGGGATCGACGCGTACCGCTCCCAGCTCTCACCGGAGCTCGACCTCGAGTGCACCATCGTCCCGTACACGATGATGCGGGCCGACCGGGCCGAGACGCTGCTCCGGGCCGCGCTCGACCGGGGGCTGCACGTCCGGGTCGGGATCGGCGACAGCCCGTACGCCCATCCCGACGCGACGAACCCCCAGCTGGTGGCGCGCGCGGTCGAGCTCGTGCGCGCCGCGGGGTACGAGCCCGCGACGCCGGCCGCGGTGCGCGGCCGGCTCGGCCTCGGTCAGTAGTTCTCCCAGACCGGGCGCATCAGGTTGCCGCGGAAGTTCGGCGGCCGCTTCTCCTGGAACGCGGCCACGCCCTCCTCGATGTCGTGGTTGGCGATGGTGCGGTTGGCGAGGGTCGCGTACTCCTGCGCGAGCACGTGGTCGCGGTACGACCGGTTGAGCCCGTCCATCACCAGGCGCTTGGAGAAGCGGAGGCCGACGGGTGGCGCGGCGACCAGCGCGGCAACGAACTCACCCACGCGCGCCTCGAACTCGTCGTTGGTGTAGCGGTAGCTGATGAGCACGATTCGCTCGGCTTCGGCGGCGTCGATCGGCCGGGCGATGGCGATGAGCTCGATGGCCTTGGCGATGCCGACGATCCGCGGGAGCAGCCACGCGACTGCGTCGTTGGCGGTGAGACCGATGCGACTGAACGAGGTGGCGAACCGGGCGTCGTCGGAGCCCAGCCGGATGTCGCAGCACAGCGCGAGCCCGAGGCCCCCGCCGGCGGCGACGCCGTTGATCGCACCGACCAGCGGCTTGCTGAGCTCGAGGAGGGCCAGGAACAGGTTCCGCGACATCGAGACCGGTGGGATCTGCCCGCCGCTCGCGGAGAGGTCGACGCCGCTGAGGTCGGCACCGGCGCAGAACGAGTCACCCGTACCGGTGAGCAGCACGACGCGCACGTCGTCGTCCTCCTCCGCCTGCGCGCACAGCTTCGACACGTGGTTCATGTGATCGGGCGTCATCGCGTTGTGGTGGTCCGGGCGGTTCAGCCGGATGCGGAGGAGGTGATCCTGCAGGGTCACCTCGATCCCGTCGATCGATTCGAAGGGCACGGGCTACCTCCTGCTCGGACGGGTCGGGGCGCGGTCGAGGATCGCCAGCGACTGCTCGAGGAGCCGGCCGATCACCGGCACCAACGCCTCCTGCTCGGGGTCCGGGCGCGCCCGCCGGCGGTTGTGCTTGTTCACCAGCGCGGCGATCGCCGCCATCTTGAACCGGGCGTGGGCGTCGAACCACTCGAGGTCGGCGACCGGGGCGCCGGCCGCCTCCTCGTAGGCGCCGAGCAGCTCGGCTCGGGTCGGCATCCCGGGCGGTGTCGGCCGGATCGCCGAGGGCTGCTCGTCGGCGTCGACGTAGGAGAGGAACCAGCTCAGGTCGACCCTGGGGTCTTCCCGGGTCCAGAGCTCCCAGTCGATGATCGCGGCCACGTCGTCGCCCTGCGCCAGCAGGTTGCCGAGGCGGAACTCGCCGTGGACGACGGTCGACGGCATCGGCGCCGGCAGCCGAGCGAGCAGCGCCGCCGCCGGCGCCCGGCACCCGGGACGGAGGTCGTCGGGCACGGTCTCGAAGATGCGGGTCCAGCGCTCGACCTCGTCGAGCAGGGTCACCTCGGGTTCGTCGGCCAGACCCACCGCGCCGGGCGCGATCGAATGCAGCCCCGCGAGCGCGCGCGCGGCTGCGAGCTGCCGGCCCCGGATCGTCGCCGGCGGTGGGAGCTCGGCGATCGCGTCGAGCAACGGCTCGAACGACTCGCCCTCCACGAAGGCCATGGCGTAGAGCGGTGGCACCTCGGGTGGCGCGCCCGCGTCGGTGAAGAGCACCGGCGCGACGGGGGCGCGCCCGGACCGGGTGACCGCCTCCTGCACCCGTGCCTGGCGCAACACGTCGCGGTTGCGCGTCGGCGGCAGTCCCGGAGGCGCCATCTTCACCACCACGGCCGCGCCGTGCTCGAGGGCGACGAGGTAAGTCAGGCTCGACTTGCCCCCTTCGAGGGTGCGCACCGCGGCGACCGTCTCCCCCGGCCGCCAGGTGGCGACGAGGTCGGGGAGGCGCGCCCGCAACCCGCCCGGGTCCTGCTCCTCCACGGCCACGTTCCCCCTCCGATCCGCAGCCCGGTGGCACCCGGCATCGACGTCGACAGTTTGGATACATTATGAACTCCGCCGCGGCGGACCGCACGGCGAACGACAGCGGGGGACCACGGGTGGCGCATCCCGAGATCAACGTCACCATGGACGACCTCCCGGGCATGCACGAGGCCCTCGCCGCGATGCGCGAGGAAGGGCCGGTGGTCGAGGTCCGCTGCAACGGCGAGCGGGCCTGGATCGTCCTCACCTACGAGGCCCTGCGCGACGCGCTGCGCGACGAGGAGACCTTTCCCTCCGCGGCCTCGTACTCGCGCACCACTGATCCGGCCACCGGGCGCACGCTCAATTCGATGAAGGGCGACGAGCACACCCGGAACCGCGCGGTCGTGTCGCCGGCCTTCCGGCGCCAGCGCATGGCGGCGTACCGCCCCGAGGTGCTGGAGCCGGCGTGCCACCGCGTGGTCGACCGGTTCGCCGGCGCCTCACCGGTCGACCTGCGTGCCGTGCTCACCCACCGCCTTCCGATGGAGGTGATCACCCGGCTGCTGGGCCTCCCGGCCGAGGACTCCGATGCGCTCGAGCGGTGGTCGAACGCGTTGTTCACCTACCCGTTCGACCCGGACGGCGCGCTGGCCGCCAAGGCCGAGTTCACCGCGTTCCTCGAGCCGGTCATGCAGCAACGCCGGGAGGAGCCCGGCGACGATCTGATCAGCACGTTGGTGGGCGGGGAGTTCCAAGGGCGCAGGCTGGACGACGAGGAGATCCTCTCGTTCCTGCGCCTGCTGTTCCCCGCCGGGACCCACAACACGACCAACGCGATCGGCAACCTGTTCTTCGCGCTGCTGGAGCGGCCCGAGCTGCTCGACCGCGTGCGCGACGACGTCGACGCGCGCGACTGGGCGATCGAGGAGGCGCTGCGCTGGGAGCCGCCGGTCGGCAACCTGCCTCGCCGGGCGCGCGCCGAGGGGGCGGAGTTCCACGGCGTCGAGCTCCCGCCCGATGCGCCGATGGTGTACTCGTTCGCCGCCGCCGGACGCGACCCGGCCATGTTCCCCGACCCCGACCGCTTCGACCTCGACCGGCGGCCCCAGGAGATGCTGACCTTCGGCCTCGGTGAGCACTTCTGCCTGGGCGCCTGGCTCGGCCGCCAGGAGATGCGCGTCGCGCTCGACGTGGTCCTCGAGCGCACCCGCCACGTCGAGCTCCTCGACGTCGAGGCGGCGCGCCCGCGCGGCGGTTCGCTGCGCGGTCCGCAAGCCCTTCCCGTGTCCATCGAGTGGTGAGAGCGAGCAACGCACATGGATCTTCCCGTTCCCGAGCACGTCCGCCCGATCCGCGACCGGTTCCTCGAGTTCGTGCAGGAGCGGATCATCCCGCGCGAGCAGGAGATGTACTCGTGGTGGGTCACCGGTGATCCCGGCGCCGCCCTCATGGCCGAGCTGCGCGCGCAGGCGAAGGCCGAGGGCCTCTGGGCGATCGGGCACCCGAAGGAGGTCGGCGGCGGCGGCATGCCGTTCCTCGACTACGTCTACGTCAACGAGGTCATCGGTCTCTCGGAGCCCGCGGTCTGGGTGTTCGGCACCGGCACCCTGCAGGACTCGCTGATGCTGCACGAGTTCGCGTCGCCCGAGTGGCGCGACCGCTACCTCGGGCCGCTCGTCGACGGCGAGATCATCCAGAGCTTCGGGATGACCGAGCCCGCGGTCGCGTCGTCCGACGCCACGCAGCTCCAGACGACCGCGGTCCTCGACGGTGACGAGTGGGTGATCAACGGCCGCAAGTGGTTCACCAGCCTGGCGCACTACGCGAAGTACACGACCGTCATCGCCCGCACCGAGGAGGACGCGGCGCGCCCGCACCTCGCGTTCTCCGCCATCATCGTGCCGACCGACACCCCGGGGTACAACATCGTCCGGGCGGTGCCGGTGTTCGGCGAGCTCGAGGGCGACCACTGTGAGGTCGAGTACGACGACGTGCGCGTCCCCGCCGGCAACCTCCTCGGCGCTCGGGGCCAGGGCTTCCTGTTGGGCCAGAAGCGTCTCGGCCCCGGTCGCGTGTTCCACGCCATGCGCTTCCTCGGTCGTGCCGAACGTGCCTACGACCTCATGTGCGACCGCGCCGTCCGCCGGGTGGCGTTCGGCGGTCCCCTCGCCGACAAGCAGCTCATCCAGCAGATGGTGTTCGAGACCGCGGCCGAGATCCGGAGCTGCCGGCACATCGCGCTCGACGCCGCCGAGCAGATGGACCGCGGCGACGCCGCGCGCGTCGAGATCGGGATGATCAAGGTGCTGACCGCGCGCATGTTCCACAACGCGGTCGACCGTGCGATCCAGGTGCACGGAGGTCTCGGGGTGACCGGCGACCTCCCCTTGGAGCGCTTCTACAAGGAAGCGCGCCTCGGGCGCATCTGGGACGGCCCCGACGAGACCCACGTCGCCACGGTGTCACGCCTGCTGTTGAAGCCGTACCGCGACGCGGCCTCGGCGACGTGACCCGCGCCGCGGGACGTCCGCGAGATCACCGCACCAGGGGCGTGCAGTGGATGAGTGGGATCAACCGGTCGGCCCGGGTCTGGTAGTCCGCGAAGCCGGGATACATCTCGCACGCGACGGCCCAGAGTCGCTCGCGCTCGGCCCCCTGCGGGACCTCCTCGGCGCGGTAGTCGCCCTGATGGCCGCCTCGCAGCGTGAGCATCACCTCGGGGTTGGCTTTGATGTTGAAGTACCACGAAGGGTTCCGCTCGTGCGCCGCGTTCGACGCGATGATGACGATGGCGTCGCCGTCGCGTGCGTAGCCGAGCGGGGTGTGGCGCGGCTTGCCGCTCTTCGCGCCCGTCGTGGTCAGCAGCGCGAGGCCCCCGGTGCCCCCGGTGTCGCCGGGACTCAGCGACAGCTTCCCCTTGGTCTTCACCATGAGGACGCGGTCGATCGGCGGCACGACCCGTCCGTAGATCCACGAACCGGTTCGGGTCATGGTGATCTTCTGGACGATGCCCAGGAAGAAGCCGGGCTTCGGGGAGGTGTCGTCGCCGGTGCTCATGGCTCTCCTCCCCTGCGCGAACATGGCGCAGGGTAGAGACGCGAGGAGCAACCGGCAAGCGCGTCGGCCGCGAGCACTACACCAGGCGCGACGCGCGTCCCTCCCAGTACGGCGCGCGCAGCTTGTGCTTCTGGATCTTGCCGGTGGGGAGCCGTGGCAGCACGTCGACGAAGTCGATCGAGCGCGGCACCTTGACCCGCGCGAGCTGACCCCGACAGTGCTCCAGCAGCTCGGCCGCGACCGCGTCGGACGGCGCCTCGCCGTCGACGAGCTGCACGAGCGCCTTCACCTCTTCCCCGAGGTCGTCGTTGGGCACGCCGATCACCGCCACGTCCGCGACCTTCGGGTGCAGCACCAGCACGTCCTCGATCTCGCGCGGATAGATGTTCACGCCCCCGGCGATGATCATGAACGCCTGCCGGTCGGTGAGGTAGAGGTAGCCGTCCTCGTCGAGGTGACCGACGTCGCCAAGGGTCGACCAGCCCCGATCGTCGTAGGCCTCGTCGGTCATGGTGCGATCGCCGTGGTACTCGAAGGTGAACCCGTCGGAGAACCAGACCGTGCCCGTCTCCCCCGGTCCGAGCTCGCGGCCGTCGTCGCCGACGACGTGGGCGACCCCGAGGACCGACCGCCCGACCGAACCCGGCCGGGCCAGCCACTCCTCGGCGGAGATCAGGGTCATGCCGTTGCCCTCGGTGCCGGCGTAGAACTCATAGAGGATGGGGCCCCACCACTCGAGCATCGCCTGCTTCACCGCGACCGGGCACGGGGCCGCGCCGTGCACACCGAAGCGCATGCTCGAGAGGTCGTGACGCATCCGCTGCTCGGGCGGCAGCTTCAACATGCGACTGAACATCGTCGGCACCCACTGCGCGTGGGTGATCCGGTACCGCTCGATCAGCCGGAGCGCCTCGGCGGGGTCGAACCGCTCCATCACCACGACGGTGCCGCCGGCGCGGTGGGTCGCCAGGCACCCGTAGAGCGGGCCGGCGTGGTACAAGGGGCCGGTCGACAGCCACACGGTGCCGCGGTCGAAGCCGTACAGGTCGCGATACGTCGGGAAGTACCCGGGGATCGCCCACGCGGGTTCCAGCGTGAGCGGCTTGCGCACCCCCTTGGGGCGGCCGGTGGTGCCCGAGGAGTAGAACATCTCGCTCCCCGCGACCTCCGGTTGCACCGGCGCGGACGGCGCGCGGTCGCGCGCCGCGTCGTAGTCGTCGAACCCGTCGAGGTCGCCACCGACCGCCAGCCGCACCCGTACACGCGGTAGCCGGTCGCCGATACCGGCGGCCGCGTGCGCGAGCGTCCCCGACGCGAACAGCGCGACTGCCCCACAGTCGCCGACGACGTAGTCGAGCTCCGCGCGCGTGAGCAGCGAGCTGACGGGGGTGTAGTAGAGGCCCGACCGCTGCGCGGCCCACACGATCTCCAGGTACCGGGCATCGTTCTCGAGGAAGAGCGCCACGTGATCGCCCGGCTGCAGGCCTTCGGCGCGCAGCAGTTGCGCGACCTGGTTCGAGCGGGCGTCGAGTTGGGCGTAGGTGACCGTCTCCCCCGTCGCACCCATCACGACCGCGGGCTTGGTCCCGTCGCGCTGGGCGTGGGCCGGCAGCGCGTGCTCGGCGTCGCTCACGGATCAGGCGCGCGCCATGGCGGTCTCCGCGAACGCCTCGAGCGCGGGGATCGCGTCGCGGCCGCGGTTCCACGGCATGATCACCACGCGGTCGACGCCGAGTGCCTCGAGCCGGTCGAGGTCGTCGACCGTCGGCCTCGGCAGCAGCACGGTGATGTCGAACGGTGTCGTGGCCGCGGTGCGGGCCCGGAGCGCTCGGAGCTTCGTGACCGTCGCCTCGATCGCGGCGACGTCGTTGGCGGTGCCTCCCGAGATCCAGCCGTCACCGAATCGGGCGGCGCGCCCGAGCGCCCGATCGGAGTCACCGCCCAGGAGGATCGGTGGGTGCGGGTCGGTGGCCGGCCGCGGTGCGAAGTGCACCGCTTCGAAGTCGAAGTGGCGGCCGTGGTACGACGGCGTCGTCTCGGTCCAGAGCGCGCGCAGCACCTCGATGCACTCTTCGGTGCGGGAGAAGCGCCGCTTCGGGTCGAGGCCGAGGGCGGTGAACTCCTCCGCCAGCCAGCCGGCACCCACACCGAGCACCACGCGCCCACCCGACAGCACGTCGAGCGACGTGACCGCGCGGGCGGTGACGAACGGGTGGCGGAGCGGCAGCACGTAGACCGCGGTGCCGAGCTTGATCGTCGAGGTCGTCGCCGCGATCGACGTGAGCACGATCCACGGGTCGTACAGCGGCGTGTCGAGTGGGAACGGGAACGTGCCGTCCGGGCTGTACGGATACGCGCTGTCGACGTGCGCGGGGAACACCACGTGGTCGGGCACGAACACCGCGCCGTAGCCGGCCGCTTCGGCTCGCGACGCGACCTCCGGCATGTGCTCGGGCCTGACCATGACCAGATTGAGGCCCAGCTCCACGGCATCCCCCTGTCGGCCGGAATTCTCATAATGTATCCACGATGACCGCGAGCGGGCTGTCCGCCGACGACACCATCGCCCTCCACCAGCTCGTGTACCAGTACGCGCTCATCGTCGACGACGGCGACTACGACCGGCTGCGCGAGATCTTCACCGACGACGTCGAGTTCGACACCAGCGCCTTCGGCAACCCGCCGCTGCGCGGCATCGACCCGGTGATCGCGTCCTACGTCGGCGCCCGGCACCCGGTGGCGCACCACGTCACCACCCCGGTCGTGACCACCGATCCCGACGGCACCGTGCGCATCCGCAGCAAGGTCCTCTCGTTGCTCGCGGGCGGCCTCTCGGGGAGCGGGACCTACGACGACATCGCGGTGAGGACGCCCGCCGGCTGGCGCATCTCGCGGCGGACCATCGGGCTGCGCCGCGAGTCCGACCTCGCGCGCCCGCCACCGCGCCCCGCCCACTGAGGCCGCTCGACGGCCGGCCGCCCCGCGGCGCGGGCCGGGTCGGTCGCGTCCGGTGAGAATTGGATAACGTATACGGTCGATGACCGAGACCATGACGGGCGGCCGGGCGTTCGCCCGGCAACTGGCTCGCGAGGGCGTTCGCCACGTGTTCGGTCTGCCCGGCGACCAGACCATGCACGCGATCGACGGCCTCTACGACGAGCCGTCGATCCAGTTCGTGACCACCCGGCACGAGCAGGGCACCACCTACCTCGCCGACGGGTACGCCCGGGGGGGAGGCCGTCCCGGCGTGGCGTTCGTGGTGCCCGGGGTGGGGGTGTACAACGCCGGTGCGG
>DATBBL010000064.1:0-3413 GCA_036271015.1 Acidimicrobiia bacterium
GACGAACAGGTTCATTGTGATTGCCCCTTCTGAGTGCCCGAGCCGCACGCCCGGAGGATGGTTTCGTGCCGGCTTCCACCGGTCTGTCAATCGGCGGAGTTCCGACCGGACTCGAGTCAGTCCGGCCGGAACCCCGCCGACGCTTGCGAGGTGAATCTGCTCAGCTCCCCGAGCTCGACAGCTTGCTGCCGGCGTCGTTGAACTTGCCGTTCACCTGGTCCTTGAGGAACACGACCGCAGCGATGACCGCGAGGGCGATGAGGGCGACGAGGAGGATGTACTCCACCATCGAAGCGCCACGCTCGTCCTTGGCGAACTTCGCCTCCAGCCAGGTACGCAACACGAACAGGTTCATGGAACTGGACCCTCTCTGCTTCTGTACACGCCCCCGAACGGGACCGCGGACTGTGGTGTCCGTGGGTGCAGTAACGACACAGAGCGTGAGAATCTTGAGCACTGAGAGCGCGAATCGCGGCGCTGTAGCATCGGTCACAATGCTGCTGGTCGGGCTCACGGGTGGGATCGGCTCGGGCAAGTCGACCGTGTCGGAGCTGCTGCGGCAGCGGGGCGCGGTCGTCGTCGACGCCGACGAGGTCGCGCGGGCAGTGGTCGAACCCGGGGAGCCCGCGCTCGCCGCGCTGGTGGAGCGGTTCGGGCCCGGGATCCTCGACGGCGACGGACGCCTCGACCGGCCGGCGTTGGCCGCGATCGCCTTCGCCGACGCCGACGGTCGCAAGGCCCTGGGCGACATCACCTGGCCCGCGATCGGCGAGGAGTTCGAACGGCGCATCAAGGAGGCGCCCGACGACGCGGTCGTCGTCTGCGACGTGCCGCTCCTCGTGGAGAGCAAGAACGCCGCCACCCGGCCCTACGTGGCGGTCATCGTGGTGGAGGCGCCGGTGGGCCTGCGCCTGGACCGGCTCGAGACCCGGGGCGTGGCCCGCGACGACGCCGAGCGGCGGATGGCGGCCCAGGCGACCGACGACGAGCGCCGCCAGGTGGCCACGCACGTGGTCGACAACGGGGGCGACCTGGAGTCACTGGCCCGCCAGGTCGACGAGATCTGGGACGACCTCCGCACGCGGACGCCCCCGGAATAACCGTCGCACCCCACCGTTAGCATCACGTTGATGCCGGCACTCGAGCTCGTCACCGATCTGGCCCCCGCGGGCGACCAGCCCGAGGCGATCGCCGCGCTCGCGGAAGGCATCGAACGGGGCGACCGGTTCCAGACGCTGCTCGGGATCACGGGCTCCGGCAAGAGCTTCACCACGGCCGCGGTCATCGAGAAGGTGCAACGGCCGACCCTGATCCTGGCGCCCAACAAGACGCTGGCCGCCCAGCTGGCGAGCGAGTTCCGGGAGCTGTTCCCGAAGAACCGGGTCGAGTACTTCGTCTCCTACTACGACTACTACCAGCCCGAGGCCTACCTGCCGTCCACCGACACCTACATCGAGAAGGACTCGTCGATCAACGACGAGATCGACCGGTTGCGCCACTCGGCCACCAGCGCGCTGATGTCCCGGCGCGACGTGATCATCGTGGCGTCGGTGTCGGCGATCTACGGGCTCGGCGGTCCGGAGGAATACGCCCGCCAGTGCCTGATCCTCGACGTGGGGGAGGAGCGCGAGCAGCGCGCGATCCTCGCCCGCCTCGTCGAGCTGCAGTACGAGCGCAACGACTTCGACTTCGCCCGGAACCGGTTCCGGGTGCGCGGCGACACCATCGAGGTGTTCCCGGCCTACGAGGAGCGCGGCGTCCGGATCTCGCTCTTCGGTGACGAGGTGGAGCGCATCGCGTCGGTCGACCCGCTCACCGGCGAGATCGTCGAGGAGCTCCAGCGGCTGGTGCTCTTCCCCGCCTCGCACTACGTGACGTCCGACGAGCACATGAAGCGCGCCATCGACGGCATCGAGGTGGAGTTGGCGGAGCGCCTCGCCTGGTTCGAGGAGAAGGGCAAGCTCCTCGAGGCGCAGCGGCTGCGGATGCGGACCACCTACGACCTCGAGATGCTGCGCGAGATCGGCGTGTGCTCCGGCATCGAGAACTACTCGCGCCACCTCGACGGTCGGGCCGCCGGCCAGATGCCCTACACGCTGCTCGACTACTTCCCCGACGACTTCCTCGTCGTGCTCGACGAGTCGCACCAGACCGTGCCCCAACTGCACGGCCAGTACGAGGGCGACAAGTCGCGCAAGGACACGCTGGTCGACCACGGGTTCCGCCTGCCCTCGGCGATGGACAACCGCCCGCTGCGATTCCACGAGTTCATCGACAAGGTGAACCAGGTCGTGTTCCTGTCGGCCACGCCGAGCGACTACGAGATCGAGCACTCGACCCAGGTGGTCGAGCAGATCGTCCGCCCGACCGGCCTCATCGACCCCGAGGTCGTGGTGAAGCCCACGAAGGGGCAGATCGACGACCTGGTGCACGAGATCAGGCTCCGCGCCGACGAGGACCAGCGGGTGCTCGTGACCACGCTCACCAAGAAGATGGCAGAGGACCTCACGGAATACCTGCTCGAGCTGGGCATGCGCGTCCGGTACCTGCACAGCGAGGTCGACACCCTCGAGCGGGTCGAGATCCTCCGCGGCCTCCGGCTCGGGGACTTCGACGTGCTCGTCGGCATCAACCTGCTGCGGGAGGGCCTCGACCTGCCCGAGGTGTCGCTGGTCGCGATCCTCGACGCCGACAAGGAGGGCTTCCTCCGCTCCGAGACCGCGCTCATCCAGACCATCGGCCGCGCCGCCCGCAACGTCGAGGGTCAGGTGATCATGTACGCCGACCAGATGACCGACTCGATGCGGCGGGCCATCTCGGAGACCAACCGGCGACGCAAGAAGCAGCTCGAGTACAACGCCGAGCACGGCATCGACCCGCAGACGGTGCGCAAGAAGGTCACCGACATCCTCGAGATGCTGCGCGGCTCCGACGGCGACACGCCGTCGAGTGGGCGGGGCCGGGGCCGGGGGAGAGGGCGTCAACCGCAGCGTTCGGCGGTGTTCGACTTGGCCGACGTGCCGCCCGACGACCTCGGTCGCCTCATCCAGACCCTGCAGGACGAGATGCACGACGCGGCGACGAACCTGCGGTTCGAGGAAGCGGCCCGCCTGCGCGACGAGATCACCGAGCTCAAGCGCGAGCTGCGCGCCGCCGTCTGAGCGGCGGCATGGCCGTCCACCTGGTCGACCAGCAGCAGATCGCGGCGGCCGACGTCGACGAGTTCCTGGCGCTCGTGCGCGCGCAGGGCGTCCCGTTGATGGAGCGCGCCGGGGCGACCTTCGTGTCGTGCGACGCCGGGCCCGACCTCGGCGACGACGTCGACGTGCTGACCGTGTGGTCGTTCGCCGACTTCGTCGAGTGGAACCGCATCCGACGCAACCTCATGTTCGACCCGCGGTACTTCCCGTACG
>DATBBL010000065.1:0-26583 GCA_036271015.1 Acidimicrobiia bacterium
CCTAGTACGAGAGGACCGGGACGGACGCAGCTCTGGTGTGCCAGTTGTCTTGCCAAAGGCACGGCTGGTTGGCTACCTGCGGAAAGGATAAGCGCTGAAAGCATCTAAGCGCGAAGCCTGCCTCGAGATGAGATCTCCCACTGGGTTAACCAGGTAAGGCCCCTGGTAGACGACCAGGTTGATAGGCCGGAGGTGTACGCACGGTGACGTGTTCAGCCGACCGGTACTAATCGGCCGAGGGCTTGGGTTCTTTCTTCTCTTTGCGCACCCACGCTCGTGCTCGCTCTGGAGCTCTCAACTGAGGGCTTTGACAACTGAATCCGTGCCCTCGTGGCACAAGGTTTCCGGTGACAATTGCGGCGGGGAAACACCCGTTCCCATCCCGAACACGGAAGTGAAGACCGCCCGCGCCGATGGTACTTGGGGGGGAACCCCCTGGGAGAGTAGGTCGTCGCCGGGATTTCTCGGACGCCCCCGCCGCGCGAGTGATCGCCGCGGCGGGGGCGTTTTCGCGCCGCCCGTAAGCTCACCACCCACATCAGATCGGGTTCACGATGACAGAGCAACGACGCGGCGGCGGCCAGGGGCGGCCGCCGGCCAGGCGGAGTGGTTCCACCGGTGGCCGGAAGGGCGGCTCGGGCACGGCCGGTTCGGGCGGACGCGCCGGCGCGTCCGGTGGCCGGTCCTCGGGATCCGGTTCCCGGGCCGGTGGCCAGGGTGCCGGTCGCGGCGACCGGCGCGACCAGGGCACGCGCGGTGGGCGAGGGGACGCCACCACGCGGCGCAAGGAGGGCGGCGGCTTCGGCCCGTACTCGGTGGACCGCAGGGACGAGGAGACCAGGGAGCAGCGCGGCACCCGGAGCAGGGGAGCCGGGACGTCGGACCGCCGGCAGCCGAGCGCGCGGGACGGCGAACGGCCCGCGCTGCGGACGGTGGGGAAGCGCAGCGAGCGCGACACCACCCCGCGCCCGTCGCGGCGGGCTCAGCCGTCGGCCCCCACGCGCCGCCGGCGCAAGCGCGGTCCGTCCGACGTGCAGCAGGAGATGGCAAAGCTGGCGGGCCGCAACGCCAACCGGGCGCTCGGCACGCTCATGGCCGCCGCCGACGCGTTCGCCCACGACCGCGAGCGGGAGACGCTGCGCATCCTCCGCCCGCTCCGGGAGCAGCTGCCGGCCTCCCCCAGCGTGCGCGAGCTCACCGGCCTGGCCCAGTACCGCATCGGCAACTACGCGGCCGCGGCCAAGGAGCTCGAGGCCTACGCCGACCTGAGCGACTCGGTCGACCAGAACCCGGTGCTGATGGACTGCTACCGGGCGCAGCGGCGGTGGCGCAAGGTCGAGGAGCTGTGGCTGGAGCTGGCGTCGGTGTCGCCGTCGGCCGAGCTCGTCGCCGAGGGCCGCATCGTCTACGCGGGTGCGCTGGCCGACCAGGGCCGCCTGCCCGAGGCGCTCGCCTTGCTCCGGAAGCGGGCCGAACCGGTGAAGGCCCCGAAGGAGCACCACCTCCGGCTGTGGTACGCCCTCGCCGACCTCGAGGAGCGGGCCGGCAACCTGGCCCGGGCCCGCGAGCTGTTCCACCAGGTGCGACGCGCCGATCCCGCCTTCGCCGACGTCGCCGAGCGCCTCGCCGCGCTCGGATGAGGATGAGGATGAGGATGAAGGGGTGAGGCTCCCCGACGCCGCGCACGCCGCCCACCCGTGGCGCATCCACGACCTCGTCCCGGACTTCACGGTGGAGGACGTCTGGGCCCTCCCGGTGCACGGTGACGCCGACGACTTCCAGGGGCTCGTCGAGCTCATGGTCTCCTCCGATCCGGCCCACGCCACGTCCCTCCCGACCCGCGTGCTCTGGCGGGCCCGCGACGGGCTCGGCCGAACGCTGGGCCTCGGTCGCATCGCCGCCCCGGCCGCCGGAGCTCCCACGCGGTCGATCCCGGGCACGCACGAGACATCGCTGGCGGAACGGCTGCCCGAGGACCTGCGAGGGACGGCCGCCGGTCTCGAGTTCGCCTCCCTACCGTTCACACCGCTGTATCGCACCGACGTCGAGTTCGCGGCCGAGCTGTCGAACCCGACCGTTCACGGCGTCATGCACCTCGGCTGGGTCGACGAGGGTCGCGGCCTCCCCGAGGGCCGGCGCTACGAGGGGCGGATGGCGGTCCTGGTGAAGCCGCGCGGCCGGTTCGGTGAGCTGTACATGGCGCTCATCCGGCCGTTCCGGCACGCGATCGTCTACCCCGCGCTGATGCGCCAGATCGAACGAGCCTGGAACGGTCGGGCGCGCACCGCGCCCACTGCGGCGACGCCGACCGACGGATGACCGTCGTACCCCCCTCGTAACGTCGGCACCGGACTCCCCGTCGCCGCTTCCCCCCGCCGAGAGATCCCGACCCGGATCGGTTCCGAGGGGAAGCCATGTCCTCCACCACCAACGACACCACCGTCAACCTGGGCGTGCTGTGCGGCCCGTGCTCGGCGCCGCCCGAGCTGCGCGTCCTCGAGTCGGGCACCCGCCTCGCCACCCTGGCGATCCGGTGCCCGGCGGGCCCCGCCGGCGACGAGCGCGCCACGTCGGTGCCCGTCACCGTGTGGGATCCACCCGCCTGGATCGACACCCTGGAGGCCGGGGAGGTCCTCGTGGTGGTCGGCCGCCTGCGTCGGCGCTTCTACCAGCGGCCGGGCGGCGTGGGCTCGCGGGTCGACGTCGAGGCCGAGCTGGTCGGTCGGGCCCGCGATCGTCGTCGGATCGACGCCGCGCTGCGCAAGGCGCTCCGGGCGTTGGAGGTGCTGGAGTGACACCGGGCGCACCCCGGGGCGCGCGGTGTGCCCGCATCCCGGGACGGGCGCACGCCCTCGGTACACTCGAAAGCGCCACTTCCCGCCAGAGCCCACACAACGAGGTGAGGGACGCGTGACCGCAACACCCGAGACCAGATCGCTCGAGCCCGAGAACCTGGAAGACGTCGTCATCCGGTTCGCCGGTGACTCCGGCGACGGCATGCAGCTCACCGGCGACCGCTTCACCGACGTCAGCGCGGTGTTCGGCAACGACCTGGCGACCATGCCGAACTACCCGGCCGAGATCCGGGCGCCGGCCGGCACCATCGCCGGCGTCTCCTCCTTCCAGGTGCACATCTCCGACCACGACATCGTCACGCCGGGCGACGCCCCCAACGTGCTCGTGGCCATGAACCCCGCGGCGCTCAAGGCCAATCTCGCCGAGCTGCCGCCGGGCTCCACCATCCTGGTCAATTCCGACGCGTTCGACGACCGCAACCTCACCAAGGTCGGGTACGACGCCAACCCGCTCGACAACGGCTCGCTGGCCTCGTACCACGTGGTGCAGGTACCGATGACGAGCCTCACGCTCGAAGCCTGCAAGGAGCTCGGCGTCAAGCCGCGCGACGCCGAGCGGTCGAAGAACTTCTTCGCCCTCGGACTGATCTCGTGGATGTACACCCGGCCGGTCGACCCGACGCTCGAGTGGATCGAGCAGAAGTTCTCGTCCCGCCCGCAGGTGCGCGACGCCAACCTCGCCGCGTTCAAGGCCGGGCTGCACTTCGGCGAGACCGCCGAGCTGCTCGAGCACTACCAGATCCAGCCGGCCAAGCTCGAGCCTGGTCGCTACCGCAACATCACCGGCAACCTCGCGGTGGCTTACGGCCTGATCGCCGCCGCCCAGCAGGCCAGCCTGCCGATCCTGTACGCGTCGTACCCGATCACCCCGGCGTCCGACATCCTCCACGAGCTGTCGAAGCACAAGAACTTCGGCATCCGTACGCTCCAGGCGGAGGACGAGATCGCGGCCGCCGCGGTCGCCGTCGGCGCCGCGTTCGCCGGTCAGCTCGGCATCACCGCCACCAGCGGTCCCGGCCTCGACCTGAAGTCGGAGGCGCTCGGCCTCGCGATCAGCCTCGAGCTCCCGCTCGTGGTGATCGACGTACAGCGCGGCGGGCCGTCGACCGGCCTGCCCACCAAGACCGAGCAGTCCGACCTGCTCCTCGCGATGTACGGCCGCCACGGCGAGTCGCCGCTCCCGATCGTCGCCGCGTACTCGCCGAGCCACTGCTTCGAGGCGGCGTTCGAGGCGGTCCGCATCGCGCTGAAGTTCCGCACGCCGGTGATCCTGCTCACCGACGGCTACGTGGCCAACGGGTCCGAGCCGTGGAAGCTGCCCGACATCGACGCGCTGCCCGACATCTCGGTGCCGTTCGCGACCGAGCCCAACCACGACGGCGAGTTCTGGCCGTACCTGCGCGACGAGGAGACGCTGGCGCGGCCGTGGGCCATCCCCGGCACCCCCGGCCTCATGCACCGCATCGGCGGCATCGAGAAGCAGGACGGCACCGGCAACGTCAACTACGACCCCGCCAACCACGAGCTGATGACCCACATCCGGGCTGACAAGGTGGCGCGGGTGGCGGCCGACATCCCGCCGGTCGAGGTGGAGGGCGACGCCGACGCCGACCTGCTGGTGCTCGGGTGGGGCAGCACGTGGGGGCCCATCAGCGAGGCCGTCCGCCGCGTGCGCGCTACCGGGGCCAAGGTGGCGCACGTCCACCTCGCGCACCTCAACCCGTTCCCGACCAACCTGGGCGAGGTCCTCGCCCGCTACCCGAAGCTGCTCGTCCCGGAGATGAACCTCGGCCAGCTGTCGAAGCTGGTGCGGGCGCAGTACCTGGTCGACGCCAGATCGCTGACCAAGGTGCAGGGGCTGCCCTTCAGCGCCACCGAGATCGAGCGCGAGATCGTGGAGATGATCGATGCCTGACAACGACGTCGACGGCAACGGCAACGGCAACGGCGAGCAGAACGGGTCCGGCACCGCGGTCAAGCTGAGCCGCAAGGACTTCCAGTCGGACCAGGAGGTCCGCTGGTGCCCCGGGTGCGGTGACTACTCCATCCTCGCCGCCATGCAGCTGCAGCTGGCCGACATCGGGGTGCGCCCCGAGAACCTGGTGTTCGTTTCCGGCATCGGGTGCGCGGCGCGCTTCCCGTACTACATGAACACCTACGGCCTGCACTCGATCCACGGGCGCGCACCGGCGGTCGCGACCGGTGTCGCGTTGGCGCGCCCCGACCTCGACGTGTGGGTCATCGGCGGCGACGGCGACATGCTCTCCATCGGCGGCAACCACCTGATCCACGCGCTCCGCCGCAACGTGAGCTTGAAGATCATCATGTTCAACAACCAGATCTACGGGCTCACCAAGGGGCAGTACTCGCCGACCAGCGAGGTGGGCAAGATCACCAAGTCGTCGCCGTTCGGTTCGCTCGACACCCCGTTCAACCCGGTGTCGGTGGCGCTGGCCGCGGAGGCGACGTTCGTGGCCCGCACCCACGACATGGACCGCCCGGGGATGCTCGAGTCGTTCCGGCGGGCCCACGAGCACCAGGGCAGCGCGTTCGTCGAGATCTACCAGAACTGCAACGTCTTCAACGACGGCGCGTTCGAGGGGATCACGGCCAAGGAAGCGCGCGCCGACATGCTCATCCAGCTGCGTCACGGCGAGCCCATCCGCTTCGGCACCGACAACGAGCGCGGCGTCGTGCTCAACGCCTTCGGCGAGTGCGAGATCGTCGAGGTCGCCGACGTGGGGGAGGACGCGCTCCTCGTCCACGACGAGACGCGCGACGACCCGGCGTTGGCGTTCGCGCTGTCGCGGCTGTCGTCCTCACCGACGACGCCGACGCCGATGGGCGTGTTCCGGTCGATCCAACGGCCGACGTACGAGGCCGAGGTGCAGCGGCAGCTCGTGAACGCGGTGGAGCGTCAGGGGCCCGGCGACCTCGGCAAGCTCATCGGCACCGGCGCCACCTGGGACGTCAATTAGGAGCCGGGCCCGGAGGGCGCGACGTCGCCCATCGCGTCAGTCGAGGCTGCGGAACACCATCCCCGTGCGCGGCTTGGGCGCGAAGAAGGTCGTCTTCTCCGGCATGCGCAGGTCGGCCGCGGCGGCGGCGCGGATGGTGTCGACGGTGACCGGTCGCAACAGCACCGCGGCGTCGGCGTCGCCCTTCTCGACCTGCGCGGCCACCGTGACGGCGTCGTTGCGGTAGGCGAGCGAGACGCCGGGCACGGCGGGGAGCACCCCGGCGTCGAAGCGCGCCGAGTCGACGTCACGCAGCTCCTCGGGGAGGACGTCCATGCGCGCCTCCAACTCCGCCTCCGGGAGCAGCAGCGCCAGCCCCTCGCGGTCGACGAGGCCGAGTCCGCCGCTCTCGCGCATGGCGACCTCGAGCGCGGCCACGCCCTCGGGCACGTTGGGGCCGGCCGCGTCGACCCGGAACGGGCCGGTCAGCGCGGCGCGCAGCTCGATCCCTCCGATGTTGCCGAGCAGGCGGTGGATCGCCCGCACGCACAGCTGCCCGGGGGCGAGCTCGACCACCAGCGTCATGATCCCGTCGGCGCCGGGATCGTCGACGCCGGCGGCGCGCCGCTCGGCGCGGTACGTGGTGGCGGTTTCGAACCGGTGGTGGCCGTCGGCCAGCACCAGGCGGGCGCGGGCGACCGCGGCGCGGATCGCCTCGATGCGCTCCGGGTCGGTGATGCGCCAGAGCGAGTGGTGGAAGCCGTCCTCGTCGGTCGCGGTGGCGGAGGGTAAGTCGGGGAGCTCGGCGTGGGCCTGCGCCAGCAGGGTCGAGAGCCCGGTAGCCAGCGAGAGCCCCCAGATCGGGTCCAGGTTGGCGCGGGTGGCACGCAGCAGCTCGAGGCGATCGCTCTTCGCCTTCGGCAGCGTGCGCTCGTGAGGCATCACCTCACCCGGCTGGTGGCCGAGACCCAGCGCGCCGATCACCCCGGTGGTGCGCTGCGGAAGGCCGTCGTCACCGGTGAAGTCCATGCGGTAGAGCGAGAAGGTCGGGGTGTCGTCGGTGATCAGCACGCCCTCGTCCCGCCACCGGGCCAACGTCGAGGCGGCCCCGTCGTACGAGTCCGGCAGGATCAACCGCACCGAATTGTGCGGGTCGCGCGCGTAGAGGGCAGCACGCGCCTCGGGCTCGATCACGTCGTAGGGTGGGGCGCTGACGGCGGTGATGTCGGCGGCGGGGTAGCGGATTCCGGGGAAGGGAAGAAATTCGGGCACGGTCGCGATTCAGTCGGGGGACGGTCACCGGATTCTCGCACACCGATCCTCCGGATCCGGGTGCCTGCGGAGACCGCACCCACCCCGAACGTCTCGACCACTCCGAGAGGAGCTCGCCATGCAATCGGCCTACGACGCGTTCCAAGAGGGCAACCGCCTGCTCGCGTCGCAGAACCCCCACGCCGCGGTGATCCCGCTGGAGCGGGCCCGCGACCTCGAGCCCGACAAGGGCTCGGTGCGGGAGACGCTCGCCCGTGCGTACTTCCGCACCGGCCGCTTCACCCAGGCGAGCGAGGAATTCGAGCGCGCGGTCGAGATCGAGCCGGTCAACGACTACGCCCACTTCGGGCTCGGGCTGTGCCTGATGCGCCGGGGCGACCACCTCGGTGCCCGCCGGCACCTCAAGCTGGCGGTGGCGATGCGGCCCGACCAGCAGGACTACCGGGCCGCGCTGGCGCGCGTCACCGACGACGCGTGACCGACGGCGCCCCGCCCGTCGTGGCCTGCGACCTCGACGGCGTGATCTGGCGGGGCGACCAGCCGATCACGCCCGCGGCCGAGGGGATCGCGAAGCTGCGCGCCGCCGGCTTGCGGGTGGCGTTCGTGTCGAACAACTCCAACTCGCCGGTGACCGACGTGGTCGCCAAGCTCGGGCGCATGGGCGTCCCGGCCACCGCCGCCGACGTCGTGACCAGCGCGATGGCGGCCGCCTGGCTCCTCGCCCGGTCGCTCCCGGCCGGCGCCCGCGTCCTCGCCTGCGCCGGGCCGGGGGTGCGGGAGGCGCTCGCCGACGTCGGCCTGGTCGCGGTCGACGACGGTCCCGCCGACGCGGTGGTGGTCGGCTTCCACCGGGAGTTCGACTACGACGGCCTCGATCGGGCGTCGGCGGCGGTACGGGCCGGCGCCCGCTTCGTCGCCACCAACCTGGACGCCACCTATCCGATCCCCGGCGGGCTGATCCCCGGCGCGGGCGCGTTGGTCGCCGCCGTCGCCACCGCCGCCGGGAGCCGGGCCGAGGTCGCGGGCAAGCCGGAGGCACCGACCGTCGGCATCATCCGCGAGCGCTTCGGCACCACCGGCGTCGTGGTGGGCGACCGGCCGTCGACCGACGGCGCATTGGCGACGGCGCTCGGATGGCCGTTCGCGCTCGTGCTCTCCGGGGTCACCGCCGCGGTCGCGCCGCCGGGCGGCGAGGCGATCCCCGACCCGCCACCGCCGTTCGTCGGCGCCGACCTCGGCGCGCTCGCCCCCGCGTTGGTCACCGCGCTGGTCCCGTAGGCGCCGTCGCCGTCGCCATCACCGTCACGGTCACGGCTCCACTTCCTCTCCGCTTCATGGTCGAGTGCGCTCCGCCGTCCCGCCCGTCCGGTCACGGCTCCACTTCCTCTCCGGCATATCCTGCGCCGGTGACAGTGCGCCGGCGACTCGATGCCGAGCTCGTGCGCCGTGGGTTGCTCGGGAGCCGCCGCCAGGCGGTGGAGGCGATCGCCGCCGGACGCGTCCGCGTCGCCGGGAGCCCCACCCAGGCCCCGGCCCGACTGGTGGGCGCGGGCGAGCCGATCCAGCTGACCGGCGAGGCGCCGCGCTTCGTCTCCCGCGGCGGCGAGAAGCTGGCAGCCGCGCTGGCGCGCTTCGCGATCGACGTGCGCGGCCGTCGGGCGCTCGACGCCGGCGCGTCTACGGGAGGGTTCACCGACTGCCTGCTGCAGGCGGGTGCCGCCCACGTGCACGCGGTCGACGTCGGGCGCGGGCAGCTGGCCTGGTCGCTGCGCGACGACCCGCGAGTGACCGTGCGGGAGCGCACCAATGTGCGCGCGCTCGAACCCGGCGACCTCGGCGGTCCCGTCGACCTCACCGTCGCCGACCTGTCGTTCATCTCGGTGGTCACCGTGGCGCCCGCGCTCACCCGCTGCACCCGACCCGACGGTGACCTCGTCCTCTTGGTGAAGCCCCAGTTCGAAGCCGGACGGGCGCGGGTCGGCAAGGGCGGGATCGTGCGTGACCCCGAGGTCCACCGGGCGGTGCTCCACGAGGTGCGTGACGGCCTGCGCGACGCCGGCCTCCACGTGGTCGACGTCATGGCCTCCCCGTTGCGCGGCGCCGACGGGAACGTCGAGTTCCTCGTGCGATGCGACGCGCGCGGCCCCGCCCTCGACGACGCCACGCTGGATCTCGCGGTGATGGGCCCGTGAGCCTGCGCGCGGTCGGTCTGCTCCCACACCCCACGCGCGAGACCGCGGCCGAATTGGCCCGCTACGCCACGGAGCGGTTGGTGGCCCACGGCATCGACGTCCGGTGCCCGGCGGACGACGGCCGCGGCACGCTCGACCCCGAAGGGCTCGACGTCGTCATCTCGCTGGGCGGCGACGGCACCATGCTGCGCGCCGTCGACCTCGCCTACGAGGCCGGAGTCCCCGTGCTGGGGGTCAACGTCGGGCAGATGGGCTATCTCGCCGAGGTCGAGCCCGACGACTTCGACGCCGCCCTCGACCGGCTGGTGGCCGGCGACTACGAAGTCGCCGAGCGCATGGTCCTCGAGATCACGGTGGTGTCCGACGGGACGGCGCAGGGTCGCTGGTTCGCGTTGAACGAAGCGGTGCTCGAGAAGGTGCACACCGGCCGGCTGGCGCGCCTCGAGGTGGAGATCAACGGCACCTACTTCACGACGTACGCGGCCGACGGCGTAATCGTCGCCACGCCCACCGGCTCCACCGCATACTCGTTCTCGGCCCGTGGCCCGATCGTGTCGCCGCGCAACCGGTGCGTGCTGCTCACGCCGGTGTCGCCGCACATGCTGTTCGACCGTTCCCTCGTGCTCGCACCCGAGGAGACGCTGCGGTTCAGCGTGTGCGACGACCACAGCGTGGTGCTGACCGCCGACGGCCGCGAGCTGGGCGAGCTCGCCGCCGACGACGCGGTGACGTTCCAGGGCGGCGGACGCCCGGCCCGCATCGTCACGCTGTGGCCGCGCGACTTCCATCAGATCCTGAAGGCCAAGTTCGGCCTCTCCGACCGGTAGCGCATGCTCGTCGAATTGCACGTGGTCGATCTCGGGATCGTCGCCGACCTGAGCCTGGTGCTCGGCGCCGCGCCCGGGATGACCGCGATCACCGGCGAGACCGGTGCGGGCAAGACCCTCATCGTCGAAGCGGTGGAGCTGCTCGTCGGCGGCCGTGCCGACACCGCGCTCGTGCGCGACGGCGCGCCCGAAGCCCGGGTCGAAGGGCGCTTCGTCCACCCCGCCACCGGCGAGGAGACGGTGCTCGCGCGCGTCCTGCCCCGTGACGGCCGCAGCCGCGCCTACGTCGACGGCCGCCTCGCCACCGTCGGCGAGCTCGCCGAGGTCGGCCGCGCACTCGTCGACCTCCACGGCCAGCACGCCCACCAGTCGCTGCTCGAGCCCGCGGTGCAGCGCGGCGCCCTCGACCGTTATGCGGGCCCGGCGGCGCTCGAGGCGCGGGCCCGCTACCGCGACGAACGGGCGGCGGTGCGCGCGCTCGACGCCGAGCTCGAGGCCCTCGGCGGGGACGCCCGCGCCCGGGCCCGCGAGATCGACCTGCTCCGCTACCAGGTGGAGGAGATCACCGCCGCCGGGCTCGAGGACCCCGCCGAGGACGTCGCGCTCGAAGCGGAGGAGGCGCTGCTGGCCGACGTGGTCGCCCACCGCGCCGCGCTCGCGCACGCGTACGAGGTGCTCGAAGGCGCGGCGTCCGACGCGCTCGGGGACGCGGTGGCCGCGCTCGACGACCGGGCGCCGTTCGCGGGGCTCGCCGGGCGGTTGCGGGGCGTGCAGGGCGAGCTGGCCGACATCGAGCAGGAGCTGCGCCACGAGGTCGAGCGGGTCGACGAGGACCCCGAGCGGGTCGAGACCGTGCGCGCCCGCCGCCACCAGCTCCACGAGCTCGGCCGCAAGTACGGCTCCACCCTCGCCGACGTGATCGCCTACGGGTCGGAGTCGGCCGCCCGGCTCGCGGAGCTGGAGCGGTACGAGGAACGGGCGGCGTCGATCGAGGCCCGCCGGGCCGAGCACGAGTCGGCGGCGGGGGCGGCGGCGGAGGCGCTCACCGCCGCCCGCCGGGCGGCCGCCGAGCCGCTGGCCCGGGCGATCGAGGAGCATCTGCACGAGCTGGCGATGCCCCAGGCGGTGATGGAGGTGGTGGTCGAGCCGGGGGAGGCGACCGACGACGGTCAGGACCGGGTGGTGTACCTGCTGGCCGCCAACCCCGGAGAGACGGCCCGACCGCTCGCCCGGGCCGCGTCCGGGGGCGAGCTCTCCCGTGCGATGCTGGCGACACGCGTGGTGCTGTCAGAGGCGCCGCCGACGCTGGTGTTCGACGAGGTGGACGCCGGGATCGGCGGTGAAGCCGGCGTCGCGGTCGGCCGTCTGCTGCAGACGCTCGGCTCGCGGCACCAGGTCCTCTGCGTGACGCACCTCGCGCAGGTGGCGGCGTTCGCCGGCACCCAGGTCGTGGTGGAGAAGACCGTGGAGCAGGTGGTCGCGGCAACGGCAGGACCGGTGGAGCGGACGGTGGCGTCCGCGTCGACCGTCGACGGTGACGCGCGCGTCGCCGAGCTGTCGCGCATGCTCGCGGGCATCGGTGACTCCTCCCACGCCCGACGCCACGCCGCCGAGCTGCTCGAGACGGCCGGCGCGTCCGGTCGGGCGCGGCCGACCCGGCGGGGCCGGCGCTGATGGCCCGCCTGCTGCGCCTCAAG
Organism: Acidimicrobiia bacterium; assembly: GCA_036271015.1. GTDB lineage: Bacteria > Actinomycetota > Acidimicrobiia > IMCC26256 > DASPTH01 > DASUAS01. The sequence continues at coordinate 11,801 of DATBBL010000065.1, forward strand.
AAGCAACCCGAGACCTTCGCCGTCCAGGGAGTGGCGCGGGTCGACCGGCGCACCAAGGACATGATCCCTCGCCTGCAGGCGGGCGAGATCGCGATCATCAACCACCGCGACCTCGACCGCGTCGCCGCGGACGGGCTGATCGAGAAGGGCGTCGTCGCGGTCGTGAACTGCGCGCAGTCCATCTCCGGCCGGTACCCGAACGGGGGTCCGATCCGGGTGGTGAGCGCGGGCATCACGCTGCTCGACGACGTGGGCGTCGAGCTGATGGACCGGGTGCACGAAGGCGACGTCGTCCGCATCGAGCACGGTGAGCTCTGGCGCAACGGCGAGCTGCTCGGCCGCGGCATGGTGCTCAGTGTCGCCGGCATCGAGTCCGCGATGGAGGACGCGCGCGCGACCATCGGCACCGAGCTGGAGCGCTTCGCCGAGAACACGCTCGAGTACATCCAGAAGGAGGCCCGGCTCACGTTCGAGCCGCTGACCCTCCCGCCCATCCGCACCGACTTCACCGGTCGCCACGCGCTGGTCGTCGTGCGCGGGCACGACTACCGCTCCGACCTCGCCGCGCTGCGCTCGTACATCCGCGAGTACCGGCCGGTGCTCATCGGCGTCGACGGCGGTGCCGACGCGCTCCTCGAGCACGGCCTCAAGCCCGACATCATCATCGGCGACTTCGACTCGGTGTCGGAGAAGGGCCTCGGGTGCGGCGCCGAGCTGGTGCACCACGTGCATCCCGATGGGCGGGCCCCCGGACGTGAGAACCTCCTCGAGTGGGGCGTCGACTACTTCGAGTTCGTGGCCGAGGGCACCAGTGAGGACGTCGCCATGCTCCTCGCCTACGAGTCGAAGGCGCAGCTGATCGTGGCCGTCGGGACGCACGCCACCATGGTCGAGTTCCTCGACAAGGGCCGCCCCGGTATGGCGTCGACGTTCCTGACCCGCCTCCGCCTCGGGCCGATGCTGGTCGACGCCAAGGGGGTGAGCCGGCTCTACGAGGGGCGCGTGCGCCGCCTGGACATCCTCCTGCTCGTGGCCGCCGCGCTCATCGCGATGATCGCGGTCGGCATCGTCGCGGAACCGATCCACGTCTTCCTGCGCGGGCTCTGGGTGACCCTGAAGGACCTGTTCGACAGCTGATGATCAACTTCCGGTTCCATGTCGTCTCCCTCATCGCGATCTTCCTCGCCCTCGCGCTCGGAGTCGTGATCGGCGCGGGCGTGATCGACCGGGGGGTCGTCGACACCCTCAACAGTCGCCTCGACCGGGTGGAGGCGAAGTCCGATCGGATCCAGAGCGAGAACAACAAGCTCTCGACCGCGAACGGACAACTCTCGCAGGCGATCGCGGACATGCAGCCCTACGCGGTGAGTGGGCGCCTGGTCGGCGACGACGTCGGTGTCGTGGCCGTGCGCGGCGTGAACAGCAACAACGTCAACGACCTCGTCACCGCCACGCAGCAGGCCGACGCCACCGTCACCGGCAAGCTCTGGCTCGAGGACAAGTGGAAGCTGGACTCGAGCGACGACGTCAAGGCGCTCCAGGACGCGCTCGGTTCGACGACCAAGAACAAGACCAACCTCCGCACCGAGGCGTGGAAGCAGCTCGCCGAGCGTTTGAGCAACCCGGTTCCCGGCAGCGACGCCGCCAACGACCTGCTCGCGGTGCTCCAGCAGGCCGGGTTCCTCGGCTTCGACGCGGTGGGCGGGAGCACGATCACCAACTTCCCCGGCCGCAACGCGGGCGTCACGCTCGTGGTCGGCAACGAGGGGTCGATCCCACCCGACGACGTCGCCCTGCCCCTGGCCAGCGCGCTCCACACCGCCCAGGTGCCGACGGTCGTGGCCGGGGTGTGGGTGGAGACCACCGACGGGCCCGCCCGCGCCGACGCGGTCCAGCCGATCCGTGACAGCGACCTCGCCCGCAGCGTGTCGACGGTCGACGACCTCGACCAGCCCCAGGGCCCGACCACCGTGGTGCTCGCGATGGCGGACCTCTTCCGCCCGTCGCCGACCGTGGGGCACTACGGCTACGGCGACAACACCAAGCTGCTGCCGGACCCGGTCAACGCGTGAGCCCTCGCGGCTGGCGGCGCGTCGGCGCGTCCGCGTTGGTCGCCGTCGTGATCGGCCTGGTCGCGCTCGCCGCCGCCGCGCCCGCGGGCGCGGCCACACCGTCGCGGGGCCGGGTGCTCGTGATCTCGCTGCCCGCGACCGAGTGGGCCGACTTCGACCACGCCCAGACGCCGAACCTCGACCGACTGTTCGCGCAGTCGGCCGTCGGCGCCATGGTGACGAACGGCGTCGACCGGCCGACGTCGCTCCCGAGCGGCTACGTCACCCTGGGCGCCGGCGCGCGGGCGGTGGGGAACGGCTCGACCGGCGGCCAGGGCTTCGGGGTCGACGAACCGTTCGGGCGCGACCCCGCCGGCGACGTGTTCACCACCCGCACCGGCATCCCGGCCGGCAACGGGTTGGTGTACATGCCGATCACCGACACCATCGACAGCAACGACAGCGAGCTGTACGGCGCCAAGGTGGGCCTGCTCGGCGACGAGTTGGCGCGCGCCGGCATCGCCCGGGGTGTCGTGGCCAACGGCGACGGATCGGACCCGAGCACGCCCGAGACGCGCTCCTCGCCGTGGCGGCGCGCCGCGGTCGCGGCGCTGATGACACGCGACGGCAAGGTGCCGCGCGGGAAGGTCGACACGTCGCTGTTGCAGCGTGACGCCGCCGCGCCGTTCGGCGTCCGGCTCGACGCCGACCGCGTGGTGCGCGCGTTCGCCGACTCGTGGAGCCCCGGTTCGGTGGTGTTGGTCGAGGGCTCCGACCTCGTGCGCGCCGACCTCGCGTCGCGCTTCGCCTCGGACGAGCAGGCGGTGCGGATGCGCGCCCACGCGCTGGAGACGACCGACCGTCTCGTCGGCCGGCTGCTCGACCACACCGACCGCTCCGACATGGTGATGGTGCTCGGGCCGACCCCGCCGAGCAGCCGCGACGCGTTGAACGTCGCGTCCGTGCGGGCGCCCGGTTTCGCCCCCGGCCTCCTCCGTTCCACGACGACGCAACGCGACGGCTTCGTCAACCTCACCGACGTGGCGCCGACGGTGCTCACCTACTTCGGCCTCGAGCGCCCCGACGACATGGAGGGGCGTCGGATGGAGACCGGCGACGCGGGCGGCTCGCTCGCGGCGCGCACCGGGTTCCTCGTCGACGTCAACGAGGACGGGCTGTTCCGAGACAGCCTCATCGGGGCGTCGATGGGGGTGGTCGTCGGCGTCGCGTGCGGACTGGCGGTCCTGACCGCGGTCGCCGATCGGTGGCGCCGGCGGTGGCTCGCCGGGTCGCTGGTCTTCGTCGCGCTGTGGCTCCTCGGATACCTCGACGCCACGTACCTCGCCGGGCCGCTCCACTTCGGTCGCCACGGCGGGCTCGGCGCGTACTGGGCGTTCGTCATCGGCGTGGCCACGCTGATCGCGCTGGCGTGCATGCTGGTCACCCGGCGGCGGCCGGTCGACGCGGTCCTCGTCGGCCTCGGCATCGTCGTCGCGCTGCACCTCGTCGACCTCGTCACCGGCGCGCACCTCGAGTGGAACACGGTCTTCGGGTACTCGCCGACCATCGGCATCCGCTTCGTCGGCCAGGGGAACCTGACCTTCTCGCAGCTCGCCGCGGCTGCGGTCCTCTTCGCGGGCCTGCTCGCGTGGCGGGTCCCGACGCCGCGAGGCGTGCGCGTCGCCGTCGTGCTCCTGGCGGTCACCGTGGTCGTCATGGTGGTGCCGTTCTGGGGCAACGACTTCGGTGCCGCGGTCTCGGCCGCGCCCGGCTTCGCGTTGCTCGGCTGGTTGCTGCTCGGGCGCGAGCTCCGCTGGCGCACGGTCTGGATGCTGGTCGGCGTGCTCGTCGCCGCCGGCCTCCTCGTCGGCCTGCTCGACCTGCTCCGGCCGTCGGACGAGCGCACGCACGTGGGCAAGTTCTTCGAGAAGGCGGGCACCGACTTCGGGAGCGCCACGCTGGTGCTGCGGCGCAAGGCCTCCGAGAACCTCTCGGTGCTCCCGCACTCGTTGCTCCTCGGCTGCGTCATCGTGGTCGCGCTCCTGCTGCTCTACCTGTGGTTCGTGCCGCCGGGTTCGCTGCACCCGTTGCTCGAGCGGGTGAGCACCGCGCGCGAGACCGCGCTGGCGCTGCTCGTCGTGGCGGTGCTCGGCTTCGCGTTGAACGACTCCGGCATCGCCATCCCGGGCATGATGGCGGCGGTGTTCGAGAGCGCGCTGGTCATCCTGCTGGCCCGAGTGGTGTTCACCGGGACTCGGAGCCGCTCGTGACGGTGATCGTCGCCCTCGCGGTGGGTCTGGTGACGGTGCGGTTCCTGCGGATTGTGAGCGGCGAGATCCTGTCGTCGCCCACGCTCGAACGGCAGAACTACCGCGGCCACACGCTGCCGACGGCGGGCGGACTGTTCATCGTCCTCACCGTGCTGGTGATCGACGCCGGCCGCTCGGTGCTCGGCGCCCTGGGTGTCGGTCCCGAGAGCGGGCTCAGCGAGGCCCGCTCGGCGGTGCTGTTCGCCGTCTTCGGCTTCGGTCTCCTCGGGCTGATCGACGACCTCGCCGCGGTCGGCGAGGACCGCGGCTTCAAGGGCCACCTCCGCGCGCTGCGCGAGGGACGGGTCACGACCGGGATGCTCAAGCTCGTCGGCGGCGCCGCGGTCGCGGTGGTGCTGGTCGCCACGCCGGGCTTCAAGTCGGGGCGCACGCTCATCGTCGACGCCCTGCTCATCGCCCTCGCCGCCAACCTCGGCAACCTGCTCGACCGCGCGCCCGGGCGCACCATCAAGTTCGGCCTGGTGGCCTACGTGCCGATCGCGATCGCGATCGGCAGCGCGCCCATCGGCATCGCGATCGCGCCGGTCATGGGCGCGGCGCTCGGCCTCCTGGGTGACGACCTGCACGAGCGCCTCATGCTGGGCGACACCGGCGCCAACGTGATCGGCGCAGTGCTCGGGCTGGCGGTGGTGCTCGGCTCGCGCGACAGCATCCGCCTCGGGGTGATGCTCGTGCTGCTCGCGCTCAACGTCGCCGCCGAGCTGGTCTCGTTCAGCCGCGTCATCGACGCGGTCCCCGCGCTGCGCTGGTTCGACCGGCTCGGCGGCCGCCGGCCGCACACCCGCGCCTGACGCGATTCGTTGCCGGATGACGGCCGGTTTCCGGCCGTCGTGCGTCACTGAATCGTGCAGCGGCCGGTATCTCGCTCGAACAGCGTGATGTCGGGACCGAAGTGGACCGGGGAGTAGCCCTCGGCCGCGAGCGCGTCGCCGAGCCCGTGCAGCCGCTTGAAGTGCATGGGTGAGGACGAGATCACGCCGCAGACGTCGCGCGCGGCGGCCGCCTTCGCCAGTGACGCGGCGGTGATCTCGTGGTCGTCGATGCGCTGGTACGACGTGTCGGCGAACGCGCCCGGCGGCCGGTGGCCCGAGCGCCACACCCAACCGGGGTCGTCGCTGATGAATTGTGCGTCGGACGGGAAGCGCTCGAGGTGCTGCACCAGCGCGGCTTCGTGGCCGGTGTAGCCGTCGGGCCAGAGGATCGACTCGTTGTTCGACACGAAGAACGGTGCCGCGACCAGGCCGACCACCGCCAGCACCGGCCACGGTGCCGGCCGGAGCGCGGCGAGGAGCGCCATCGGCGGGACGAGGTGGGCGATGTGCGCCCGCCACATCGCCGGCTCCCACACCAACAGCGCGAACACGAGCACGATCCAGAGCACGAGCCCGGCGACGACGATCGTCGTCGCCCGGTCACCGGACGTGCCGGCCTTCCCACTTTTCCCGGCCTGCCGGCGCACCAACCACCGCACCAGGAACGCGATCGCGGCGAGGAACAGCGCCAGGACCACGAGGAGGTCGCGGTCCCAGAGCGTGTCGAGGACCTTGCGCGCGGCCCCGCCGTAGCTGTTCACCCGGCGGGAATCCTGGTGGTAGGTGTACGACTGGTCCCACACCCGGCCGATCCCGAACGGCAACGCGGCCACCACGTAGACCGCCAGCGCGACCCCCGCGGCGGCCGCCGCGTCGCGCACCCGTCGGTGTGACAGCAGCACGATCAGGCCCGCGATCACCACGGCCGGCACCGACAGCGCCTTGATCGAGATCGCGGCGCCGGCTGCGATCCCCATGCCGACCGCGGTGCGCAGGTGCGGATCGTCGCGGTAGCGGAGTGCGATCGCCACTGCCAGCACCGACAGGGCGAGCGACGGGCCGTCGGCGTTCACCGGCACCGTCACCCAGAGGATCGACCCGCTGGTGGTGACCAAGCCCGCCGCGAGCAGCGCGTGCGCACGAGTGGTGAGGCGCCGCGCGCACGCGTACACCGCGATGGTGACGAGCACGCCGGCCGCGACCGAGAGGATGCGGGGCGCGTCCATGGTGCGGAACCCGACCAGATCGGCGACCCACAGCAGGGGGAGAAAGACCGGGCCCTGGCTGGAGAAGATGTCGCGGAACGGCACCTCACCGGCGCGCATGGCCAGCGCCGACGACGCGAAGACGCCGTCGTCGAACACGAGCGAGCGGTCGGCGAAGAAGGCCGGGAGGCGGAGCAGGATGGCCACGACCGCGAGCACGGTGGCGTCGAAGCGCCAGTGCGCGAACCGCAGCGGGGTGACCGGGGGAGCCTCCGCCGTCTCGACCCTGGTCATCCGGGCACGGTACCGAACGGGAGGATCACACCGGTGCGCGGGTCGTCGGGGGGCGCATGGTACGGTCGCCTGCGGTCGGATTCGCGTGGGAGCGGAGCCCCGTACAGAAAGTGCTGAGGTCTTGGCGAAGCACATCTTCGTGACCGGCGGCGTTGCCTCGAGCCTCGGCAAGGGCCTCACCGCATCCTCCCTCGGGCGCCTCCTCAAGTCCCGGGGTCTCCGGGTCACGATGCAGAAGCTCGACCCGTACATCAACGTCGACCCCGGGACCATGAACCCCTTCCAGCACGGTGAGGTGTTCGTCACCGAGGACGGCGGCGAGACCGACCTCGACCTGGGTCACTACGAGCGTTTCGTCGACGTGCCGCTCACCCAGAAGTCGAACGCGACCACCGGGTCGATCTACCAGGACGTGCTCGCGAAGGAGCGGCGCGGCGCGTACCTCGGCCAGACCGTCCAGGTGATCCCGCACATCACCGACGAGATCAAGGACCGGATCCTGGCGCTGGCGGCCGACGAGGACGTCGACGTCGTGATCACCGAGATCGGTGGCACCGTCGGCGACATCGAGATCCTGCCGTTCCTCGAGGCAATCCGGCAGTTCCGCAAGGACGTCGGCCGCGACAACGTGTTCTACGTGCACGTCACGCTGGTGCCGTTCATCGGCCCCTCGGGCGAGCAGAAGACCAAGCCCACCCAGCACTCGGTCACCGAGCTGCGGAGCCGGGGCATCCAGCCCGACGCCATCGTCTGCCGCTCCGACCGCCCGATCCCGTCGCGGCTGAAGGAGAAGATCTCCCAGCTCTGCGACGTCCCGGAGGACGGCATCGTCTCCTGCGTCGACGCCCCGTCGCTGTACGAGATCCCGCTGGTGCTGCACGACGAGGGTCTCGACGACTACATCTGCAACACCCTCCACCTCTCGGAGCACGAGCCCGACCTCACCGACTGGCGCACGCTGGTCTCGCAGGTGGAGGCGGCCACCGAGCCCGTGCGCATCGGCCTGGTCGGCAAGTACATCAACCTGCCCGACGCGTACCTCTCGGTGGCCGAGGCGCTGAAGCACGGCGGCTACGCGTGCGGCGCGCAGGTGGAGATCGACTGGATCGCGTCCGACGACGCCGAAGGCCTCCTCGCCGAAGGCCGCCTGCGCGACCTCGACGGCGTGGTGATCCCCGGCGGGTTCGGCTTCCGCGGCATCGAGGGCAAGATCGCGGCGGCCGGATTCGCCCGCGAGCACGGGGTCCCGTTCCTCGGCCTCTGCCTCGGCATGCAGTGCGCGGTCATCGAGTTCGCGCGCGACGCGTGCGGTCTTGCCGGCGCCAACTCGAGCGAGTTCGACCCGCACACGCCGCACCCGGTGATCGACCTGATGGACGCGCAGCGCAACGTCGTCGACAAGGGCGGCACCATGCGCCTCGGGGCCTACCCGGCGAAGCTGCTGCCGGGCTCCGTCGTGCAGACCGCGTACGGCCAGGAAGTCATCTACGAACGCCACCGGCACCGCTACGAGGTCAACAACAAGTACCGCGCCCGGCTGGAGGAGTCGGGGTTCGTCTGCTCGGGCACCTCGCCCGACGACCGCCTGGTCGAGTTCGTCGAGCTACCGGGTCACCCGTTCTTCGTCGGCACCCAGGCCCACCCCGAGTTCAAGAGCCGCCCGGACCGGCCGCACCCGTTGTTCGCCGCGTTCGTGAAAGCGGCCCGCGACCGGGCCGAGGGTCGTCTCCCGCGCCTGCCGCTGCCGATCGACGCGCCCGCCGGCACCGGGTGACCGACCGCCCCGGGTTCCGGGTCGTCGGCTCCGAGCCGCTCCTCGAGGCCGGCTTCCTGTCGGTGTCGCGCGTGCACGTCCGGGGCGTCGACGGTGAGGAGTTCGACCGGCACGTCGTCCACCACCCGGGTGCGGTCGTGGTGGTCCCTGTGATCGACGACGAGGCGATTCTCGTGCGCCAGTGGCGCGTCGCCACCGGGCGCGAGCTGCTCGAGGTGCCCGCCGGGAAGCGCGACGTCGACGGTGAGCCCCCCGACGTGACCGCGAACCGCGAGCTCGAGGAGGAGATCGGGTACCACGCCGGCCGGCTCGAGCTGCTCTGCGAGTTCTACAACTCGCCCGGCTTCTGCGACGAGTACACCTACCTGTTCCTCGCCACCGAGCTCGAGACCCGCGCCCGGGGCGCGGTGAGCGCGGAGGAGGCCGCGATGTCGATCGAGCGGGTGCCGCTGAACGGCGTCGACGCCCTGATCCGCGATCGCGAGCTCGTCGACGCCAAGAGCATCATCGGGCTCCTCCTCGCCCGCCTGCACCTCGCCGACGGGTGACCCGGCGGTGGGCGACGAGCTCGACGGCATGCTCGCCGAGTACGAGACCTGGCTGAAGGTGGAACGGGGCCTCGCCCCGAACTCGCTCGCCGCGTACCGACGCGACCTGCGCCGCTACACCGCCTACCTCCGGCGGCGGGGCGTCACCGGTGACGTCGCGCACGTCGACGAGTCGGTCGTCGCCGGGTACGTCGACGAGCTGCAGCAGGCGCGCACCGACGACGGTCTGCGTCGTTACAAGGAGTCCTCGATCGCCCGCGCGCTCGCGGCGGTGCGGTCGTTCCACCGGTTCTGCGTGGAGGAGGGGCTGCTGCGCTCCGACCCCAGTGAGGAGGTCGGCGCGCCGCGCGTGCCCCAGGGCATCCCCAAGGCGTTGACCGAGGCGGAGGTGGAGGCGCTGCTCGACGCGGTCCCCGGCGACGGTCCCCGCCCGCGCCGCGACCGCGCCATCCTCGAGCTGCTCTACGCGGGTGGGCTGCGCATCAGCGAGCTGGTCGGCCTCGACCTCGGCGACGTCGACCTCTACGACGGCCTGGTACGTGTGCTCGGCAAGGGCAACAAGGAGCGTGTCGCCCCGCTCGGGCGCAGCGCGCGCGAGGCGGTGGGGGACTACCTGACCACCGGCCGCCCGGAGCTGGCCGGTCGCACGAGCACGCCCGCGCTCTTCCTCAACGCCCGCGGCGGGCGGCTGACCCGCCAGGGCGCGTGGTTGATCGTGCGGGCGGCCGGCGACCGGGCCGGCCTCCAGGGGCGCCTGTTCCCCCACGTCCTGCGCCACTCGTGCGCCACCCATATGCTCGATCGGGGCGCCGACATCCGGGTGGTGCAGGAGCTGCTGGGCCACGCCAGCCTGTCGACCACGCAGGTGTACACCAAGGTGTCCCCCGAGCGTCTCCGGGCCGTCTACGAGGCCGCCCACCCCCGTGCCCGGGCCGGGAACCGGGGCCCGGCGCGGGAGGGTCGGCAGTAGACTCGTCCCATGGCGGACACGTCCCACGCGGTGCTGCGCGACCAGCTCCAGGAAGAGCGGAGCCGGGTGCGTGAGCAATTGGCGCGCCTCGGGCACGGCGATGACGCCGATCTCGACTTCGACGAGAACTTCGCCGACTCCGGCCAGGTCACCGCCGAGCGCGGCGAGGTCGAGGCGCTCTCGGGCCAGCTGAGCGAGACGCTGTCCGACATCGAGTCTGCGCTGGCCAAGTTCGACAGCGGCACCTACGGCGAGTGCGAGTCCTGCCACCGGCGCATCCCCGAAGCGCGCCTGGAGGCCATGCCGGCGGCGCGCCTCTGCATCGAGTGCGCCTCGCAGCGCCGCTGAGCGGCGAGTCCGCGCCTCCGTGCACCTCGACGAACAGACGGTCATCTGGTTCGGCTGCCTCGTCGTCGCGGTCATCCTCCACGAGATCAGCCACGGGGTCGCGGCGCTGTCGTTCGGCGATCGGACCGCCAAGGAGGCGGGCCGGCTCACCCTGAACCCGATCCCGCACATCGACCCGTTCGGGTCCATCGTGCTGCCCGCGTTGGGGGCGATCACCGGGCTGCCGGTGCTGGCGTGGGCGAAGCCGGTCCCGGTGAACCCGGCGCGCATGCGCCACCCGCGCCGCGACCTCGTCTTCGTGAGCCTGGCCGGGCCCGCCACCAACCTCACGCTGATGCTGGCGGCCGCGGTCGGCGCCAAGGTCGCGTACGAGAACGCCACCCCGGTCCTCTTCTACGACCAGCTGCCGCTCGCCATTCGCATCCTGTTCTCGTTCGCGGTGGTCAACCTGCTGCTGGGCCTGTTCAACCTGCTCCCGATCCCGCCCCTCGACGGGTCCGCGCTGCTCGAGCGGATCCTCCCGGCCACGTGGCTCCCGCAGTGGTACAAGTTCCGGCCGTACGGGTTCCTCGTATTGTTCCTGCTCGTGTTCTCGACCGGCGTGATCTCCGAGTTCCTCGACCCGTTCATCAACCAGCTCTTCGACTTCGTGTTCCGATGACGATGAAGGTTGCCCACCTCTCCGGCCGCTTCGTGCGGGCGCTGTGGCCGGGGCCACCGCGCCGCGCCGACGTCGAGTGGGTCGGGTCGGTGCTCACCCCCGCCGGCTTCGTGCAGTTCCGCCGTCAACCGAACCACGACCAACGCCACGCGATCGCCGTCGCCCGCGACGTGCAGGCGCGTCTGGCCGGCACCGAGTACGCCGACGACCCGCGCTGGATCTCGGCCGCACTGCTGCACGACATCGGCAAGCTCGACTCGCGCCTCGGTGTCTACGGCCGGGTGGTGGCGACGATCTCGGGCGCGGTGGTGGGCCGCGAGCACGCCGAGGTGTGGTCGGAGTCGAGCGGCTTCATCCGCCGGGTCGGTCTCTACCTGCGCCACACCGAGCTCGGCGGTGACCGCATCCGCATCGCGGGGGAGCCCGAGGAGGCCGCGCTCTGGTCGGCTGCCCACCACGACCCCAGTGGGTGGGAGTCCCTGCCGATCCCGGAACCGGTGATCGTGGCGCTCGACGCGGCCGACAACGACTGACCCCGTCGGCGAGGGCAGCCCCGCCCTAGAACTCCTCGGCGTCCTTCGGCGTGACGAAGCGGCCGATGGCCCACTCGAGGGGGAAGATGAGCAGCCAGACGAGCAGGGCCCGGTCCGCGTCGAGGTAGGCGACCGGGATCGACAGGGCGAAGACGACCACCGGGGCGAGCGAGGCGAGCAGGTAGGCGCGGAAGATGTCGTCGCGCAGCCGCGCCCGCAGCAGACCCGCCCGCTGCGCATACCAGAGCATCACGGCCTCGAGCAGGCTGGCGACGCCCAGCGTCACCGCGTACAGGGTGATGGTGATCGGCCGGTTGCTGTTGGTCCCGACGATGGCGGTGGGGAACGGCATGAACGCGATCGCGGCCAGGTAGAACAGGTTCAGCTGCATGAACCGGTGGTCGACCGCGCCCAGCCGGGCGAAGAAGCGATGGTGGGCCAACCAGAAGAACCCGATCACCACGAAGCTCAGGAAGAAGCTGAAGATCTCGCTGTCCTTGGCCCGGAGCGCGGCCTCGAGCCGCGACGGCCGGACGTGAGGGATGCCGATGCCCACGACGAGCAGCGTCATGGCGATGGCGAACACCGCGTCGCTGAAGAACGCCACCCGGTCGAACTCGAGCTCCTCCGAACGCCGCCGGTAGCGCCTCGACGGGGTCCCGTCCGACAGGACGTCGTCGTCGGCGGTGTCGTCGGCCATCAGCCGCGAGGTAGGAGCCCCACCGCGTCGCGGACCCGCGCCAGCACGCCTGCCGCGATGCCCTCGGCCCGGTCCGCACCCACCCCGAGGATGCGGCCGACCTCGCCGGGATCGCGCGCGAGCTCCGCGTAGCGCTCCTGCAGCGGTCGCACGAACTCGACCACCGCCTCCGCCACCGCGGTCTTGAGCGCCCCGTAGCCCGAACCCGAGAGCTTCGCCGCCACGTCCGCGACCGGTTCGTCGGTGACCGCGCCCAGGATCTGCAGCAGGTTCGACACCCCGGGCTTGGCGTCGGGGTCGAAGCGGATCTCGTTGTCGGAGTCGGTGACCGCGCTCTTGATCCGCTTGGTGATGGCCGCCGGGTCGTCGAGCAGCTTGATCGTCCCCTGGGGCGAGTCGAGCGACTTCGACATCTTGGCGGTCGGGTTCTGGAGGTCCATGATCCGGGCGCCGACCGGCGGGATGCTCGCCTCGGGCACGACGAGGGTCTCGCCGCACCGGTGGTTGAACCGGATGGCGAGGTCCCGGGCCAGCTCGAGGTGCTGGCGCTGGTCGTCGCCGACCGGTACGCGCTCGGTGTCGTACGCCAGCACGTCGGCGGCCATGAGGACCGGGTAGTCGAAGAGGCCGACGCTGACCGATTCCTGACCCTCGGACTTCTCCTTGAATTGGGTCATCCGGCGCAGCTCGCCGAAGGTGGCGATGCAGTTCAGCAGCCAGGTGAGGTCGGTGTGCTGGTGGACATGACTCTGCACGAACAGCGTGCACCGCTCCGGGTCGAGCCCGGCGGCCAGCAGCAGCATCGCGGTCCGGCGGGTGCCCTCGGCGTAGGTGGTTGGGTCCCAGGGGAGGGTGAGCCCGTGGAGGTCGACCACGCAGTAGAGGGTCTGGTCGGGCGCGGTGGACTGCGCCTGCGCCGCGACCCAGTGCTGGACGGCCCCGAGGTAGTTCCCGAGGTGGATCTCGCCCGTCGGTTGGATGCCCGAGAACACGCGCGGCATGGGGCGTGACACTACAAGGGGCGGCCGGCCGGCCCGGATGTCATTCCGCGGTGGTCGGCGGCCGGTACGCTCGACCCCGATGTCGTACTCGGTGCGCACCCCGGTCTTCGAGGGGCCCTTCGACCTCCTCCTCCACCTGATCCTGAAGCAGGAGGTGGAGCTCTGGGAGGTGTCGCTGGCCGAGATCGTCGACGCCTACCTCACCGAGCTCGACCGCATGGACGCGCTCGACCTCGACGTGGCCACCGAGTTCCTGCTGATCGCCGCCACCCTGGTGGAGCTCAAGGCCCGGCGCCTGCTCCCCGGCATCGAGGACCTCGAGCTCGACGAGGAGCTGCTGCGCTTCGAGGAGCGCGACCTCCTCCTGGCCCGGCTGCTCGAGTGCAAGACGTTCAAGGACGCCGCCCGCGCCCTCGAGGGCCGCATGCGCAAGGCCGACCGGAGCGTCGCCCGCACCGCCGGCCCCGAGGAGCCCTACCGCTGGATGGTGCCCGACCCCCTGGAACGGGTGCGGCTCGACGCGCTGCGCGCCGCCGCGCTCCGCATGCTCGCGGCGCCCCCGACGGTCGTCGTCGACACCGACCACGTGGCCCCGGTGCGCGCCAGCGTGCGCGACGCGGTGGAGTCGGTCCTGCGGCTCCTGCCGGAGTCCGAGGCCATGAGCTTCCGGGCGCTGGCGTCGGGCGCGCCCCACCGGCTCGAGGTGATCGTCCGCTTCCTCGCCGTGCTCGAGCTCTACAAGCAGGGCATGGTCGACCTGATGCAGTTCACCAACTTCGGCGACCTGATGGTCCGGCGGCTGCAGGCGGGCGAATCCGCGCTCGACGTGGCCAGCCTGGCCGACTGGGACGACGCCGCGCTCGAGGACGACGCCGCGGTCGAGGAATCGCTGGCGTGAGCGTGAGCGAGCCGGGTATCCCGGCGAGGAGCGAACGCCCGATGGAGTTGGCGTGAGCGAGCCGTCGGCGTCGGAGGCGTTGGCGCGGCGCGCCATCGAGGCGGTCGTCCTGGCGTCGACCGAACCGGTCGAGGCCGGCCTCCTGGCCCAGCTGGTGGAGCTCCCGGTCACCCGGGTCGAGGCGCTGTGCGACGAGCTGGGGCGCGAGTACGAGGAGTCCGAGCGCGGCTTCGTGCTCGCCCACGTCGCCGGCGGCTACCGGTTCCAGACCCACCCCGACCTCGCGGCCTACATCGAGCGCTTCGTGCTCGAGGGCCAGCACGCCCGCCTCTCGGGCCCCGCCTTGGAGACCCTCGCCATCGTCGCCTACAAGCAGCCGATCTCCCGCGGCCAGATGTCGGCCATCCGCGGCGTGAACGTCGAGGCGACCCTCACCACCCTGTTGCAGCGCGGCTACGTGCAGGAGGTCGGGCGCGACCCCGGCCCGGGCGCGGCGGTGCTCTACGGCACCACGCGCGAGTTCCTCGAGCGGCTCGGCCTGGCCTCGCTCGACGGCCTCCCGCCGCTGGGCGACTTCGTGCCCGACCCCTCGGTGGTCGAGGCGCTCGAGCGGGGGCTGCGCATCAGCGACGACCCGCAGGAGCCGGGGCCGGTTGAC
>DATBBL010000066.1:0-17643 GCA_036271015.1 Acidimicrobiia bacterium
GTCCCGTTGACCGTCCACGACGTGGAGATCCGGTCGAGCGGGATGCCGCGGAACAGGATCTCGGCGTCGGCGAGCGAGTCGAGCGCCACGCCCACCCGCCCGACCTCCTCCTCCACGTCGGGATCGTCGGAGTCGTACCCGATCTGGGTGGGCAGGTCGGCGGCCACCGACAGCCCGGTCCCGCCCTCCTTCAGGAGGAGCTGGTAGCGCTCGTTCGACCACTCGGGGGTGCCGAACCCGGAGTACTGCCGGAAGGTCCAGAGCTTGTCGCGGTAGCCGCCGGGATGGTTGCCCCGGGTGAACGGGAACGCACCGGGTGCCCCGATGCGCCCGGGATCACCGCCGTCGACGTCGCCGGGGCCGTAGCACCGCTCGACCACGAGGCCGGCTTCGGTGGTCAACTCGTCCTCGGAGGCCACGGAGATATCTTATATTCGGGTGCCCAGGCCTGTCACCTTCCGCCACGGCCAGACCGGGCAACGGCCCCCCGATCCCGCGATCTGATATTCTATCCACCGATGGGCACAGCCGATGGGGTGCGGCTCGACCACGACGACGGGGTCGCGGTGCTCACCATCGACCGGCCGGAGGCACGGAACGCCATCGCCCGCGCCACCATGCACGAGCTGTCCGCCGCGCTCGACGAGGTGGCGGACTCCGCGGCGCGCGTGCTCGTCGTCACCGGCGCCGGCGACCGCGTGTTCGTGGCCGGCGGCGACCTGAAGGAGCTTTCCGCCATCCGCACCCTCGACGACGCCCGCGCCATGGCCGCGACCATGCGCTCGGTCCTCGACCGGGTGGCGACGCTGCCGGTACCGGTGCTGGCCGCGGTCAACGGCGACGCCTACGGCGGTGGCGCCGAAGTCGCGGTTGCGTGCGACATCCGCATCGCCGCCGACGACGTGCGGTGCGGCTTCAACCAGGTGGCACTGGGGATCATGCCGGCATGGGGTGGCATCGAGCGCCTGACCGCGCTCCTGGGGCGCGGCCGGGCGCTCGCGTTGCTGACGACCGGTCGAGTGCTCGACGCCGCCACCGCACTGGACCAGGGTCTCTTCGACGAAGTGGTACCGCGCGACGGTTTCGACCAGCACTGGCGCGAGGTGGCGGCACAGATCGCGCGCGCGCCGAGGGACGCGCTCGTGGGCATCAAGGCCGCACAACGAGCCGCGTTCCCCACTGCGCGCCCGGAGCTCGCCGCGGACGCGATCGAGTCGTTCGCCCGGACCTGGGTCGCCGACACGCACTGGAAGATGGTGGAAGACGCCGAGCAGCGCCGACGCGCCGCTCGCGAGCAGCGCTGACCTCAGACGATCACGCCCGCCGTACGGAGCTCGGCGATCCGGGCCGCCGGGTACCCGATCCGCGCCAGCGCCTCCGCGGTGTGCTCGCCGAGCAGCGGCGCCGGACCCATGGTGTCGCGGCCGCGGGACGGGAGCGGGCCGCGCAGGTGCTCGTAGGCGCCGTAGGCCGGGTGCTCGGCGCGCCCGAGGAGCCCGCGCGCCTGCGTCTGGGGCTCGGCGAGTGCACCGGCCACGTCGTTCACCGCGCCGCACGCGACCCCCCACTCGGCCAGGCGCGTCTCCCACCCCCGGCTCGTGTCGCCGAGGAGGAGCTCCTGCACCCGGCCGAGCACCTCGTCGCGGTGCTCCCACCGACCTTCGCGGCTCTGGAAGCGGTCCTCGGCCAGCACGGGATCGCCGAGCGCCTGCACGAACCGGCCCCACATGCCGTCGTTGCCGATGAACAGCGCGAGGTGACCGTCGGCGGTCCGGAAGTTCTGCGCGGGCACGAGCGACGGGTGCGCGGAGTTCGCGGTGCGGCCGAAGGTCGCGCCGCGGTTGCGCTGCCACGACGCGAGGTAGGTCAGCATCGAGAGCTGCACGTCGAACAACGCGACGTCGACATGGGTCCCGATCCCGGTGCGGGTGCGTTCGAGGAGCGCGGCGCACACACCGAGCGCGGCGGTGATGCCACCGCTGTGGTCCAGGTAGGAGATGCCCGCCTTCGTCGGCGGCCCGTCGGGCTCCCCGGCCAGGCTCATCACGCCCGCCAACGCCTGGATCGTGTAGTCGTATCCCGCGCGCGCGGCGTCGGGGCCGGTCTCGCCGTACCCGGTGAGCGAGCACGTGACGATGGCCGGGTTCACGCGATGCAGCGCGTCGTGGCCCAACCCGAACTTGGCGAGCACGCCGGGGCGGAAGTTGTCGAGCACGACGTCGGCATTGCGCACGAGGTCCTCGACGACCGCGCGTCCCTCCTCGCTCGTGAGCCGCACCCCGATCGATCGCTTGCCGCTGTTCAGCGCGAGGAAGTAGAGCGACTGGTCGCCCTGGAAGTGCGGCCCCATGGAACGCGCGTCGTCGGGATGCGAAGGGTCCTCGACCTTGAGCACCTCGGCGCCGAGGTCGGCGAGCACCAGGCCGGCGTAGGGGCCGGCCAGGAAGTGGCAGAGCTCGAGCACGCGGATGCCGTCGAGCGGCGCCACCGCGCTACGCCGCGCCCGACTCCGTCGCCTCCACCGCGTCGCCGGTGTCCCGGTCCCAGTACCCCATCTCCTGGAGGATCTCGACCGCGAGGTCACCGCTCTCCGCCAGGTGGTGCTCCATCATGCGCTGGGTCTCGTGCGCGTCGTGCGCCTCGAGCGCGGTGAGGATGCGTGCGTGGTGGCTGGCGGAGATGTCGGCCCAGTTGGGGACGAACTCGAAGTACCGCACCGGGAGGCTGCGCGACAGGAGACCGAGCACCGAGACCAGGCGGCGGGAGCCCCCGGCCCGGTTGATGACCCGGTGGAACTCGTGGTTCCAGCGCGACTTGTCTTCGGGGTCGGTGGCGGCGACGAACGACTCGTGGATGCGGCGCAGGTGCGCGAGCTCCTCGTCGCTCAGCGAGGTGGCGGCGCGACTCCCGGCGAGACCGGCGATGAGCCCGAAGATCCGGTAGTGGTCGACGACGTCGGCGCGTTCGAGACGGGCGACGAACGCACCGCGCCGCGGCACCGCGTCGATGAGGCTCTCCTGCGCGAGCTCGATGAGCGCCTCCCGCACCGGCAGCCGGCTGATGCCGAGCGCCTCACTGATCTCGTCCTGATCGATCTTGGTACCGGGCGGGAGCTGACCGGTGAGGATCTGCTCCCGGAGGTAGGCGGCGGCGGTGTCCTTCAGGCTCGGGTGGTTCACCGGTCCGGGGCGCGGCGGCAGCTCGACCGGGGTCTCGGCCTGGGTCTCAGCCATCTCTTCTCCCCATTCGTGATCCAGGATATCGACGCGCTCGCGGCGTCGGTGCGACGCTCACGGCTCGTACACGACCGTGACCGACGGTGACGCGGGGAAGCCCTGACACGTGAGCACCCAACCGTCCGCGACCTCCTCCGGCGTCAGCGCGTTGTTGACCCGCATCGTCGCCTCGCCCTCCTCGAGATGCGCCATGCACGTCGCGCAGCTGCCGGACTCGCACGAGAACGGCGCCCGCAGTCCGGCTCGACGCGCGGTCTCGAGGAACGTCTCGCCCGCTTGGTAGTTCACCTCGTGCCGGCGCCCGTCGAGCACGATCACGACCGACTCCGTCGCGCCTCCGTCGTCGGTGGCGGGCGTCGGCTTCGCCGGGGGCTCGTCGTGCCGCGCGGTCGACGCGAACGCGAACCGCTCGATGAACACCTGGTCGGACGACACCGCGGCTTGGGCGAGCCCGTCCTCCACGACGTCCATGAACGGACCCGGACCGCAGATGTAGAAGTCGGCGTCGAGCTCGTCGCCGACGAAGTCGGTCACGCCGTTCGAGTGGACGAAGCCGTGTTCGCTGTCGAGATGGTGGTCCACCTGGAGGCGATCCGGATGGGCACGCTCGAGGTCGTCGAGCTCGGCCCGGAAGATGACCGACGCCGCGTCACGGTTGGCGTAGAGCAGGCGGACGCGGCGGTCGGTCGTGGCCAGCGTGCTCTTGACGAGCGAGAACACGGGCGTGATCCCACTCCCGCCGGCGAAGGCCACGATCGGCGTGGTCCTCGAGCGCAGCGTGAAGACGCCGGCGGGCCGGGTGAGGGCGAGCACGTCGCCTTCGCCGACCCGGTCGAGCATCCAGTTCGACACGCGTCCACCGGCCACTCGCTTGACCGTCAGCGTGAGCTCGGTATCGGTGGCCGGCGAGCTCGACATCGAGTAGCAGCGGAGCAGCTCTTCGTCACCGAAGGGGATGCGGAAGGTGCAGAACTGTCCCGCCTCGTACACGAACGCGTCGCGGAGATCGGGCGGTACGTCGAACACGAACGACTTCGTGTCGTGCGTCTCCTGCACGATCCGCTTGACCGGCAGCGGGTGGAACCCGTGATCGGGGCTCACCGGACGGGCCGACGGAGCTCGCGACCGATGACCCGATTCATCTCGGTCGGTTCACGGGGCGACGGGCACCTTGTACACCACGCCACCCTTCATCACGAACTGCACATGCTCGGTGGCGGTGATGTCCTCGGTCGGGTCGCCGGGCACCGCGATGATGTCGGCCAGGTACCCCGGCACCAACCGACCGAGGTCGTCCGCCCGCTGCACGAGATCGGCGCTCGTCACCGTCGACGCCACGATCGCGTCGACCGGTCGCATCCCTCGTTGCACCAGCGCCCACAGCTCCTTCCAGTTCTGCCCGTGCGGGACCGCGGGAGCATCGGTGCCGGTGGCGATCTTCGCTCCCGCGTCGATCAGGCGCGCGATCGTCTTCTTGGCGATCGGGAAGACCTCGGCCGCCTTCGCCTGCAGCTCGGGCGCCGCGTTCGACACGTCCATGCCCTCGGAGAGGTACGACGTCGGCACGATGAAGGTCCCGCGCTGCAGTGCGAGCTCCTGGGTCTCCTCGCTCATCAGCGACGCGTGCTCGATGCAGTCGATGCCCGCCTCGATCGCCGCCCTGATCCCCTGGTCACCGTGCGCGTGGGCGGCCACTCGCATGCCACGTCGATGGGCTTCGTCGACGATCGCCCGCAGCTCCTCGTCGGAGTAGTGCTGCGCACCCGCGGTGCCGGTGAGCGACATCACGCCACCCGACGCGCACACCTTGATCTGGGTGGCGCCGAACTTGATCTGGTAGCGGACCGCCCGGCGAACCTGGCTGACGCCGTCGGCGATCCCCTCCTCGACGGTCAAGGGGAGCACTCCCGGCGCGAACGCCTGGAACATCGTCGGATCCAGGTGACCGCCGCTGGGCGTGATGGCGTGCCCGGAGGGGAAGATCCGCGGCCCGGGGATCCAGCCGGCGTCGACCGCCTTCATGAGCGTGACGTCGAGCAGCAGGCCACCGGTCTGCACGAACAGCCCGAGGTTGCGCACCGTGGTGAAGCCGGCGAGCAGCGTCTTGCGCACGCTCGGGATCGCCCGCATGAGCTTCATCGCCGGATCGTCCTGCACCGAGCTCATCAGGGTGCTGCCCGCACCACCCATCAGGAAGTTCAGCTCCATGTCCATGAGTCCCGGCAGCAGCGTGAGGTCGCCGAGCTCGACGACCTGGGCGTCGTCGGGGATGCGCTCGGGTGAGACGTCGCGGATGCGCTCGCCCTGCACCACCACCACACCCGGCTCGACGATGGTGCGCTCGTCGACGTCGACCATGCGGTCGGCCTTGAGCACCACCGGCTGGTCCGAGGGCCTCGGCCGCTGGCCGGCCACCATGGTGGCGGTCATGGCGTCGGCTCCCCGACGAGGTCGAGGTACGCGGCACCCGAGTCGGGCACGTGCGGCTGCTTCCAGCACTCCACCGCGAACGACACCGAGATCAACGAGTAGAGGAGGTGCAACAAGTTGGTCGCGTCGTCCGGCAGGGCGTCGAGCGGGAACTGGTCGAGGTACTTCCTGGCCGCCTCGGTGCGCGGGAAGACCGCGTCGTAGAAGGCCTGCAGGTCGTCCATCGAGCTGGACAGGCGCTCGGCGTACCGTTCGCGCTCGGTCGCCCGCGACCACCTCGCCGCGAACGGCTCGAGGTCGGAGAACTCCCCGGGCAGCATCGTCATCACCGCTCCTTCCGCGTGTCGCCGTATGACGCGACGTAGTCGTGGGCGACCTGGTGGAGGTGCCGGCACAGGATCTCCTGGTCACACAGGGGGAACTCACTCACCACGCGAGACTGCAACATCTTCTGGGTGGCTTCGAGCGTGTTGCCGTCCTGCAGCCCGAACTCCTTGAACGTCACCGCCGCGAGCTCCTGTTGCAGCCGTTCGCTCGCGTTCTTCGGCGGCCGGAAGTAGAGCTTGCCCTCGAACAGGTGGCGGTCGACCGCGAGCGGCCAGTAGTGGTAGGTGAGGTACCAGCCCGGCTCCCAGACCAGGATCACGAAGTTCGGAAAGAACTGGTACGAGTCGAGCCCCCAGTCGGCCCGCTCCGACGGGTTCATGCCGGTGGAGAAGCGGCCGCGCTCGTCGGCGGGCCGGTCCCAGGGACCGAAGAGGCCACTGCGGAACAACGTGTCGATCGGCTTCACGTACTCGGTGGGCACCGACTCGCCCGGCGCGCCGGCGGTCGACACCAGGCGGTGGTCGCCGTGGATCGAGTAGTGGATGGCCTCGAAGCCGGCCTGCATCAGCGGTAGGCCGACCGCGGGCAACGACTGCTTCACGTGCAGAACGGGTGCGTGGTAGAACTCCTGGAACGCGTCGATGAACAGCTTCCAGTTGCTGCCGACCTCGGCGCGGTAGTCGAACACCTGGGTGAGCTCGCCGAACGGGTAGCCCTCGAGCATCCCGCCCATCTCGCCGAGGAACTCCTGCACGGTCTGCGTCGGCTCGCGATCGAGGTTCACGAAGATGAACCCCTCCCACACGTCCAGGTGCACCTCGACGAGCGGGTAGTCGCGCTTGTCGAGGTCGAAGAACTCCTGCTCCTGCTGCACGAAGGTCAGCTCGCCGTCGAGGGCGTACCGCCACCCGTGGTACTTGCACTGGAACTGCCGGCACGTGCCCGACACCTCTTCATCGGGGTAGTCGGTCCACACCAGCTTGTTGCCGCGGTGGCGGCACACGTTGTGGAACGCACGGATCGTGTCGTCGCCGCCCCGCACCACCACGATCGAGGTGTCGCAGACCGCCAGCTCGCGCGTGAAGTAGCTCCCCTTCTTCGGGACCTGCTCCACCCGCCCGACGTTGAGCCACGTGCGGCGGAAGATCGCCTCCCGCTCCAGCTCGTAGAACTGCGGGGAGATCGAGTCCTCGTACGAGATCGGGCCGGTCCCGAGCTCGGGGTACTGGGCGGTCCAGCTCCCGACCTGCGGCTTGTCGTACATGACCATGTGGGCAACCCCCAGCTCGGAAATACTTTATTTTGGTGGGGCCGAGGCGGGCAACGACGGCACGCGCGGGGCCATGGGTTCAGGGAGCCGGGGCCCGGTGGAGGCTCACCGGGATGCCCGAGTAGCGCGCCATGCCGGTCACCGGGTCGATGGTGTCCTTGCTGGTGAGCAGGTTGACGTTGGCGCCCTGGTGCCCGTGCGGCACCGAGACCGCGCCGGGCCGGATCGACGGGTCGACACGCGCGATCCCGGTGAGCTCGCCGTGGGCGCTGCGGACGACCACCGCCTCGCCGTCGGCCACGTGCGCGGCGGCGGCGTCACGCGGATGCACCATCACCTCGGCCGGCTCCCCGAGGTAGTCGAACTGGGAATTCAGGTGACGGACCTGCCGGCGCGGCACGAGCACGAGCGCGTCCGGGTCCGCGAGCCCGGCCAGCTGGTCGACGAGCAACCGAGGCGCGAGTCGCCAGCCACCGAGCCGCGCGACGTGCTCGTCGACCCACGGCGCGGGCAGGTCGTGCTCGACCTCGACCCAGCCGTCGGCGACGAGCTCCTCGTACGGCCGACGACCCCGCTTCGAGATCTTCCGCAACATGACGTCGTCGCTCACCTGCTCGTCGCGCGTGTCCGCCAGGTCGTACCCGAGTCGGCGGCCGAGCTCGGCGAGCACCCACCACGTCGAGCGACGGTCGCCGACCGGCTCGACGATCGCCGCGGTGTGCTGCGCCGCGACTCGGGGACTCAGGAAGTCCCAGAGGGTCACGTCGGCCCGCTCGAGCTGGTCCTTCGTCGGCAGCACGTGGGTCGAGATCGCCGTCGAGTCGTTGGCGATGATCTCGATGGTGGCGAACACGTCGAGCTCACGCAGCGCCGGCTCGAGCGTGTTGGCATCGGGGAACGCGGTGAGGAGATGACCGCCGAAGTTGAGCACGGCGCGGATGTTCCCGGCGCGGATCTCGTCGGCGAGCACCGCGCAGGGCCACTCGCCGAGGAAGGCGTGCGTCTCCGGTCGGCTGTCCGGGCCCGGCCCGAACGAACCGTCGGGCGACGAGACCGGCAGCGCGAACGCCTCCAGCTGGTGCGCGAACCCCGGGTGGAACCAGTAGCCCCCGGGCCGGTTCATCGAATCGGTCAGCGCCATGAGCGCCCACGCCAGCCACTGCGTGAGGTTGGCGCTCGCGGCCATGGTGACCCCGGTCCCGGTGTCGATGGCCACCCGGTCGGCGCGCCGGACCCCGGCGAGGAGCTGCTGCAGGTCGGTGGCGGCCACGTCGGCGACGCGCGCCGCGTGCTCGAGCGTGAAGGGCTCGACCGCCGCGGCCAGCTTCTCGACGCCGCTCACCCGCGCCGCGAGTACGTCAGGGTCGGCACCGTCGCGCAGCACCTCGCGCACGAGGAACGCGAGCACCGCGTAGTCGGTGCCCGGGCGGGGCGCGAGGTGGTGACCGGCGAGACGCGCGGTCTCGGTGCGACGGGGATCGACGACCCACACCTCGGCACGCGTCGCGAGCTCGCGGATCGCAGACACCGGATCCGGCATGGCGACCGAGTGGCCGTGCGAGACGACGGGGTTGCTCCCGACGAACACGACGAAGGTCGCGCGGTCGTAATCGGGTCGCCCGCTCAGCGCGACGGAACCGCCCACCAGATCGGAGATCAACACCTTGGCGGTGCCGTCGATCGTGAGCGGGCTGAACTTGGCCGGTGTACCCAGCGCGGCGTGCAGCGCCTGCGACATGCGGTAGCCGGCGGCATCCATGCCGTTCCCGCTCCCGAAGAACACGCCCACCGCCGCCGGGCCGTGGGCCTCGATCACTGCGCGCACCCGGGACCCGAGGTCATCGAGGCACCGCTCCCAGGTCGTCTCCGTGAGCACGCCGTCGATCCGCATCATCGGACGCTCGAGGCGGTCGGGGTGGTGGTGCAACTGCGGCAGCGCGCGACCCTTCGCACACGTGTAGCCGTGCGAGAGCGGATGGTCGTGGTCGCCGCGAACCCGCACGACCTCGTCGCCGGCCACGTCCACGAGGATCCCGCACACGGAGGTGCAGATGCGGCAGAAGCTCCGCACCGTGCGCACGTCGGCCGCGTCCATCGGACCCCCAGGTTCACCCACCGGTCGAGCGAAAATATTGTACGGAGCGCTCGGAGGTCACTCTCCGGCGCCGATGCCGCGGAGCAGGAGGTCCCACAGCGCGTCGGACTCCACGTCGCCGTCCGGACGCACCGACGAGCCGCTGATCGCGGCCGCGAACGAGTTGAACATCGTCGCCTGCAGCACCACCCCGGCGATGCGGCGGAGGTCGAGGCCGGGCCGGAGCGCGCCCGCCGCGGCGGCTTCGGTCAGCAGCTCCTCGAGTTGCACCACGAGCGGCGCGAAGGCCTGCGCGGCCTCGTCCGGGCGGGAGACCAGCAGCTGCTGGGCGAACTCCACGATCGGCGGCGGCAGCCCGGAGCCCAGCTCGCCCTTCGGCGTGAGGCGGCACATGCGGAAGTACTCGTGGGTGAAGTCGTGCAGACGTTCGAGGGGGTCTTCGGTCGCGGCGACGACGTCCGCGAGGTGTGCTCCGGCGGCTCGGATCGACTCCTCGAACAGCGCGAGCAGCAGCTCGTGCTTGCCCGCGAAGTACTGGTAGAAGGTCCGCAACGACTGGCCCGAGCGATCGACCACCTCCTGGACGGTGAACTCCCCGGAGTTCGTGCTCATGAGCTCGCGCGCTGCGTCGAGGAAGAGCTCGACCCGGTTCTCGGCCCGCGACCGCGCCTGGTCGAGCGCACGCGCCACCGCGAGCTCCCGGCGGGTCACGGTCGCCGCGGGCGGGTCCACCGGTGCCTCGTGGGTGCTCATGACGCCGGAGGCGTGAGATCGGCGTCGAGCTCGATGCCGAACGACCGGAACGCCATGGCCAGCAGGTCGTACGCGCCGACGGTGAAGACGAGGTCCATCAGCTGCTGCGTGTCGAACGCCTCGGCCAGCTTCCCCCAGGTGACGTCGCTGACCAGCGCGTCCGCGACCAGCTCGTCGACCGCGAGCAGCATCACCGCGTCGTGCTCCGACCACCCCGGTGCGTCCGCGCCCGCACGGACGCGCTCGATCTCCTCGTCGGCGATGCCCGCGCCGCTCGCGATGACGACGTGCTGCTCCCATTCGTACTCGGCATCCCGCAACGCGGCCACGCGCAGGATGAGGAGCTCGCGGTCGCGGGGCGTGAGCGTCGAGGACGAGAGGATGTGCCCGTTGAAGGCGTGGTACGCGTGCATCAGGGCGGGGTGGTTGGCCAGGGTGCCGAGCACGTTGAGACCCTTGGGACCGCCCTTGCGTCGTGGCAACTGATGCTTGGCATCCGGTGGCCGCAGGAGGGCGATCGCCTGCATGACCTCGTCCGACCACTGGTCAGGGGGCAGGGGCGCGATGCGCGGACCGCTCGCCTCGGTCATTGGATCGGCTCGTCGCCGGCGATCGTCGTGCGGTGCATGTCGCGCGCCGACGACGCGTCGTACCGGCACGCCCGGTGCAACACGCCGCGGTTGTCCCAGATGACGAGGTCGCCGACCTTCCACTCGTGGCGGTAGACGAGCTCGGGCGCGGTGGAGCGGTCGAGCAGCTCGAGCAGCAAGGCACGCCCTTCGTCGAAGGGCATGCCCTCGACGTGCGAGGCGGTGGCGCCCAGGACGAGTGAGCGGCGTCCCGACCGGTGCTGCCAGACCAGGGGGTGCACCTTCGCCGGTCGCTTCCGCCACGTCGCCACCTCCTCCGGCGACGGGTCGGGGTTCACCAGGCGTTGCGCGGCCTCGAGGGAGTGCACGACCCGGACCAGCAGGAGCTCCTGCTGCTCCGAGGCGGACAGCGCGTCGTACGCGGCGTAGGTGCTGGCGAACTCGGTCTCGCCGCCGGAGGCCGCGACCGCGTGCGCGCTCAGCACCGTGGCCATGATCGGGATGTCGTCGGTGGCGCCGTCGAGGTGCCAGTCGAACGTGCCCCGGAGGTACTCGGCGACCGGGTTCTTGGCCGGATCGAGCGTCACCCGGAAGATCTCCGGGCGGTCGCCCCTCCCCACGAGCTCCACCCGGCCCAGCTTCCGGCTGAACGCCACCTGGGTCTCGTCGTCGAGGTGCAGGTCCCGGAACACGAGGGCGCCGTTCTCGTCGAGCACGCGGAGGCACCACTCGGGGAAGGCGTCGTCCTCGAGCAGCCGGTCGCGGTCGACGCCCAGCACCTCCGCGCCGACGGTGGCGCCGAGCTTCTCGGTGGTCAGTACCGTCATCGGAACTCTCCCTCGGTGGTCACGATCCCTCGACGAACGGATAGATGCGGGTGAAGTCGGCGCCCGGCTCGGTGGCCGCGAAGCGCTCCCAGATCGCGACGGTGACCGCCGCGACGGCCGCGGAGGTGCCGGTGTCCTCGGCCGCGCGCAGGTACAGGTCGACGTCCTTGGCCATGAGCGTGTTCGTGAACCCGGACGCGTAGCGACCGGTCAGCACGTGGTTGGGGAACTTGTCAGCGGTGGCCGCGCTGCGACCGCTCGCGCGGTTGAGGACCTCGAGCATCGTGGCCATCTCGAGCCCTTCGGAGAGGCCGAAGGCGATGGCTTCACTGGTCGCGGCCAGCGCGGTCGCCGACAGGAAGTTGTTGGCCAGTTTCATGGCCTGGGCGAGACCGGGCCGATCGCCCACCCGGTGGCGCACGTCGCTGAGACCGGCCAGCACCGGCTCCACCCGCAGGCAGGCGTCGTCGGTGGCGGCGTACATGACCGTGAGCGTACGAGCACGTGCTCCGGCCACCCCGCCCGACACGGGCGCGTCGACGTAGGTCAGGCCGGCGTCGGACAGTGTTCGGTCGAGGGCCCGCGCGGTCCGCACGCCGATGGTGGAGGTGTCGACCACGTGCGTGACCCGGCGGTCGGCCGCGGCGAGGAGCGCGCCGGTCACCTGTTCGGACGCCGCGCCGTCGGGAAGGCTGAGCACGACGACGTCGGCGCGTCGGGCGACGTCGGCGACGTCGCACGCGGGGACCGCACCTCCAGGAACTCGGTCGGCGCCGAGCGCGTCGTGCGCCACCACCGCGTGACCCTGCTGCACGAGGTTCGCGGCGAGGACGCTCCCCATGTTGCCCAGCCCCACGAAGCCGACGGCCCCCACGCTCAGCCTCCGGCGCGGTCGGCGCGCATCGCCTGGACCTCGCGTCGCGCCGACACCCCGGCCGGAACGCCGCAGTACGCGGCGATCTGGAACAGGAGCTCGTCGAGCTCGTCGTCGGTGACGCCCGTCTGCGCGGTGCTGCTCGCATGGAGGCGGAACTCCTCCATGCGTCCGAGCGCCGCGGTCATCGCCATCACCAGCAGGCTCCGGTCGCGTGTGCTGAGGGCGCCGCCGCGCGTCCAGACACCCCATGCCATCGACGTGAGGTAGTCCTGGAACTCGAGCGCCACCGGGTCGGGATCGGAGGTGGCGCGGTCGACGTAGGCGTCACCGAGCATCGCCCGCCGCATCGCCCGCGCCGCCCGGAGCGCCTCGGTCTCTTCCATGCCGGATCAGACGGCCGGTTCGACGATCTGGTCGATGGCCGCGGCGCCGCTGTCGGGCACCCGCGGTTGCCGCCAGACCTCCACCGGGAACGACACGTTGACGAGGGAGTAACAGAGCCAGAGCAGGTGACGGGCGTCGTCGGGCAGCGCATCGAGGTCGTACCGGTCGAGGTGCTCGATGGCGGCCTCGAGCCGAGGGAACGCGGCGTCGTAGAAGGCCTGCAGCTGGCCCATGTCGCTCGCGAGCCGCTTGGCGTAGCGCTCGCGTTCTGACTCGAGGCACCAGTCGGAGAACGGCTCCAAGTCGGAGAACTCCGCAGGAAGGGTCGCCATCGCTTCGTCTCCTCGTCAGGAACCGCTGCCGAGCGGCGCGGTCCGGAGCTTCTCGTACTCGTCGACGTACTCGTGCGTGACGTGGTGCAGCTGGCGGAGCAGGATCTCCTGGTCTCCCAGTGGGAACGACCTGACCGCGCGCGACTCGAGCATCATCTGGGTCGCCTCCAGCGTGTTGCCGTCTTGCAGCGAGTACTCCTTGAACGTCACCGCCGCCAGCTCCTGTTGGAGTCGCTCGCGCGCCGAACGGGGCGGCACGAAGTACAGCGTGCCCTCGAAGATGTGGCTGTTGTACGCCGTCGGCCAGTAGTGGTACGTGAGATACCAGTTCGGCTTCCAGATCAGCAGCATGAAGTTGGGGAAGAACAGGAACGAGTCGATCCCCCACTGCGACGCGCGCGCCGGGTTCACCGCCGGCGGCAGGTCGATGTCGATCGGCGACTCCCACGGCCCGAACAGTCCGCTGCGCAGCACGCGCTCGATCGGCTTCACCATGCCGAGGTCCTTGGGCGGCGACATCCCGCCCCATGACGACACCATGCCGTGCGGACCGTCGAGCTCGTACGCCAGGGCCTCGTAGCCGTAACCCGCGAGCTTCGCCGACTCCTCCGAGACGGCCTGTCGCGCGTGAAGAATTGGTGCGTGGTAGAACTCGGTGAAGGCGTCGATGAACAGCTTCCAGTTGCTGCCGACCTCGGCACGGTACTTGTACACCTGCGTCATCTCGCCGAACGGGTACCCCTCGAGGCCCCGGCCCAGCTCGCCGAGGTACTCGCGCAGCGGTGTCGTGTCGCCCCGGTCGAGGTTCACGAAGATGAACCCTTCCCACGTCTCGACCCGCACCGGCGCGAGGCCGTAGTCGGCCTTGTCGAGGTCGAAGAACTCGCCTTCCTGCTGCACGAAGGTGAGGTCACCCTCGAGGGAGTAACGCCAGCCGTGGTACTTGCACTGGAACTGCCGGCACGTCCCCGCCACCTCTTCGTCGGGGTAGTCCTGCCAGACGAGCTTGTTCCCGCGGTGGCGGCACATGTTGTAGAACGCGCGCACCTGCTGGTCGGCCGAGCGGACCACGACGATCGAGGTGCGGGCGGCATCGATCTCCTTGGTGAAGTAGCTCCCCACGCGCGGCAGCTGCTCGATCCGGCCCACGTTCAACCAGGTGCGGGCGAAGATCGCGTCGCGCTCGCGCTCGTAGTACTCGGGCGTGATCGAGTCCTCGTACGACACCGGCGCGGTGCCCAGCTGCGGGTAGTGCTCGGTCCACGAGCCTTCGGCGGGTTTGGCGAAATGCGGCATGGGCGGATCCTCCGATCGGGCCGACCGCCTGACCTTAACATCCATCTACTCAGAAGAGAAGGGGGTTCTACTTCGAATGCACGGGCGTGCAAGAGGGCGTGCAAGGAGGTCGGCCGGCCCGCCGGATCAGGTGACCGCCGCCCGCATCCACCCCGCGGTGTTGTGGAAGTCGACCACCGCGTTGCCCGGGTGGACGAGCGCATCGCACGCGGCGCGGGCGTCGTCGTCGAGGCCGCGATCGAGCACGGCCAGCGCGTCGTCGAGCTGCTCGGCCGTGCGCGGCCCGACGATGGGCGCGGTCACGCCCGGCTGCTCCTTGACCCAGAGCAGCGCGAGCTGCGAGGTCGTGAGCCCGCGCTTCCGCGCCAGCTCGGCGACGGCCGCCGCGACCGCCAGCCCGGCTGCGGTCACCCGATCGCGCGTCAGCGGGAGGCGGGCGGCGCGTGAGCCCTCCGGCAGCCGGTCGACGGAGTCGTAGCGACCGCTGAGCACTCCCCCACCGACCGGTGACCACGGCAGCACGGCCAGCCCGTGCCGCTCCGCCAACGGGAGCAGCTCGTTCTCGATGCGACGGTCGAGCAGGTTGTAGGGAGGCTGCTCGCTGACGAACCGGGGCAGCTCGTTCGCGCGCGCGAACGCCAGCTGCTCCATCACCATCCACGCGGGAAAGGTCGACGAGCCGATCCACCGCACCTTGCCGGCGTCCACCAGCTCGCCGAGCACGCCGATCGTCTCCTCGAGCGGCACGATGTCCGACGGCCGATGCAACTGGTACAGGTCGATGTGGTCGGTGCGGAGGCGGCGGAGCGACCGGTCGCAGGAGGCGACGATGTGCTCGCGCCGGTGCCAGTACCCGGGCGGCCCGTCCCCTCGGGGAAGACCGACCTTCGTGGCCAGGAGCACCTCGTCACGCCGACCGCTTGCCGCCAACGCGTCGCCGACGACCTGCTCGCTGTCGCCGTAGACGTCAGCGGTGTCGACGAGCGTGATCCCGGCATCGATCGCGCGCTCGAGCATGACCGCCGACTCCGCCGGAGGCGTCGGATCGCCGAAGTTCATCGCACCGAGCACCAGCGGCGCGATGTCGACGCCGGTCCTGCCGAGCGGTCGACGGTGCATGTCGCGCCGGCGGGGTCAGCGGCCGTACACGGCGATGATGGTGCCCCGGGCGAGCGTCTTGAACGTCAGGTTGAAACCGACGTACGCGGGCGACGCACTGGCATCGAGCCCGAGCGTCGGCACTTCGAGCGCGTGGACGGCGAAGACGTACCGGTGGTCCCCGTGACCCGGTGGGGGCGCGGCGCCGATGTAGCCGTGGTCGCCGGTGTCGTTCCGGGCGTGGATCGCGCCGCTCGGAAGTCCCGCGCCGTCACCACTTCCCGCACCGCGGGGCAGCTCGGTGACTGATGCCGGGATGTCGAAGACGACCCAGTGCCAGAACCCGCTCCCGGTCGGTGCGTCCGGGTCGAAGCACGTGACCGCGTACGACTGCGTCCCGGCCGGCGCGCCGGACCAGCGGAGCTGGGGTGACACGTTGCCGCCCGTCATGCCCATGCTGTCGGCGAGGTGGAGGTCGGGGAGCAGCTCACCGTGGTCGATGTCGTCGCTGGTGACGGTCAGCTCGGGGACTGCGGGCAGGAAATCGTACGGGAGTGGTGCCCGGCCGGTCTCGGTCATGTCGAGTGCTCCTTCTCGCACGGGTCGGCGCCACGCGTCGGCGTCGAGCAAACGTACGCCGCGGTCACCGGTCGCGTCGCCGACGCGTCCTCCGACGCCAAACCCGTGGCAGGCGAGCAGGCGTACGTGCCGCATCGTGCCCCGGTCGACTCGCCGACCAAACGTGCCGACAGCCGGGCCCGAGCGACGCCCCGGTGGGGGGGACGGAGCTGCCGCTCGGACCTCGGACTGCACCTGCCCTTTCGCTCGCCGACTGTACGGAGCCCGGATGAGAGTTCATGCACCGACGCGGTGAACTCTCGGTGAACTGCGCACGAGGAGCCCGTGGCCCGTTCGCGTGCGGAGCACGACGGGACCGTACCCGAGCTGAGTCGTTCCGCCACGGAGACGACACGACGCCACAGCGCGCGTCCGTCTACGGCCGATGTGGCGTCCTCCGCAGCTCGTTCTCCGCCCATTTCTGCAGCCTTCCGCCCTGGGGACGTCGGCTACGCGCTTCGCTGCCCCCGCCCTGCGCAGGCGGTGCAGGCCCCGTCGTGCTCCCCTGGAGCATCCCACGAAAGCCCATCCTCCGAAACCAGGTGTGACCAGACGCATACGCCCGGCGTGCCACCAGCGCCAATGCAGTTGCACGCCGACCTGGCGGACGCGGATCGCGTCGGCGCGCGCGGCAGCGGTGACGCGCGCCCGAAGCCGGCAGCGCGTCGTCGCGCGTCCGCGTCCCGGTGCACCGTCGCAACTCGCCGGTTCCCTCGTGGCGCAGTAAGAAGGGGCTCCGCCGCCGTCGCCGACGGCCAGGACCGAGGAGGATGCATGCGCCTCGCCGACCGGGTCGCGATCGTGACCGGTGGGAGCCGCGGCATCGGCCGCGCCTACACCGAGCGGTTCCTGCGCGAAGGCGCGGCGGTCGTGATCGCCGACCTCGACGACGCCAACGGGGAGAAGACGAGTTCCGAGCTCCGCGACCTGGGGCCGGTGGAATACGTGCACTGCGACGTGTCGGACGCCGGTTCCGCCGACTCGTGCGTCCGGGAGACGGTCGAGCGGCTCGGTCGGATCGACATCCTGGTGAACAACGCCGCGCTCTACGGCGATTGGGAGATGGGCAACCAGAGCTTCGAGTACCTGAAGCGGGTCTTCGACGTGAACCTCCACGGCGTGTGGCTCATGACCCGGGCCGTCGCGCCGCACATGGTCGAACAGGAGCGCGGGCGCATCGTGAATCAGGCGTCGGCGGCCGCGTACAACTACCGGATGCCGGTCGGCACCGAGGAGTTCACCGGGCTGAACGCGTTCAACTACCAGCAGACCAAGTGGGGCGTCGTCGGTCTCACGAAGTTCACCGCCGCACAGCTCGGGCGCTGGAACATCACAGCCAACTGCATCGCACCCGGGGTCATCGCGACCGAGGCCACCCTGAAGGTCGTGCACGGGCCCGTGCTCGAGACCCTCGCCGAGCAGCAGGCGGTGCCGGGCGTGCTCCACGCCGAGGACCTGACCGGTGCCGCGGTGTACTTCGCGACCGACGAAGCGCGCTTCGTGACCGGCC
>DATBBL010000067.1:0-4002 GCA_036271015.1 Acidimicrobiia bacterium
CAGGACGCCGCGCGCGCGATCCCCGGGATCACCGGGCTCGAGATCACCGTCCCCCGCGGCCGTCGGGTGGTGCCGGTGCCGGAAGGCGACCGCTACCTGGGTTTCCTGTTCGCGCGGGGGGAGGCGCCCGCCGACGTGGAAGCCGCGCTACGGGCCGCGCACGACGCGCTGGAGATCGTCATCGACCCCGAGCCCTAGCCTGGGCCGGTGCGGATCCTCCTGGTGGCCACCTACGAGCTGGGCCAGCAGCCGGGCAGCCTCGGCACCGCGGCCGCCCACCTGCGAGCAGCCGGTCACGAGGTGCGCGCCGTCGACGTCTCCGTCGACGACTGGGACGCCGCGCTCGCGACATGGGCCGACGAGGTCGCGTTCTCGGTCCCGATGCACACCGCCACCCGCCTCGCCCGCGATCTCGCCCAAACCATCGACCGTCCCGTGCGCTGCTTCGGGCTCTACGCCGACCAGTGCACCGACTTCGCCACCCCGGTCGACTGGGACGCCCCGATCCCGGCACGCGACCTGCTGCCGCCACTCGACCGCTACGCCCGGCTCGACATCGGCGGCGAGCAGCGGCTCGTCGGTGCGGTGCTGGCGTCGCACGGGTGCGCGCACCGCTGCCGGCACTGCCCGGTACCGGTGGTCTTCGACGGCCGCGTCCGCCGGCTCGACGAGGACGCGGTGCTCGCCGACATCGCCCAGCTGGTCGAGGCCGGCGCGCGCCACATCACCTTCGGCGACCCCGACTTCCTGAACGCGCCGCCGCACTCGCGGCGTGTCGTGCGGGCGATGCACGAGCAGTTCCCCGACGTCACGTTCGACTGCACGGTCAAGGTCGAGCACGTGCTGCGGCACGACGACCTCTGGTCGGAGCTGGCCGACGCCGGGTGCCTCTTCGTGGTGTCCGCGTTCGAGTCGGTCGACGACGCGGTGCTGGCCCGGCTCGACAAGGGGCACACCACGACCGACGCCGGGCGCGCGGTCGCCGTGCTGCGCGACGCGGGCATCGACGTCCGGCCGTCATGGCTGCCCTTCACCCCCTGGACCACCCGCGAGAGCTTCGTGGCGTTGCTCGACTTCGTCCACGACCACGACCTGGTCGGCAGCGTCGACCCGGTGCAGTACAGCGTGCGGCTGTTGCTCCCGAAGGGCTCGCTGCTCCTCGCTCACCCGGACCTCGCGCCGCACGTCGGTCCCTGGGACGAGGCCCGGTCGACGTTCTCGTGGCGGTCGGCGGACCCTGCGGTCGACCGGCTGCAGCAGCGGGTCGCGGCAGTGGTCGAGGCGGACGGTGACGTGCGCGACCTCTACGCCGCCGTCCGGACGGCCGCCGGCGCGCCGCCCGTCGATCTCACGAGCGCCACCATCGGCCGCCCACGCCTCACCGAGAGCTGGTTCTGCTGCGCCGAGCCGACCGAGCTCCAGCTGCAGCGCACGAGCGCGACGGAGGTGTCGTTCGAAAGTCGTTGCTAGCGCGGGCGCAAGCACATCCGCTTGCACCCGTGCTTGCGCCGGTGCAAGCACGCGCTCCGGAAGGACACCTTGCGGGCGGTGGCCCGCCCGGGCGGCGATGGATGTCACAGGGCGGTCGTACGGTCGGCACATGCCTGCCGCTGTCGTCTACCTCCGCATGGCGCCCGCTCTGCGCGACGCCCTCCGCACCCACGCCGCCGAGAGCGGCGTGTCGCTCAACGCATTCGCGGTGCAGGCACTCGCCGCGGCCGCGGGGCCCGACTTCCTGCGTGATGTCCGCGCCGGCGGCGCGCCGTCGTCGGTGGGCGACGAGCGCCGGGTGCTGGAGCGGCCTCCGACCGACCGAATGAACCCGATCGTCACCCAGTACGTGACCTACTGGGTCGACCGGTTGGGCCGGGAGGAGACGTCGCGGGTCATCGCCAACAGCAAGGACCACGACCGGGTCTGGGCCTGGTACGTGGGCCGGCAAGCGGAGCTGGCCACGCTGGCGGAGGTCAGTTCCCTCGGAGCACGTTGAGGGCGGAGCCGGCGCGGAACCAGGCGATGTGCTCATCGGACATCGTGTGCGTGGTGCTGATGGTGTCGGTGGTGCCGTCGGCGTGGTGCACGCGCACCTCGACCGGGCGGCCCGGCGCGAGGTCGGCGAGCCCGACGATGTCGACGGTGTCGTCGTGGCGGATGCGCTCGTAATCGTCGGGGTTGGCGAACGTCAGCGCGAGCACGCCTTGCTTCTTGAGGTTGGCCTCGTGGATGCGCGCGAACGAGCGAACTATCACGGCGCGGCCGTTCATGTAACGCGGCTCCATCGCCGCGTGCTCCCGCGACGATCCCTCGCCGTAGTTCTCGTCGCCGATCGCCACCCAGAAGATCCCGGCCTCCTTGTAGGCCTTGGCGAGATCGGGGAGCGGCACGATCGAACCGTCGCGCACGTCGACACCCGAGCCGGGCGGGTCGAGCGCGAACGCGTTGTTCACGCCGATGAACAGGTTGCCCGAGATGTTGGTGAGGTGACCGCGGTACCGCAGCCACGGACCAGCCGGCGAGATGTGGTCGGTGGTGCACTTGCCCACCGCCTTCATCAGCACCTGCATCCCGATGAAGTCGGCGCCGTCCCAGGCCGGGAACGGCTCCAGCAGCTCCAGCCGCTCGGACCCGGGCTTCACCACGACCTCGACGCTCGACGGGTCGTCGGCCGGGGCCTGGAACCCGGACTCACCGGGGTCGAAGCCGCGGCGCGGCAGCTCGTCGGCCGAGGGCGGGGCGAGCTGCACCTTGGTGCCGTCGTCACCGACGAGCGGCTCGCGCACGAAGTCGACGTCGAGCCGTCCGGTCAGCGCCATCGCGGTGACGGTCTCGGGCGAGCCGATGAACGAGAGCGTCGCCGCATTGCCGTCGTTGCGGGCCGGGAAGTTGCGGTTGAACGACGAGACGATCGTGTTGCGGTCGCCCTTCTGGATGTCGTCGCGTTGCCACTGGCCGATGCACGGTCCGCATGCGTTCGCCAGCACGGTGGCGCCGATCGCCTCGAGGTCGGCGAGCAGCCCGTCACGCTCGATGGTGGCCCGCACCTGCTCCGAGCCCGGCGTGATCAGCAACGGCGTCTTGACCTTCAAACCCGCGGCCTTCGCCTGCCGGGCGACGTTCGCGGCGCGCCCGATGTCCTCGTACGACGAGTTGGTGCACGAACCGACGAGGGCGTAGCTGATGTCGGCCGGGTAGTTCTCCTCCCGCACCGCGCGCCCCACCTCGGAGATCGGGCGGTCGAGGTCGGGCGTGTGCGGACCGACGAGATGCGGTTCGAGCTCGTCGAGGTCGATGTCGATGACGCGATCGAAGAAGCGCTCCGGGTCGTCGAGGATCTCGGGGTCGACGCGGAGGTGCTGGGCGTGGGCGTCGGCGAGGTCGGCGAGCGCCTCGCGACCGGTCGCCTTCAAGTACGCGGCCGAGCGGGCGTCGTACGGGAACAGCGAGCAGGTGGCGCCGATCTCGGCGCCCATGTTGCAGATGGTCGCCTTGCCGGTGGCGGAGATCGACTCGGCGCCGGGGCCGAAGTACTCGACGATCGCGCCGGTGCCGCCCTTCACGGTGAGGATGCCCGCCACCTTCAGGATCACGTCCTTGGCCGCCGCCCAGCCCGAGAGCTCGCCCTGCAGGTGCACGCCGATGACTTTCGGCACCCGCGTGTTGAACGGCCACCCGGCCATCACGTCCACTGCGTCGGCGCCACCGACCCCGATCGCGACCATGCCGAGGCCGCCGGCGTTGGGCGTGTGGCTGTCGGTGCCGATCATCATCCCGCCGGGGAACGCGTACTGCTCGAGCACGACCTGGTGGATGATCCCCGAACCCGGCCTCCAGAAGCCGATGCCGTACTTCGCGCTCACCGAGCGCAGGAACTCGTACACCTCGGAGTTCACGTCGATCGCGGCCGCGAGGTCGAGGTCGGCGCCGACGCGCGCCTGGATGAGGTGGTCGCAGTGCACCGTCGTCGGCACCGCGACGGTCGGCAACTTCGCGAGCATGAACTGG
>DATBBL010000068.1:0-5375 GCA_036271015.1 Acidimicrobiia bacterium
CGCGCCTCCGCGACCAGATCGTCCGCGGCAAGCTCCGGGAAGGCGATGTGCTCGCGCCGGAGGGTGAGCTCATGCAGCGTTTCGGTGTGTCGCGTCCGACCTTGCGGGAGGCGATGCGCGTGCTCGAGGGTGAGGCCTTGATCACCGTCCACCGCGGCGCGCGGGGCGGTGCGCGCGTCCACACCCCCGATGGCGAGACCGTCGCGCAGTTCGCGGGGCTCGTGCTCCAGTTCCGCGGCGCGACTGTCGCCGATGTCTACGAGGCCCGGCAGGCGCTCGACCTCGCCGCCCTCCGCATCATCGTCGGTCGCGGCAGCCCTTGGGACTTCGTGGCGCTCGACGAGAACGTGGCCGCGATGGGACGCGCCACGGAGCCCGGGCACATCGTCGAGCTCCACGACGAGTTCCACACGTTGTTGGTGGAGCTCGCCGGCAACCAGACCCTCGTCGTCTTCGAGCAGATGATCCATCGCATCATCGGCCGGCACGGTCGGTTCCAGGTCGTGCGGCGCGACCGACTCGAGGTGCGCGCCAACGCGGTGGGGGGCGCACGTACCCACGCGCGGCTCCTGGAGCTGCTCCGGAATGGCGGCGATCCCGACGAGGCGGTCGAGATGTGGCGCCGTCACCTCGACGAGCTCGCCCGGATGGTGCTGCTCGGCGACGACCAGGAGACGGTGCTCCAACTCCTGGACTGAGATCGTCCAGGCGAACGGGCGGCGAACCAGTGGGATGATGCTCCGGACGAGGGGAAGGGTGATGACCGGAACCGGTGAGGCGTTCGACTACGTCATCGTGGGCGCGGGATCCGCGGGGTGCGTGCTCGCCAACCGCCTGTCGGCGGACCCCGCGAACCGGGTGTTGCTCCTCGAAGCGGGCGGCAAGGACAACAACCTCATGGTGAGGATCCCGCGCGGCTTCGGCAAGCTGCTCGGCAACGAACGCTTCGCCTGGTTCTTCCCCACGAAGCCCATCGGCCACGCGCAGACGGCCGAGATCTGGGTGCGCGGGAAGACCCTCGGTGGGTCCAGCGCGGTGAACGGCATGGTCTACAACCGCGGAGTCCAGGCCGACTGGGACGGCCTGGCCGACGTCGTCGGCAACCCGGCGTGGGGATGGGAGGCGATCGTCCCGCACTACCGCGCGATGGAGGACAACCAGTTCGGCGCGTCGCCCACGCGGGGTGTGGGCGGACCGCTCGGGATCTCGTCCGGCGCGAACCGCAGCGAGCTGACCGACGACATGATCGCTTCGTGCAGCGCGGCCGGGCTCGAGCGCGTCGACGACTTGAACGAGCTCGACGGCGAACGCATCGGCTACGCGATGGCGAACATCAAGCACGGCCAGCGCGTGAGCGCGGCCGCGGCGTTCCTCCACCCGGTGGCGCAGCGCCCGAACCTCACGATCGCCATCGACTCACCAGTGACCTCCCTGCTCTTCGAGGGCGACAAGGTCGTCGGCGTGAGGGTCGGCGGCGGTGCGTCGGCGGTCGACTACCGGGCGACGCGCGAGGTGATCCTGGCGCTCGGCAGCATCCAGACCCCGAAGCTGCTCCAACTCTCGGGCATCGGCCCGTCAGAGGTGTTGCGGGCCGCGGGCGTCGACGTGCGCCTCGACCGGCCGAACGTCGGCGCTCGCATGCGCGAGCATCATTGCTTCGCGCTCCAGTTCCGCCTCCGGGAGAATCTCGGTTACAACCGCAAGTTGAGCAGCCCGCTCGCCCAGGCGATGAGCGGCATCCAGTACCTGGCCACGAAGAAGGGGGCCCTCGCCGCGCCCTCGTACGACATCGTCGGCTTCATGAAGACCCGTCCCGAGCTCGACCGGGTCGATGCGCAGATCCTGATGGCGCCGTGGACCACCGAACCGCCCGAACCCGGGAAGGCGATCGGCCTCGAGCGCCAGCCCGGCATGCAGTGCATCGGCTACGTGCTGCGCCCCGACAGCGAGGGCACCGTGCACATCACCGGGTCCGATCCCGACGCGATGCTCGAGATCGACAGCAACTACTTCACCACCGAGCACGACCGGGAGACCGGCGTACGCATCTTCAAGCGGATGCGCGAGATCTTCGCCCGTGACCCGATCGCGAGCCGGATCCTCACCGAGACCCAGCCGGGCCCGACGGTGCAGGACGACGACGACGTGATCGAGGCCAACCTCGCGCACGGCTACTGCGGGTACCACGCGATCGGCACGTGCGCCATGGGACCGGACGACACCGACGTCGTCGACTCCGAGCTCCGGGTGCGGGGCGTCGACAACCTGCGGATCATGGACTGCTCGGTGCTCCCCGTGATGGTCGCCGGGAACCTCAACGGCCCGATGATGGCGATGGCCGCTCGGACCGCCGACCTGATCCTCGACGCCCACTGACCTACGGATCGGCGAGGAGCGGCGCGAGCCGGGTGCAGAGCATCTGCACATGGCGGCGCGACATCGCCTCCGACATGCCGCCGATCGACACCCAGAAGAACACCGTCTCGACCGGCGCGCCGGCGGTCCGCGCCCGCACTGTCTGCGCCACGTCGTCGGGCGTGCCGTAGACGAACGAGGCGAGCGGGGCCTCGGAGTCGCGGGCGCGCACCCGTTCCGGGTCGACCGGCTTGGGCACGGGGGCGTCGGTGCCCTCCACCATGTACCGGCGATACGAGTCGAGTTGGTACGCGAGATGACGTGAGACCACGGGCCAGTCGCGCTCGGGGTCGTCGGTGACGAAACCCTGGAACGACCCCGCCATCCGCCCCGACGCCGGGTCGTGCCCGCCCTCGCGCATGCCCTCGGTGTACGGCTGGTGGAGCGCGGCGTTCGCCGACAGCAGCCCCTCCCCCATCCGTCCGGCGCGGCGCGCACCGCGCGGGCCCTGGTAGCCCAACCAGATCGGAATGCGCGGTTGGACGGGCGCGGGCGTCACCCGGCCCTCGCCCCAGATCGTGCGGAGCGCCGCGACCCGCGCGTCGGTGAGCCGGTAGCGCTCCGAGAGGTCGACCCCGAAGAGCTCGAACTCCGGGACTCGGTATCCGGCGCCGAGCCCCAGCTCGACGCGGCCGTCGCTCACGAGGTCGACCACTGCCACCTGCTCGGCGATCTCGACCGCGTCGTGGAGCGGTGCGAGCAGCACCGCGGTGCCGATGCGCACCCGCCGCGTGCGCGCCGCCACCGCGGCGGCGAAGGTGAGCGGTTGCGGCAGGTAGCCGTCGTCGAACAGGTGGTGCTCCGACAGCCACACCGAGTGTGTACCGAGGCGCTCGGCCTCCTCGCACAGCTCGAGCGTGAAGGCGTAGAGGCGCGCCGGGTCCTGCGGCCACGGTGGCGCGTTGCGAAGATCGAAGTAGATGCCGACGTTCACCGCAGCGGAGTCGGAGCGGTCAGACGACGGGGAGGTAACGCTCGAGGTTGTCGCGCATGATGGCGCGTTTCTCGTCGTCGCCGAACGTCTTCAGCTGCGCGCCGACGTACTCCGACGGGTACGCGAGCCCCTCGCCGTGGGGGAAGTCAGACCCGAACACGATGGGCTCGATCCCGACCTCGGCCACGACGCGCTCCACGTTCTCCTCGGGGAAGGGGGCGACGACGAACTGCCGTCGGAAGATCTCGCTCGGTCTGTCGGTGAGCTCGCCCCACTTCGCCTTGCGGCCCATGAGAAAGGCGTGGTCCATCTTGCGCAGGGTGTACGGCAACCACACCGTGCCCTGTTCCGACAGACAGACGCGCACGTTCGGGAAGCGACCGAACAGGTTGTGCAGGATCATGCCCGCGGTGAGCTCCATGGCCGGTCGGTCACCCCAGTACATCACCCACTGGAACGCGTCGAAGCCGCCGAAGGTGACCTCGGGGTCCTCGCTCCAGTCGGCGCCGTACTTCTGGTAGTCGGTGGCGCCCAGGTGCACCGCGACCCGGAGCCCGGCCTCGTTGATGCGCGCCCAGACCGGGTCGAACACCGGATCGGCGATCGAACGGCCACCGAACGGGTTGTGGCGGCCGCCGTGCGCGTGCCCGGACTTGAACTGGACCATCGGCGCGCCGCTGTCGAGCAGCAGCTCGAGCTCGGCGAGCGCGAGGTCGACGTCGGCGAGGGCCAGGTACGGCGGCAGGAACATCCGACCCTGGTAGGCGTACCCGATCTCCTCGTGGATCCAGCGGTTGAAGGCGCGCACGTTGGCGTAGAGCGCCTCGAGGTCGTCGGCGAACTCGAACTCGATGTCGTGCGCGCTCGCCGGGTACATCAGGGCCTTGTCGATGCCCTGGTCGTCCATCAGCGCGAGTCGCACGTCGCGGTTGCCGTAGGCCTCGCGCTGCTCGCGGAACTGTCTGATCAGCTCGGTGCGCTCCTCGTCGCTCAGACCCTTGAGCGGGTTCAGGCGATTGAGGAGCATCCCGGGCAGCGTGCTGCCGGAGCCGTCGGGCTCGTCAGCCGCGCGCGACGGCGCGTCGCCGAGCATCTTGGCCAGCTCGTCGGCGGAGTACGTGACCTGGCTCGCGTCGAACTTCGAGGGCCGCCCGGCGAACAGCTGCAACTCGCGACCGTCGACGTCGGTGACGTAGCGGATCGCAAGGTCACGGTGCTTCGGGTCGATGAACCGCTCGTACAGGTCGGGCGGCTCGTTGAAGTGGTTGTCGGCATCGTTGATCGCGTAGGGCAGGTCGACCTTGGGCATTGCGGGACTCCTCGGATGGGTGGCGCCGTGAACGGCGCGACGAACTAGGCGCGGCGGCGGAGCTGGCCTTCCAGCGAGTCGGCGAAGCTGCTCCAGAAGCCGGCGCGACGGCGGGCCTCGTCGGCGACCTCGTAGATCCGGCTCCGCGGCACGGTGCCGACATGCGTCCAGAGGTCGGCCGGGTCGACGGTCATCGCGTCGAACCACTTGACGAACTCGGTGCCGTTCTCACGCCCGCTGAACGCGCAGTCGCCCTCCAACCGGTGCCCGGCCCGTCCGGACCGGGTGAGCAGTCCGAGCACGGTGGCCTCGGTGTCGGTCGTCTCCTGGACGTCCGAGGCTGGTTGGCCGCCGACCGCTCGGAGCTTCCCGCGCACGCTGCGGACCGTCTCCGGCGACGATCCGACAACAGCGGCGATGTCCCGCAATGACGCGTCCGGCCGGCGCTCGAGCTCCTCGGTGATGCGGGCGCGCAGCTGCGCAGGGTCGACCGGACGCACGCGCCCGTCGCGGCCGACCCGACGGGAGGGAAGGTCCTGCGGCGCCGTCGAGGCGAGGTCCGCGCGCAACCGGGCGACGGTCTTGGGCGAGACGCCGCAGACCGACGCGATGCCCCGGTCGGACCGCTCCGCGTGGGACCGCAGGATCCGGGTGGCCGCCGAGCGCCGCTCGCTCAGGCCGAGGGGCAGGCCGTGGCCCACGTTGCACCGCACGAAC
>DATBBL010000069.1:0-22376 GCA_036271015.1 Acidimicrobiia bacterium
CGAATTGATCGAGCCCCGCCAGCGCACCCGGCAGTCCTTCGACCCGGGCACGATGTCGGACAGCGCCACGACCTTGCCGCCCTCCAACGCCAGCAGGAGGTTGCGGTTCCCCCCGAACGGGTCGGGCACGAAGTAGGGGCCGCCGTCCTTCAGCCCCTGCTTGATCGACGAGGCGACGCCGGCATCGAACGGCTGGTAGGTCGTGGGGCTCGACGCCCGTCCGGTGGCGAGGAGCAGCACCGCGGCGACGAGCACACCGGCCAGCACCACGGCGCCGGTCGCCACGAGGAGCAGCTTGGCGTCCGATCGCGAGGCGGGCACAGAGCAAAGGTGTACCACCCGGCCCGCCAATCCCCCGGTTTGTGTGCGCCTGCCGGATCGACCACCATGCGCACCCGTGGATCTCTTCGAATATCAGGGCAAGCAGCTGTTCGCGCGCTACGGCATCCCGGTGTCCGACGGCGCACCGGTCACCACGGTGCCGGAGGCGGTCGAGGTCGCCGACCGCATCGGCTACCCCGTGGTGGTCAAGGCCCAGGTGCAGGTGGGCGGCCGGGGCAAGGCCGGCGGGATCAAGCTGGCGGCCAACTCCGACGAGGCGAAGGCCCACGCCGAGGCCATCCTCGGGATGGACATCAAGGGCCACGTCGTCAAGGTGGTCTGGATCGAGCGGGCCAGCGACATCGCGGAGGAGTACTACGCCTCGTTCACGCTCGACCGGGGTGCCAAGCTGCACCTCGGGATGCTCTCCGCGCAGGGTGGCGTCGAGATCGAGCAGGTGGCGGAGGAGAACCCCGACGCCATCGCCCGCATCCA
The DNA here is from genome assembly GCA_036271015.1 of Acidimicrobiia bacterium. Lineage (GTDB taxonomy): Bacteria > Actinomycetota > Acidimicrobiia > IMCC26256 > DASPTH01 > DASUAS01. Next base: position 817 of record DATBBL010000069.1, read on the forward strand.
CGTCGACCCGGTCGACGGGCTCACCGAGGCCCAGTGCCGGGAGTGGGTGGCGGCGGCGAAGCTGAACCCCGCGGCCACCGAGGGCGCGGTCGAGGTCCTGCTGCGCCTGTACCGCGCCTACACCGAGGGCGACGCCGACCTGGTGGAGATCAACCCGCTCATCCTGACGCCGGACGGCCGGGTGCACGCGCTCGACGCCAAGGTCACCCTCGACGACAACGCGACCTTCCGGCACCCGGACTACGTCGACTACGACGCCACCCAGGTGCGCGACGCGCGTGAGGAGTTCGCGCACCAGCAGGGGCTGCAGTACGTGGGCCTGGAGGGGTCGGTCGGGGTGATCGCCAACGGCGCGGGCCTGGCGATGAGCACTGTCGACATCGTGAACCAGGTCGGCGGCAGCCCGGCCAACTTCCTCGATATCGGGGGCGGCGCCAACGCCGACGTGATGGCGGGCGCGCTCGGGGTCATCGTGAGCGACCCCAACGTGCGCTCGATCTTCATCAACATCTTCGGCGGCATCACCAAGGGGGAAGAGGTCGCCAACGGGATCGTCCAGGCGCTCGAGCGGGTGCAGATCGACGCGCCGATCGTGATCCGGCTCGACGGCACCAACGCCGACGAGGGCCGCAAGATCCTCGAACCTCGTCTGTCCGACCGGCTGCAGCTCCAGCCCACCATGCTCGACGCCGCGCGCAAGGCGGTCGAGCTCGCCGGAGGCGTCCCCAAATGAGCATCTTCGTCGACGAGACCACGAAGGTCGTGTACCAGGGGCTCACCGGATCGCAGGGCCGCTTCTACGGGCTGCTCAACCGCGACTACGGCACCCAGGTCGTCGCCGGCACCAGCCCCAAGAAGGCGGGGACTGACGTCGACGGCATCCCGGTCTACGCCAACGTCGGTGATGCGATCGCCGCCACCGGCGCCACCGCGTCGTGCATCTTCATCCCCGCGCCCGGCGTGAAGGACGCGGTGATCGAGGCGGCCGAGGCCGGCATCACGTTCATCGTGTGCATCACCGAAGGGGTGCCCGCCCACGACGAGGCGTGGTTCTTCAACAAGTTGCGACGGGACTTCCCCGACACGCAGCTGCTCGGCCCCAACTGCCCGGGCATCATCAGCCCCGGGAAGGCCAACATCGGCATCACCGCCGGGCACATCGCCAAGGCGGGCGGTCCGGTCGGCATCGTGAGCCGCTCGGGCACGCTCACCTACCAGGCGCTCTACGAGCTGCAGCAGAAGGACATCGGCGTCACCACCTGCGTCGGCATCGGCGGCGACCCGGTACCCGGGACCAGCTTCATCGACTGCCTGCGCGCGTTCGAGGCCGACCCCGAGACCAAGGCCGTGATGATGATCGGCGAGATCGGTGGCTCGGCCGAGGAAGAGGCCGCCGACTTCATCAAGTCGTCGATGAGCAAACCGGTGACCTCGTACATCGCAGGGGTGACCGCACCGCCCGGGAAGAAGATGGGGCACGCAGGCGCCATCGTGTCCGGGGGCAAGGGGACCGCGGCGGCGAAGATGGACGCGTTGCGCGACGCCGGCGTCGAGGTGGGCCTCAACCCCACCGAGGCGGGGGAGCTCATGGCCCAGGTGGTCGCCAAGCTCTAGGTCGCCCGGGCGCGCCGGCGCCGCGCCGGCGAGAGCTCGCCCAGCGCGTACGTACCTCGCGCCACGCGCACCACGCGACCTTTCGTGCACTCGTACGCGAGCGCGTCGCCGAGGCGCTTCACCGAGCCTTGACCGGCGATCCGATACCCCCCGAGGTGCAACGCCCGGTGGATCTCGGGGAGCGACATGGGGGTGCCGGTCCGCACGAGGACGCCGAGCGCGGCGTACCGAAGATCGCGTCCACGGACCGGGACGGCGGTCGGCGCCGGCGGCGGAATGGGTGGCGGGCCACCCACGCGAGGACGCCGGACGTTCCGCAGCGCGCTGCCCGGCCGACGTGGCCACAGGCGCTCTCGGAGTGAGACCAGCTCGTGGCGGATCTCGCCGAACTGCGCCGCGAGTGACCGCTGCTGTGCATCGATCGCGATGGCGACGTACGAAAGCTGCCGTTGGCGCTCCAACAGTGCGGGTCGGTCGCGATACCGCAGCAGACGACGTTGATGGATGGGCACGCTCGTTCCTCCTCGGCCACGACGATGGGGGAAGCGCGGCGGGGAGGCTGCGGAAGGTGGCACGAGCATGACGGCGAGGTGTGACACTCAATCGCGAGCCGACACCCCACCCTGCCGACATTTCACCTGGGACCGAATCGCCCACCGATTCGCCACCACCGGCGCCGAATCGGCCGGCGATTCGGCGACGCCCGCACCGAATCGGCTGGCGAATCGGCGTCCTCCGCATCGAATCGGTGGGCGATTCGGCCTCCCCGCATCGAATCGGTGGGCGATTCGGTCCGACGGGAATTGGGAGAGGGGTGGGGTGCGGTGCGCCGGTGCGCCCGGGGTGCGTCAGGCGGCCGCGGCGTCGGGCAGCGTCGCAGTGGCGGAGTCGCCGCCGGGCGGCACCGTGGGCGGCGGTAGCGGCTCGTAGCCGTCGTCGGGCTCACCGAGAACCGGCGCCAACAAGTAGGCGAGGGCACCGAGCACGACCGCGAAACCGAGCGCGATCAGGCCGACACCGGCGGCGCTGTCCGGCGCGATGTCGGCCAGGATCGCGACGCACCCACCGAACACGGCGAGCACGCCGATCCAGGTGGTCGCGCGTCGCCGGTCACCCCGCCCGCCGACGAGCCCGACGACCGCGCCGGCACACACCGCGAGCAGACCACCGAGGAACACGCTGTCGTTCCCGCCGAGCACGATCGCGCCCACCAGGGTCTCGATCGCCCCGATCGCGATGAACGGCGTGGCCGCGCCCTCGTAGCGCTGGCGGTCGAGGGCGGCGCCGACGGCGAGGAAGACCAGGCCGATCAGCATCGCCACGGTGGCCGTCGAGTCGGTGGTGTCGTCCTGGGTGGCGAGAGTCTGCTGTTGCGAGAACCCGAAGTTGGTCGACCCGCTCGACGTGGAGAGCTCGCTCTGGAAGGGCACGACGTTCGAGCTGCTGTCGGCGACCTCGAACGTGGCCCAGCTCGCGAAGGCGAGCAGCGCGCCGGCCAGGAAGATGGCCCGGCCCTTGGTCCAGCTCAAGAGGTACAGCAGGAGATAGCCGGCCAGCGACAACAGGTAGACGCCGCGGATCTCGCCCCGCCCGGCGTTGCCGCCGCCGAAGAACCCGAAGAACCAGAGCAGTGGCACTGCGAGCACCAAGGCGGTCACGCAGGCGGACCGGAGGGGCCCAGGGGCGCGCGCGCCCAGGAGCAGCGCCCCGGCGATCAGGGCCAGGGTGAAGAGCACCCCGGGAATGGTCGGGTCGTCGTCGGTGGCTTCGACGACGAACGCCACCACGCCGACCACGAGGAACGCGCCCGCGGCGGCGCCGAGCACGTGCGCGAAGCCGGGCCGTGGCCGACGTTCCACGCGCCAGCCGAGCCGGCCCGCCAGTCCGGGCCGTGCGGGTTCCAGCGATTCGGTCACGTCCGCCCCTCCTCGAACATCCAGGTCGCGAACCGGCCCCGCTCAGGAGCGGGGCCGTCCACCTAGGCGGTGGGGGGTCCCGGAGGGGGCCCTGAGGGGGTGGAGCGCCCCGAGCCCTCCCGCTGGAGCAGGACCGCGCCGACGAGAGCGGCCAGGCAGGCGACGAGGATGAACCAGAACCCGATGCCGAAGTCGAGGCCGCCCTTGCTGACGACCAGGAATGCGATCGCATAGAGCGCGGCGAAAAAGCCCAGAATGAGGTGGAGTTGGTTCCACGAGAATCCGAACGGGAGATCCGGCAGCCCGACGTTTCCGAATCTCGGCAGCGCAACCGCGATCGCCATGATCACGACGAAGATCACCATCAGGGTGGCGATCGGGAACAGGCCCGAGCTCCAGGCGCTGATTCCGTTGTCCGTGAACGGATTCTTGTAGAAGTTGAAGAACGAGAAGATCAGCGCCACGACGCCGGCCGCCATGATCGTGATCTCACCCGGTGTAGGACTTTTCGAGTCAGCCACTTCGCCTCCGTGCCCGTGTCTTCATGGCGCGCCCACCTGGGCACATCGGCAACTAGCCCATCATGGCTTGACTCCGATTGCAAGGATCCTCGACCACGCAGCGTGATGGTCGGACCGTCGGGAGGCCTCTCGGCTACGTTCGGTGCGTGGGCCGCATCGCAGTGCTGGCATCGGGGAGCGGCACCATCCTCCGCTCCATGCTCGACGCCGACCTCCCCATCGCGGTGGTGGTCGCCGACCGTCCGTGCGGCGCTCTCGGCATCGCCCACGACGCCGGGGTGGCGACCGAATTGGTCGAACGCACCACGTTCGGCGCGAGCTTCGACCGTGTCGCCTACACCCACGAGGTGCTCGACGCCCTCGCCCGCCACCGGGTCGACCTCGTCGCCATGGCCGGCTTCGGCACCATCCTGTCCAAGCCGATCCACGACGCCTACCCCGACAAGATCGTCAACACCCATCCCGCGCTGCTGCCGGCGTTCAAGGGGTGGCACGCGGTCGACGACGCCCTGGCCATGGGCGTGAAGGTCACCGGGTGCACGGTGCACCTGGCGCGGCTCGAGGTCGACGAGGGACCGATCCTGGCCCAGGAGGCGGTGCCGGTCCTGCCCGACGACACCGTCGAGTCGCTGCACGAACGGATCAAGGAAGTCGAACGGCGGATCTACCCGGAGGTGCTCCGGGCGTTGATCGCCGACGTGGACGCGCGAGCGGGAGAGGCCTGATGCGCACGAAGATCACGAGGGCACTGCTCTCGGTGTACGACAAGACCGGCATCGTCGAGTTCGCCCGGCAGCTCCAGCAGCGCGGCATCGAGCTGGTGTCGTCGGGTGGGACGGCCACCGCGATCGCCGAGGCCGGCATCCCGGTGACCGCGGTCGACGACATCACCGGCGTCCCGCCCATCCTCGACCATCGGGTCGTCACGCTCCACCCGAAGATCCACGGCGGGATCCTGGCGGACCGCTCGAAGGCGTCGCACGACGAGGACATGGCCACCTATGGCATCCAGCCCTTCGACCTGGTGGTCTCGAACCTCTACCCGTTCGCCCGGGACCCTGGGATCGAGACCATCGACGTCGGCGGCCCGGCGTTGGTGCGGGCGGCGGCGAAGAACCACGCCTTCGTCGCCGTCGTCACCGACTCGTCGCAGTACGCGCCGTTGCTCGAGGAGCTCGACGCCCACGACAACACGGTGGGAGACGAGACCCGGCGCGAGCTCGCCGTCGCCGCCTTCGCCAGCACCGCGGCGTTCGACGCCGAGATCGTCGCCTGGCTGCAGCGCGACGACGAGCTGCCCCAGTACGTCGACCTCGCGCTGGAGCGCACCGGGGAGGCCCTGCGCTACGGCGAGAACCCGCACCAACACGCGGCGCGCTACCGCATCGCGGGCACCACGAGCTGGTGGGACGGCGTCGAGCAGCACGCCGGCCTCGCGCTCTCGTACCTCAACCTCTACGACGCCGACGCCGCGTGGCGCCTCGTGCACGACCTGCACGCCACGAGCGCCGGGGACGGGCCCGCGGTCGCCATCATCAAGCACGCCAACCCGTGCGGCGTCGCCGTGGCCGACGACCTCGCCACCGCCTACCAGCGCGCGCTCGAGTGCGACGAGCGGTCCGCGTTCGGCGGCATCGTCGCGCTGAACCGCCCGGTCGACGCCGCCACCGCCGCGCGCATGGTCGCAGGCCCCCAGGCCGACCTCGTGCTGGCCCCGGGCTGGGAGCCGGGCACCATCGACGCGCTGGTCGGGAAGCGCAAGAACACCCGCCTCCTCAGCGCGGGTCCGCCGGAGCCGCAGACCCTCGACTTCCGGCAGATCAGTGGCGGGTTCCTGGTGCAGGACGCCCACCACTTCGCCGCCACCCGGAACGACTGGCGGGTCGTCACCAAGCGGGCGCCCACCGACGCCGAGTGGCGTGACGCAGAGCTGGCCTGGCGCATCTGCGGCCACGTGAAGTCGAACGCCATCGTGCTGGTGAAGGACGGCCAGGCCGTCGGCATCGGCGCCGGGCAGCAGAACCGGGTGGAGGCGGGCGAGATCGCGGCGAAGAAGGCGGCCGGTCGTGCCGCCGGCGGCGCGTCCGCGTCGGACGCGTTCTACCCGTTCCCCGACGGCATCGAGGCGGCCGCGGGCGCCGGCGTCGCGGTCGTGGTGCAACCCGGCGGCTCGATGCGTGACGAACCGAACATCGAACGCGCCGACGAGCTCGGCCTCGCGATGGTGTTCACTGGCGAACGACACTTCCTCCACTAGATCTCCACGAGACCGTCACCAGGAGAGCTGCCCATGGCCGCCAAGATGATGCCCGGAGGCCCGGTCGCGGACGCGGTGTTCGAGGACCTGGTGCCGCGCAGCGAGAAGCTCATCGAGAACGGGCACACCCCCGGGCTGGGCACGATCCTCGTCGGCGACGACGGCGCCAGCGCGCGGTACGTGGGCATGAAGATGGAGAAGGCGCGCGAGCTCGGGTGGTCGGCACCCCACCAGCACCTTTCCAAGTCGGCGAGCCAGGCCGACGTGTTGGCGGCGGTGCGGGCGTTCAACGACGACCCGCTCGTGGACGGCTTCCTCATCCAGCACCCGACGCCGCCGCACATCGACTTCGACGCCGCGTTGCTGGCGATGGATCCGGACAAGGACGTCGACGGCATGCACCCGGTGAACATGGGCCGCCTGGCGCTGATGATGCCCGGGCCGGTGCCCGCGACGCCCGCCGGCATCGAGGCCCTGCTCGCGTTCTACGAGATCCCGGTCGCCGGGCACGAGGTCTGCATCCTCGGGCGCGGCACCACCCTTGGACGCCCGCTCGCGCTGCTGCTGTCCCAGAAGCGCCCGACGGCCAACGCCGCGGTCACGGTGGTGCACACCGGCGTCCCCGACTGGCCCGAGTACACGCGGCGGGCCGGCATCGTCGTGGCCGCGGCCGGCGTGCCCGGCATCCTGCAGCCCGAGCACATCTCGCCCGGAGCGGTGGTCGTGGGTGGGGGAGTGCGCTACGAGGGCCGGAAGCTCCTGCCCGACGTCGACGAGGCGTGCGAAGCCGTCGCGGGCGCCATCACGCCCCGCGTCGGCGGTGTGGGCCCGACCACCATCGCCATGCTGTTCCGCAACGCGGTGGAGGCGGCGGAACGCACCGCCGCCGCCCGGCGCCAGAGCGGGACGGTCTGAGCGCGTGACGATGCCCGACCCGCAGCCGGTGGCGCCGCCGCCGACGGTGTGCCCGCTCTGCGGCGCGCCGGTCGCCCCGGCCGACGAGCGCTGCCGTGAGTGCAACATGACGCTGGCCGGCATCGGCGGCCGGCCCGACCCCTTCACCCGCCGTTCGCTGTGGCTCTGGGCGGCGGCGCTCCTCGCGATCTACGTCGTCGCGCTGCTGATCGTCCTCGCCGTCCGCTGAGGTAGCTTCCAAGGTCATGCCCAGCGACCGTCACACCATCATCTACACGCACACCGACGAGGCGCCGGCGCTGGCGACCCGGTCGCTGCTCCCCGTCGTGAACGCGTTCACCGACGTCGCCGGGGTCCAGGTCGAGCTGCGCGACATCTCCCTCGCCGGTCGGGTCCTCGCCGCGTTCCCCGAGGCGCTGACCGACGACCAGCGGGTAAGTGACGACCTCGCCGAGCTCGGTGCGCTGGTGAACCGTCCCGAGGCCAACGTCATCAAGCTGCCCAACATCTCGGCGTCGATCCCCCAGCTCAAGGCGACCATCGAAGAGCTGCGGACGAAGGGCTACGTGCTCCCGGACTACCCGGACGAGCCGTCGACCCCGGAGGAGACCGACGTCAAGGCCCGCTACGACAAGGTGAAGGGATCGGCGGTCAACCCGGTGCTGCGCCAGGGCAACTCCGACCGGCGCGCCCCGCTCTCGGTCAAGCGGTACGCCCGCTCCCACCCGCCGCGGATGGGGGCGTGGGCGTCGGACTCGAAGACCCGGGTCGCCACCATGGGCGCCCACGACTTCCGCTCCAACGAGCAGTCGGTCACCTTCGCCGCCGCCGACGACCTGAAGGTCGAGCTCGTGGCACGTGACGGGACCACCACCGTGCTCAAGGAGTCGATCCCGGTGCTGGCCGGTGAGATCGTCGACGCCACGTTCATGAGCGCGCGGGCGCTCGACCGGTTCCTCGCCGAGCAGATGGCCGAGGCCAAGGCGAGAGACGTGCTGTTCTCGATCCACCTGAAGGCCACGATGATGAAGGTCTCCGACCCCATCCTCTTCGGCCACGCGGTGAAGACGTACTTCGCCGATGTGTTCGCCAAGCACGCCGACACCTTCGACCGCATCGGCGTGAACGCCAACGACGGCCTCGCCGACCTGCTCACCCGCGTCGCCGCGCTGCCCGAGGCCGAGCGGGTCGCCATCGAGGCCGACGTCGCCGCCGCGCTCGAGACCGGCCCCGCGCTGGCCATGGTCGACTCCGACCGCGGGATCACCAACCTCCACGTGCCGAGCGACATCATCATCGACGCGTCCATGCCGCCGATGATCCGCGACTCCGGGAAGATGTGGAACGCGGCCGGCGACCTCCAGGACACCAAGGCCGTCATCCCCGACTCGTCGTACGCCGGCGTGTACGCCGCGGTGGTCGACGACTGCCGTACCCACGGCGCGTTCGACCCGGCGACGCTGGGGTCGGTGCCCAACGTCGGGCTGATGGCGCAGCAGGCGGAGGAGTACGGCTCGCACGACAAGACGTTCGAGATCCCGGTCGACGGCACCGTGCGGGTCGTGAACCGCGCCGGCGAGGTCGTGCTGCAGCACGCGGTCGAGGCGGGCGACGTGTGGCGCGCCTGCCAGGTGAAGGACGCGCCGGTGCGCGACTGGGTCGGCCTCGCGGTCCGGCGGGCCCGCCTCTCCGGCACGCCCATCGTGTTCTGGCTCGACGAGACGCGCGCGCACGATGCGCAGCTGATCGCCCAGGTGCGTCGGTACCTGCCCGACCACGACACGTCGGGCCTCACCATCGAGATCATGGCGCCCGCCGACGCGTGTCGGTACTCGCTGGAGCGGATCCGCCGCGGCGAGGACACCATCTCCGTCACCGGGAACGTGCTGCGCGACTACCTCACCGACCTCTTCCCGATCATGGAGCTCGGTACCAGCGCCAAGATGCTCTCGATCGTCCCGCTCATGAACGGCGGCGGGTTGTTCGAGACCGGCGCCGGCGGCTCGGCGCCGAAGCACGTCCAGCAGTTCGTGAAGGAGAACCACCTGCGCTGGGACTCGCTCGGCGAGTTCCTCGCCCTGGCGGCGTCGCTCGAGTTCCTCGCGCAGACGACCGACAACGCGACCGCGCAGCTGCTCGCCGACACGCTCGACCGTGCCACCGGCTCGGTGCTCGACGAGAACCGGTCGCCGTCGCGCAAGGTGCACGAGCTCGACAACCGCGGCAGCCACTTCTACCTCGCCCTCTACTGGGCTCGGGAGCTCGCCGAGCAGACCGACGACCTCGAGCTCGCCGCCCGCTTCGCTCCCATCGCCGAGGCGCTCGGCGCCAACGAGGAGCAGATCGTCCGCGAGCTCAACGAGGTGCAGGGCTCGCCGGTCGACATCGGCGGCTACTACCTCCCCGACGACGAGCTGATCAGCGCGGCCATGCGTCCGAGCCCAACCTTCAACGCCGTCATCGACGCGATCTAGAATTCGCATCCGCTCGGCGTCCGGCGCCGAAGACCAAGGCGGAGGGCCCCGAACGTGCTGCTCGCCGAGCTGAACATCCGGCACACGCGCAGGCACATGCCGACGCGCCGGGTGGCGGTCGACGACGGCTACCTCCCCACCAGCGGTCCCGCGTTCGGCGGGGTGCTCATCGGTGCCGTCATCGCCGAGCACGTCCCCGGGCTCGACGAGGAACAGTTCGACGCCCTCGACCGTCTGGTCGAGGTGGCCCGGCGGGGGATCACGGTGCCCCGCATCGCGCTCCGCTACCGGCTCCAGCGCGACACCCACGGCCTCGACCGCTCCCGCCACCGGATCATCAGCGCGGCGGTGGAACGGGGTTCGGTGCGCCCGGTCCTCGAGCTCGATCTCCACGGCCCGGCGGCGCCCCAGGTGATCGGTGCCCTCATGGCCGCGTCCCAGCTCCCGCCGTCGGGCCGCTCGGTGGCGTTCCGGTTCGTCGACGCCGCGGTGGCGCGACCGGGGGTGCTGCCCGAGGGTCTGGACGTCCGCCGCCGCTACGAAGGCCTCCCCGGGGCACGCCCGCCCGGCCCCGGCACGACGACCACCATCGGCGGCGGGTCGGAGGAGTGGGCGGGCATCCCGTCCGAACGCCGCTGGGCCATGGAGGTCCTCGGCCTCCACGCCGGCCTCGCCATAGAGCGCGACGACGTGCAGCGCCGCTTCCGGCGGCTGGTCCGGCTCGCGCACCCCGACCACGGCGCGGGCAGCACCGGCGCCGCCGAGCGCATCGCCGAGCTGACCGAGGCGCGCGAGCTCCTGCTCCACGTCATCGCGTCGACCACACCGTCGGCTTCGGCCGGATCGGAAGCCGCCGGGTAATTTCGCCCGTATGGCTGCAGACCCTCTTCACGTCACCGTCACCGGCGCCGCGGGCCAGATCGGCTACGCGCTCGTCCACCGGATCGCCAGTGGTCAGCTGCTCGGCCCCGACCAGCCGGTGGTGCTGCGGCTGCTCGAGATCGAGCCCGCACTGCCGGCGCTCGAGGGCGTGGTGATGGAGCTCGAGGACGGTGCGCACCCGCTGCTCGTCGGCATCGAGGCCACCGCCGACCTCAAGACCGCGTTCGACGGTGCGTCGTGGGCACTGCTCGTCGGCTCGATCCCGCGGAAGGCGGGCATGGAGCGCGGCGACCTCCTCTCGGTGAACGGCGGGATCTTCAAGCCGCAGGGCCAGGCGATCAACGACCACGCCGCCGCCGACGTGCGCGTCCTCGTGGTGGGCAACCCGTGCAACACCAATTGCCTGATCGCCCGGTCGAACGCGCCCGACGTCCCGGCCGACCGGTGGTTCGCCATGACCCGCCTCGACGAGAACCGAGCCAAGACGCAGCTGGCCAAGAAGGCCGGCGTGCAGAACCGTCAGGTCACCAACGTCGCCATCTGGGGCAACCACTCGGCCACGCAATTCCCCGACTTCGCGCACGCGCGCATCGACGGGAAGCCGGTGCCCGACGTGATCGACGACACCGCCTGGCTGCAGGGTGCGTTCATCGAGACGGTGCAGAAGCGCGGTGCCGCGGTCATCGAGAAGCGGGGCGCATCGTCGGCGGCGTCGGCCGCCCACGCCGCCATCGACTCGGTGAACAGCGTGCACTTCGCCACGCCCGGCGACGACTTCCATTCGCTGGCGGTGAGCAGCTCGGGCGAGTACGGCGTGCCCGAGGGACTCCAGTTCGGCTACCCGGTGCGCAGCGACGGCTCGTCGTGGTCGGTCGTCGAGGGCATCGAGCACGACGAATTCGCGCGCGGGAAGATCGACGTCACGACCCAGGAGCTGGTCGACGAGCGCGACGAGGTGCGCAACCTCGGCCTGGTCCCGGGGTAAACGCCCGTGGGGAGGGCGTGGTCGCTGGAGTTCGCCGACGCCGACGGGGTCGCGGGTTCCCTGCGGCTCACGATCCCCGACGACGACACGGCTGCGACCTTCGCCGCCCGGCTGACCCTGCCCGGTGTGGGTGTCGTCGTGGTGCACGACGACGAGGTGCCCCCGCCGCGCGGCGCGCAGCTGGTCGTGCGGGCCGAGGGCCTGTGGGCCGAGCTCCTCTGCGAGACCCCGGGCGAGCACTGGAGCTTCGGGCTCGAGGCGTTCGGGGTCCGGTTCGACGACGAGGCGGAAGCGGCGGCGAGCGACCGCGGTGAGCGCGTCGCGGTCGGCTTCGACCTCGAGTGGGAGACGCCCGACCACGTGTACGGCGAGATCCTGCTCGGCCGGCGGCAGTTCGAGTTCGACGGCACCGGCCGCTTCGACAGCTGGTGAGCGTCAGTCGGGCGCGCAGTGAGCGCCCACGGCCGGCAACACGCCGCTGACGAGGTACGTGTCGACGGCGTCATCGATGCAGGTGCTGATGGCGCGGCCGTAGGCGGTGTGCTCGATGCTGTCGAACGTGAGCAGCTGCGAGCCGGCGATGCGGCCCACCATCGACTGCGCGCCCGCGTAGGGCGTCGCCGGGTCACCGGTGGTCCCGATCACCAGGATCGGTGGGGTCCCGCGCACGGTCACGTCACCCAGCACGTCTCCCTTCGCCGGCTTGGGCATGCCGACGCAGACGGCGGTCCCCCAGGCGCCCCCCCATGGCGGGAGCTCGGCCTCGAACGCAGCGACGTCGGCCAGCTCGGCGGCCGCGCCCGGAACCTTCTTCGCCGGGCGGTCGACGCAGCTGATGACCGCGTTGGCCTCCACCACCGGCTGCCACGTGCCGTCGGGATTCCGCCGGAGATACTGGTCGGCGAGCTGCAGCAGCGCCGCGCCCGAGCCTCCTTGCACCGCCCGGGCGAGGGAGTCGGCCAGGATCGGCCAGCCGCGGGAACGGTCGTAGAGCATCGACAGCACCGCGCTCTCGAGCAGGCTGGGCGTGAGCGTTCCCTCGCGCGTCACCCCGTTGACCGTGTACGTCGCGGGCAACGGGGCCTCGTTCACGCGGGCGATGAGCTGCTGCAGCAGGTCGCGCGACGAGCCGCCCGACGCGAGGGAGCAGTGGGACTGGTCGCACCAATCGAGGAACCCGCTGAGTGCGTTCATGAACCCGCGTGCCTGCTGGTAGGCGTAGTCGCGGGCGCGGAGCCAGTAGTCGGGCGGCCCGTCGAGCACCATGGTCCGGATGGTGGTCGGGAACATCTGCGCGTACGTGGCGCCGACGATCGTCCCGTACGAGTAGCCGAGGTAGTCGAGCTTGGGTTCGCCGAGGGCGATTCGGATCGCCTCGAGGTCGCGTGCGACGTTGCGGGTGCCGAGCTCCGTCGCGTAGGCGCCCATGCGTTGCACACATCCGGCCGCGAACTGCTCGTTGTAACGGTGCACCAGGTCGAGCTGCGCGGCCGTCGTCGGAACGGGCGCGACCGCGTTCCCGAAGTCGAGGAACGCGTCGTCGACGCAGTCGACCGGGCGCGACGCGCCGGTACCGCGGGGATCGAAGCTCACCACGTCGAAGCGGGCGCGCACCACCGCCGGCAGCCGCGACCACGTCGCGTGCAGGTAGTCGACGCCCGACTCGCCGGGGCCGCCGTAATTCACGACGAGGGACCCGATGCGGTCGGCCGGCGACTCGGCCGGGTGCCGGATCAGCGCGAGCGGCACCGTGTCGCCCGGCGACCCTCCTGCTCCCCGCTCGGACACGGAGCCGGTCCAATCGGTGGGCACGGTCAGGGTGCCGCACTGGAAGCCGCCGCCACAGTCGGTCCAGACGAGCGCGGGGTCGAAGGCGGGCAGCGGGGGCCAGGTGGTGGTCGTCGTGGTGGTCGACGGCTTGGGCTTCCCGCGGCCGTGCCGTTCCGGCACGGAGCCGCTTTGCCGTTCCGGCACGGAGCCGGCGGGCAGCGCGAGCGCGCCGAGCAGCACGACGACGAGGAGCGCGAGGACGAGTCGCTTCACGGCCAGGCGGGTTCACCCCACGGGCTCGGCAGGCCGAGCTTGCCCGGGTTCAGGATGCCGTGGGGGTCGAGCGCGGCCTTGGTCGCGGCGAGCACCGCGAACGCCTCCCCGAGCGCGAGCGGCGCGAACCGGGCCCGGTTCAGCCCGACGCCGTGGTGATGGCTCAACGCCGCGCCGCCGGCCAACGTCGCCTCCATGCCCGCGTCCCAGGCGCGGCGGTAGAACGACTCACGTTGGTCCATCGGCGGATGGCCGCCGAAGGTGAAGTAGAGGCAGGCGCCGTCGAGGTACGCGTGCGAGAGGTGCGCCGACGCCAGCACCATGCCCTCGACTCCCCGGAGCGCGGCGAGCACGCCGCGATGGACGCGCGGGAGCGCGGACCACCGTGCCGCGATCTCCATCGTGTCGACCACGAAGCCGGTGCTGATGAAGTGCTCGAGCGCGGAGACGTCGTTGCGCTGCTCGAGCCACCGGTCGACGAGGGCGGTGTCGTCCGGCGTCGCGTCGCGACATTCGTCGCTCACCACCTGCAGCACCGCGTCGACCAGCACGGGGTCGCCCTCGTCCAGGACCAGGAGCACCGCCGCGTCGCCACTCGAGAAGTGCCGCTCACCCTCGATCGCGTCGTAGAGGCGCAGGACCGCCGGGGTGGCACCGCGTCGGAGGATGCGGCGGCACGCGTCGAGGCCGTCCTCGAAGCGCGCGTAGCGGAACGCGGCCCGCACCTCGCCGGTGGGTGCCGGATGGACGCGCAGGCGGGCGCCCGTGATCACGCCGAGCGTGCCCTCGCTGCCCACGAACAGCTGGGTGAGGTCGGGCCCGACCGCGGCGCGCGGTGCGCCGCCGGTGTGCACCATCCGGCCGTCGGCCAGGGCGACGTCGAGCCCCAGCACCATGTCCTCGATCTTCCCGTAGCGCGTCGACAGCTGGCCCGCGCTCCGGCAGGCCAACCAGCCGCCGACGGTGGAGAGGTCGATCGACTGGGGCCAGTGGCCGAGGGTGACGTGGTGTTCGCGGCGCAGTGAGGCCTCCAAGGGAGTGCCGAACGTACCGGCTCGCACGTCGAGCACGAGCGCGGTGTCGTCGACGCTGACGATCCCGGTGAGCGAGGTGAGGTCGAGGACGACGCCGCCGTGCACCGGCATGCTCGCGCCGCACACCCCGCTGCGCCCGGCCGCCGCGGTGACGGGCACCCGTGCCTCGTCGCAGACGCGCAGCACCGCGGCGACGCCGTCGGCCGTGGTCGGCCGCACGACCGCCGCCGCCGGGGTGACCGGCGTGCCGTCGCGCGCCCAGATCATCGCCAGCGGCCACCAGTCCCGGCTGACCGCCGCCACCTCGTCGGGCGCGGTCTCCAGCGGGCAGAGCGCCGCCAGCCGGTCGAGCACCGCCGCGGGCACCTCGGCGACGGTGCCGCGGAGCGGGCTCACGACGCCGTCGCGCTCACGAGATCTCGCCGCGTTCGGTGGCGATCGCGGCGCGGTAGCCGGCGACCTGTGCGTCCCGTTCCACTCGCGACCAGCCCAGCTCGACCGCGAGGAGGTCGGCGACGTCGTCGGCGGCAGCTGCGGAGGCGTCGCGAGCCAGGAGTCGCGCCCGGGTCCGCCGGCTGAGCACGTCGTCGAGCGTACGCGCCATCTCGTGGCGGACCGCGTAGCGCGCCTCGGCGCGCAGGTACGGCAGGCCCGGTACCAGGGCGTCGCCCAGGTCGGGATCATCGGTGACCAGGGCGAGCACCGCCTCGGCCTCGGTACCGAAGCGGCCGGTGAGGTGCTCGTGCGTGCTCGGCTCCAGCGCGGCGACCGGCGGCGACAGTCCCTCGCCCCCGAACAGGCGCAGGTGCTTCGTGCGCGACGCGCGGCCGCGCTCGCCGAGGACGGCCAGCGCGGCGTCGACCGCGTCGGCCGCCATGCGCCGGTAGGTGGTGAGCTTGCCACCGGTGACGGTGACCACGCCGCTCGGCGCGGTGCGCACCGAGTGCCGCCGCGAGAGGTCGGCGGTGCGGGTGCCGTGGCCCTTGCGCAGCAATGGCCGGAGCCCGGCCCAGGTCCCGATGACGTCGGACTCGGTGAGCTTCTCGTCGGTGACCCCGTTGATCGCCGCGAGCAGGTAGTCGACGTCGGCGGGCGTGCACGGCGGATCGTCGAGCGGGCCGTCGTAATCGGTGTCGGTGGTGCCGACGTAGGTGGTGTCGCCCCAGGGCACGACGAACACCGAGCGCCGGTCACCGGCCACCGGCACGATGGCGGCGATGTCGTTGCGCACCTTCGACCACGGCACCGTGATGTGGATGCCCTTGGCCGGCCGGATCGACGCCGGGTGCGTGCCCTCGTCGAGGGCGCGCACCTCGTCGGCCCACACGCCGGCCGCGTTCACGACGACCCGGGCTCGCACGACCAGCTCTCGCCCGTCGGCCTCGACCCGCGCGCCGACGACGCGGTCGTCGTGCTTCTCGATCCCCCGCACCGGCGCGTAGTTGGCGATCGCCGCACCGTGCACCGCCGCGGTGCGGGCGATGGTGAGCGTGAGGCGGGCGTCGTCGGCCTGGGCGTCGTAGTACACGTAGGCGCCGGCGACCCGGTCACGGGCGAGCGTGGGCATGTGCGCCAACGCGGCGTCGACCGAGATGCGGTGGTGGCGCTTCCCGATGCGCAGGCCGCCGGTCAGGTCGTACATCCAGAGCGCGCTGCCGAGCACCCGGGCGAGGCGGCGGTCGATCACCCCACCCCGGGCCAGGATCGGGACGAGGAAGGGGAGCACCCGGACGAGGTGCGGCGCGTTCTCGAGCGCCCGTTGCCGCTCGTACAACGCCTCGTACACGAGGCGGAACTCGCGCTGCTGCAGGTACCGCAACCCGCCGTGCACGAGCTTCGAGCTCTTCGAGCTGGTGCCGGAGGCGAAGTCGTCCCGTTCCACCAGCGCGGTGCGCAGTCCGCGGCTGGCGGCGTCGAGCGCCACACCCGCCCCGGTGATCCCACCGCCGACGACGAGGACGTCGAACTCCTCGTCGCCGAGACGCGCCAGCGACGCGGCGCGCTCGAAGCCATCGGTGGACCGGCGGGTCACCGGGCCAGGTTACCGGTTGGTAACCAGACCCCGACCGCCGGACACCCGGGGGGCGCGGGGCGCGGTCCGCCAGGTGAGCAGCATGGCGCAGCCGAACACCGTGGCGACGCCGATGAGGACCGCCGACACGGTGGGCAGGAGATCGTTGGCGTCGGTCCCCGCGGCGAGCAGGTGGATGGTCACCAGCGCCAGGAGC
The DNA here is from genome assembly GCA_036271015.1 of Acidimicrobiia bacterium. Lineage (GTDB taxonomy): Bacteria > Actinomycetota > Acidimicrobiia > IMCC26256 > DASPTH01 > DASUAS01. The sequence continues at coordinate 17,686 of DATBBL010000069.1, forward strand.
ACGTAGCTGAGCATGTGGGTGCCGCGCCACACGCGCGGCGACAAGCGGTGACGGGCCAGCGACGTGCCCTCGACCACGAGCAGCACGTACATGCCGACGATGCCCCAGGCGACCGCGAGGGGATGCCACGTCGAGACCATCGGCACCAGCACGTCGGCGACGCCGAAGTCGACGAAGCCGTCGGCGAGGATCGCGACCACGTGGACCGCGACGAAGGCGAGGGCCAGCGCGCTGAGGTAGCGGTGGACGGAGAGCATCCACGCCGGCGAGGGTCGCCGGCCGAAGGTGCGGAGCGCGTGCAGGAGGCCCCAGGTGCAGGAGGCCACCACCAGACCCCACGCGACCAGTCCGCTGGCCCGAGCCACGTACCACCAGAAGTGGGAGGCCAACTAGCTACCGCCGGTCCGGGTCTGGGCCTGGGGCTGGTACTGCGAGCCGCTCGTGCCGCCGCCGAGGGACGGCGTGGCACCGCGGTCACTGCCGCTCGGGGTCGACGACGGGTCGAGCACGGAGCTCGAGGACGAGGAGCTCGAGGACGAGGTGCCCGACGACGTCGGCGTGGCGTCGGCGTGGTGATCGCCCGCGGCCATGAACCCCGCGAGCACACCGGCGACCGCGACACTCACCCCGGCCGCCGCGACCTTGCCCTGCACGCTCAGCTTGCGACGGGCCATGTCCGCAATTGTGGGCGCCCCGGGTAAGGATTGGCTGAGGATCCGGTGAGCGGACGGCGCGGAGCTAGATGACGACGCCCGGGAGGCCGTCGGCGGCCACGACGTCGTAGTCCTCAGCGGCCCACGCCCGCATGCCGCCGTCGACGTTCACCGCGTCGTAGCCCGCCCCGATCAACGCCGCGGCCACCGCGTGCGACCGGCTCCCGGAGCGGCAGATGGCGACGATGCGCCCGGTCCGCGGCAATTCGCCGGCCCGCGCGTTGAGATCGCTCATGGGGATCCAGGTCGCCTCCGGCGCGTGGCCCGCCTCCCACTCGTCGGCCTCCCGCACGTCGAGGAGCAGGGCGCCCGCGTCCACGAGCTCGTGGGCCTCCTCGGCGCTCACCAGGGGCACGGTCTCGGCGTTCATCGCAGGACCTCCGATCGCATCGGTGACGGCAGCCCCGCACCGGGCCCCGCACCGTACCGCCCGAGAAAGACCCTCCAGGTCGGGTCGGGAAACGACGACACAAGAAGTACCTGGCCGTCATTTGGCCGTCGCTTTCCTTGAAAAATCCGCCTCAGTGTGACAAGTTTCACTCTAGGTAGTCGTATGATTGCTGAGAGTGAGAAGTTGCCCCGCCACGGGCAACGTCACCTCACCTGGTCCACATCCGAAGACTCCCACTTCCTGAACCCACGGCAGGAGACACATGGGACCCCGGCGCACGTCGCTCGTTCTGGCTCTGCTGGCCCTCGGACTGCTCGTCGCGTCCGCGGGCGTGGCTGCAGCCTGCGTGGACGCGCCGACGGGCTCGGGGTCGGCGGGGGCCAGCGGGGCGGCCCCGGGTTCGTCGACGGCCCAGGGTGGCCAGCCGAGCGACCACGGGTCCGGCGACGCCGGCCACGCGCAGGGTCAGGGGCAGGGCGACGTCGGTGCGACGGGCGGCAGCGCGTCCGGCGCCGGCGGCTCGGGTGCCACCGGCTCGGGCAACAACGCCTCGGGCGGTACCGGCTCCGGCACCAGCGGCTCGGGCGGAGACGGACGGACATGGAACGACGGCCACTCCTGTTGCGACACCGGGACCTCCGGTGACGGCGGCGGGAGTGGCGTCGAAGGATCGAGTGTCGGCACCCCGCCGGCACCCGCAGAGGCGCCGCCAGCGACCGCGAGCGGACCCGCCCCCGACGCGGTCGCGGCGGCGCCCATCTCCACCCCGGCCGAGCAGGTGCTCGCGCCGGCGATCGTCCCCACCGTGAGCGGCGGGGGTGCGACCGCTGCGGCCGTCGCCGCGCCGGTCGCCGCGCTCGTCACCACGCCGGCGACCGCGACCCCGTCGGTGTCGCTGGGCGACCTGCCCAGCCTCGGCTCGATCGGCAAGCTCGGGTCCACCGTCGGCGACGGCTCGGTGGCCCGCACGCTGCTGTCGACCGGCACCGGTCGTCCGATCGCGATCGTCCTCGCGCTGCTCGGCGCCATCCTCCTGTTCCTCTCCATCCACCGGCGGGTCGACCGGACCGATCCGAAGCTGACCGCGGTCAACGCGGGGCCGGACGTCGCCCGTTTCCAGTGAACGCCGACCAACGCGCCAAGGGCTCGCCGGTCTCCGACCGTCTGCTGGTGCTGCAATTCGTCCGGCTGCTGATCGTCGCCGCGCTCCTCGTGGTCCCCGCGGCCGCGGGGACCGCCATCGGGGCGCCGGTCGCGATCGCACTGGTGTACCTGGTGTTCGTCGCCGCGGTGGAGGTCGCCCGGCGGCTGGCGCCCCACCGCATGGCCGAGCTGATGTCGTGGACGGTGCTGGTCGACGGCGCCGCGGTCTCCTTGGCAGTGGCCGTGACCGGCGGGTACCACAGCCCGCTGCTGTTCCTGGTGTTCCTCGACGTGATGGCGGTGACGCTGGTCGCCTCGTACCGCACCGGCCTCAAGCTGGCGCTCTGGTGCGCGCTGTTGCTGCTCCTGGCGCACGCCGCCGCCGACGCCGGCATCATCCAGGAGCACGGTGTCGTCGACGACCGGATCGCAGTGGTGAGTGCCGCCACCTTCCTGCTCTTCGCCCTGAGCGCGGCGCTGTTCTCCGCAGTCAACGAGCGGGCGTTGCGGCACAGCCGGTCGCAACTCGAGCTGCTCGTCGAGCTGGGCGCCGAGCTCGAGCGGGCGCTCCGCCACGACGACGTGGTGGCGACGCTCGTGCGCCACTCGTGCGCGCGCCTGGGGTTCAACCGTGCGGTCGTGCTCGTCCGCACCGGCAAGGTGTGGGAAGGCGTCCGTGACGACGGTGCGGTCGTGGTGCGGCTGCACTCGCCGGACCGGCCCGCGCCGCTGGTCCACGCGGCATGGGCATCGGGCACGCCCATGCTCGTACGGGTCGTCGACGACGACCTGCTCGACCTCGTGCTGCCCAACGCGCAGAACGTGGTCGTCGCCCCCGTTGCGGTCGACGGCGAAGACCTCGGCATCGCGGTGGCGGAATGGGGTGGCGGCGCCGACGCCCGCATCCCGACGTCGACCGTGCAGTCGCTCGCCCAGGCGTCGATGCACACCGCGCTGGCGTTGCGCAACGCCCGTCTGCTCGACGAGATCGAGCGGCTGGCGACGCGGGACTCGCTCACCGGCCTCGCCAACCGCCGTCTGTTCGACGAGTCGCTCCGCCGGGAGGCGGCGCGCTCGCAGCGGCTCGGCTCGCCGTTGAGCCTCCTGGTGCTCGACGTCGACCACTTCAAGCAGGTGAACGACAGCTACGGCCACCAGACCGGTGACGACGTGCTCTGCGAGGTCGCCGACGCGCTCGTCGCCAACACCAAGAACTTCGACGTGGCGGCCCGCTACGGCGGCGACGAGTTCGTCGTCCTCCTCCCCGGCTGCAGTCGCGAAGACGCGATCGGCGTGGCGCAGCGCGTCCGCAACGAGATCGCCCGCCAGGTGGGGGAGGCGCCGGTGACCATCAGCGGCGGCATCGCCACCATGCCCGACAACGCCGCCGACGCCGAGCGGCTGATGGCGGCGGCCGACGCCGCGCTCTACGAGGCCAAGCGCACCGGTCGCGATCGCGTGGCGAGCTCCGGGCGCGGGCTCGAGATGGCGCCCCCGCCGGTGCTCAGCTGGTCGGCACCGCTCGCCCGCGGGGCCTGAGCCCCCGCCCGATCCCGCCCGCGGAGGTCAGTCGCCGCCCGGCTGCGGGTCGCCCACGTCGAACCACCACCGGGCCAGCTGCTCCATGTCCCGTACCGACGCCCGCAGCTCGTCGGTGACCGGGCCGGGGTGACGCTGGGCGAGGACGAGGGCGAGCGACCGGTAGTACCAGAGCTGGTCGACCGCGCCGGCGTGGAACCGCTGCCACACCTCGGGACCGTGTCGGCGGAGGTCGGCCACGATCGAGCGGGCGTTGGCGAGCGCGTCGGCGGCCTTGACCCGCAGCACGGCCGTCGGCGTGTCGGGGTCGCGCAGGTGCGCGAGCGATTCCTGCTTCCGCGCCCGCCAGGTCGACGCGTCGCGCGGGCCGGCGTGCTTCTTCGTCGGCAACCGGCCGTCGAGGGTCTCGGTGCAGCCTTCGACGATGCGCGCCACCTTGCGCCCGAACCGCTTCCGGATCTTCTTCGGCTTCACGTGCGCGTCCTCGATCGCGTCGTGGAGGAGGCCGGCGATCGCCTCGAACTCCGTGCCGCCGTCCTCGAGCACCAGCGCGCTGACCTCGAGCAGGTGGGCGACGTACGGCACGTCGCCGCCCTTGCGCGCCTGGGCGCCATGCAGCTCGGTGACCCACTCCACCGCCCGCACGAACCGGTGACCCGGGACCGTCACCGGTTGCGACGGCTCGCCGTCAACCCCCATTGCGGGCCTTGGCGACGTTCTTCTCGTGCTCCTGCAGCGTGGTCGCGTAGTAGGTCTTCCCGTTCGCGTCCGACACGTAGTACTTGTACGGCACCGGTGCCGGTGCCAGCGCCGCCTTCAGCGCCACCTCGCTGACCGTCCTGATCGGTGTGGGCGGCAGCCCGGTGACCTTGTAGGTGTTGTACGGCGAGTCGATCTTGCGGTCG
>DATBBL010000070.1:0-2106 GCA_036271015.1 Acidimicrobiia bacterium
GTTCCGCCGTCCCGCCCTCCGGGCACGGCTCCACTTCGTCTCAGTCGAGCAGCTCCAGCACCTTCTCGCTCGGGCGGGCGATCACCGCGTGCGCGCCCCGGAACACGACCGGTCGCTCCATGAGCTCGGGGTGCTCGAGGAGGAGGGCGACGACCTGCTCCCTGGTCTCGTAGTCGGCGGCGACGAGACCGAGCTCGCCGAACCGCTTGTCCTTGCGCACCAGCGCCGCCGGCGGGTCGGGGATGGCGTCGAGGATGCGCTCGAGGTCGGCGCGCGACGGGTTGGCCTTGAGGTATTCGATCACCTCCACGTCGACTCCCCGCTCGCCGAGGATCTCCAACGCGCCTCGCGACTTGCTGCACACTGGGTTGTGGTACACCCGCATCGATTCATCCGCTCCGCTCATGCGGGCACCCTATCGCCCCGCCGCGTCGGGGAACGTCGAGATCGGCGGCCGCGCGACGGCGTCGGCGACGAGCTCGGTGTAGCGTCCGCGTGACACGTCGACCGCGCCGAGCGAGGCGAGATGGGGCGTGGCCCACTGCACGTCGAGCAGGGTGCCCCCACCCGCACCCATCAGATCGACGAGCGCGACCACGGCGACCTTGGACGCATCCGTGACGCGGTGGAACTTCGACTCGGCCGCGAACAGGCTGCCGATGCTCACGCCGTAGAGACCACCGACGAGCACCACCTCGCCGCGCGCGTTCTCCTGCCACGTCTCCACACTGTGCGCCCACCCGAGCCGGTGGAGCTCGGTGTAGGCGGCGATGAACTTCTTGTCGATCCAGCCGTGCGGTCGACGCGGGTCGGCGCACCCGCGCATCACCGCCTCGAACGCGGTGTCGACGCGCACCTCGAAGCGCCGCACCGACCGCCGCAGCGAGCGGCTGACGAGCAATCCGTCGAGCGGGATGATCCCCCGGGGATCCGGCGACCACCACCCGATCGGCCCGAGGCCGATGGGTCCGCGCGCCTGCAGGCGCATCGGGAACAGACCCTGCCGGTAGGCCGCCAGGAGCGTTCCCGGGGCCAGGTCGGCACCCACGCCCACGATCTCGCCCTCGCCTCCCGAGGCGGCGACGGTCGGGAGCGCCCAGCGGCTGGGAGGCGGCTCGACCGGCACCCCGAGCACGCTACCGAACCGGCCTCTGACCTGGGTCTTCGGCGGGTCACGGCTCCGTGTGTGCGTGGCGGGGGTGGCCCCGCTAGCGTGACGTGATGCCGCTCGTCCGCCGTCCGGGCTCGCGCGCGCTCTGCACCGGGCTGCTCGTGCTGTCGATCACCGCGTTCGCGGTGTTCTTCGCACCTCTCGCACACGCGCAGACGACGACCCCGGCGGCCGGCGACAACGCCACCACGTTGCGCGCGGAAGCCGACGCCGCGTCCGGCCGCTACTTCGCCGCACTCGACCGCGTGCAAGCGCTCGACTCCGACATCGCGCGGAACCAGCAGGTCGTGGAGGCGATGCTCGCACGCGCCAAGAAGGCACGCGCCGACGCGCGTGAACGCGCGCTCATCGCGTACACCTCGTCGGGCACGCAGTTGTCGACGCTCGTCGACGGATCCGACACCATCGACACCGCGCGACGCGCGCAGCTCATCGACAGCGTGAACCAGCGCGACGAGACCGTGTACGCGAAGTTGCGCGACGCGACGCGCGCCTTGCACAAGCAACAGCGCGTGCTACGCGACACGCGTGCCGCGCAAGCGGATGCGCTCGCGCAGTTGCGCGACCAGGGTGCGGCCATCGACGCCAAGCTCGCCCAGGCGGTCCAGCACGAGCAGGAGGCCCAAGCCGCGGTCGCCGCCCTCGCGGCCGCACCGGCGACCGTCGCCCCGGCCACGTCCGGGGGACCCGCTGCCGCAGCCGCGCCGTCCACGTCCGGCGCCACTGCCACCACCGCCGCGCCGCCGGCACCCGCCGCCCCGACGCCGCCCCCGAGCTATTCGGGGACGCCGGGTGCCAGCCCGCACCACGACGACCCCTTCCTGGCGTGCGTCCGCCAGCGGGAGAGCGGCGGCAACTACGGCGCGGTGAACCGGTCCGGCCCGTACCTCGGCGCCTACCAATTCCTCCAGGCGACGTGGAACGTCAGCGCCAGC
>DATBBL010000071.1:0-9284 GCA_036271015.1 Acidimicrobiia bacterium
ACGATGCCGGTGCCGTTCACGAGCACGTGCTCGATGCCGTCGGCCTCCGCGTACAGGCGGCCGGCGCCGCCGGGCAGGTCCATGCGCATGCGCACGTCGTGGCTGCCGATGGTCTCGGGATCGAGGACGACGAGGTCGGCCTTCCAGCCCTCCGCCACCCGTCCCCGCTCCTTCACGCCGTAGAGCTGCGCGGGCACGTCGGTGAGGAGGTTGACCGCTTCCTCCAGCGGGAGCAGATGGCGCTGGCGCACCGCCTTGCCCAGCACCTCGGTGGCGTAGTTGAACGATGCCAGCAGGTCGAGGTGGGCGCCGGCGTCGGACGCGCCGATGAGCGCGCGCCGGTCGCGCCACACGTGGATGCGCGCCTTCCAGTCGTCGTCGGTGTCGGGCGCGGGGACGGTGCCGAAGCTGGTGTTGAGCTCGTCGGCGCGGGCGATCGACGTCAGCACGTCCCACGCGCTGCGGCCCTCGGCGTCGGCGATCTCGCCGACCATGCGGCCCCGGTACTCCTCGTTCTCGGGCGCCACGACGTCGTGGATCTTGAGGTTCGCCCAGTTGGCCAGCGTCCGCAGTCCGTTCTCGTCGCTCTGGGCGCGCTCGTCGAGCTTGGCCAGCGCGTCCGTGTCGTCGAAGAACTTCAGCTTCTCGTCGAGGGGGAGTCCCATGACGTCCTCCCACCCGGGCATGGCGTCGAGGACGAAGCCCGAGCGGAACGACAGGTACACCGGGAAGCTCATGGGCACGGTGAGCGCCACGACCCGGCCGCCGTGCTCGCGGGCGTAGGTGCCGGCCTCGAGCTTCTGCTCGGCATCGTCGAGGTTCCGGGCGTTGACCCCGAGCACGTTCCAGTTGAGCGGCCGTTGCGCGCCGGCTGACATCGCGGCCATCAGCTCGACCGCCCACGGCTCGAACGGGCCCACCATGGGGATGAATTCGAGCGACGTGCCCTCGTACTCCGACAGCGTCGAGCAGAGGTCGACGAGCTCGTCGCGCGTGGCGAAGCGCGACGGCACCATGTGGCCCTCCGCGTCGTTGTGGGTGCGCGCCCACGACGACGAGAAGCCGAGCGCGCCGGCCTCGAGCCCGGCGCGCAGCAGCGCCCGCATCGCCTCGAGCTCCTCCGGCTTCGCCTCGCGGACCGTGGCCTCCTCCCCCATCACCACGCGGCGGATGGCGGAGTGGCCGACCATGAATCCGGCGTTGATCCCGAGCCGGCCCTCGATCTCGCCGAAGTAGTCCGCGGTCGACGTCCAGTTCCACGGCACGCCGGCGCGGAGCGATTCGAGCGGCATGCCCTCGACGCGCGCCAGCATCCGCATGAGGTAGTCGCCGTCGGCGGCGTCGTCCGACAACGGTGCGATCGTGAACCCGCAGTTGCCGGCCAGCGCGGTCGTGACACCGTGGAGGGGCGACGGCGTGAGCGCGCCGTCCCAGAACACCTGCGCGTCGTAGTGCGTGTGCACGTCGACGAAGCCGGGCGTGACCACCTTGCCGGTGGCGTCGATCGTCTCGACCGCCTCCTCCGCGAGGTCACCGATCGCGACGACGCGGTCGCCCTGGATGCCGACGTCGGCGCGCCGGCGGGCGCTCCCGGTGCCGTCGACCACATCGCCGCCTCGGATCAGGATGTCGTACATGTGGGCGGTCCTTTCGTGAACGTCCATGGAGCGTAGACCCGGTTGGACTCCCGTAGTGTCCCGGTCATGGATCTGACCGAAGCGCTGCGCAGCACCGGCGCGGTACGCGACTTCCGTCCCGACCCGGTGCCCGACGAGGTCGTCTACCGGCTGCTCGACACCGCGAGGTTCGCGCCGAACGGCGGGAACCGCCAGGCGTGGCACGTCGTCGTCGTGCACGACCCGGCGGTGAAGGAACGCCTGCGCGACCTCTACCTCCCGGGGTGGTACGAGTACCTGGCGCAGATGGAGGCGGGCCTCACGCCGTTCGCGGCGGTGACCGACCACGACGCCGAGCTGGCGGCCCGGGCACGCGCACCGGAGGTCGAGGCGCGGGTCGCCGGGGCCGGCCAGGGGTTCGCCGAGCAGTTCCACCGCTCGCCGGTGCTGCTCGTGCTCCTCGCCGATCTGCGCAACCTCGCGACCGTCGATCGCGACCTCGACCGGTACACGTTGGTCGGTGGCGCGTCGATCTACCCGTTCGCGTGGAGCCTGCTGCTCGCCGCCCACGAGGAAGGACTCGGCGGCGTGCTCACCACCATGCCCATCCGCCAGGAACCGGCGCTGAAGGAGCTGCTCGGTGTGCCGGGGCCGCTGGCGGTCGCGGGCATCATCGCCCTCGGCTACCCGGCCGGGCCCCGGGCCACCCGCCTGCGGCGCAATCCGGTCGAGTCCTTCGCCACCATCGACCGCTACGACGGGGCGGCGTTCACGGCGTAGCGCGGATCTCGCCGTGGAGGATCCCGAGCCAAGCGTCCGGGGCTGCGCTCCACGCCCGCCACGCGGCGGCGAGGTCGTCGAGCTCGGCCGGCGTCGCCAGTCCCCGGTCGATGGCTTGCTCGGCGAACGCCGACGCGACGACGCGGTCCGCCCACAACGCGCCCCACCACGCCCGGTCGGCGTCGGACGCGAAGCACCAGGCCGACGCGGTCGCGTCAACGGTCGAGAAGCCCGCGGCGTGGGCCCACTGCAGCAGGTGCCGGCCGGCGTCGGGTTCGGCGTCGTTGCCGCGCGCGACCTCGTGGTAGAGCGCGAGCCAGCGCGTGAGGCGCGGGTCTTCGGGGAACCACGTGAACGACGCGTAGTCGGAGTCACGCGCGGCCACCACGCCGCCGGGCACGCACACGCGTCGCATCTCCACCAGCGCGGCGACCGGATCGGTGAGGTGCTGCAGTACCTGGTGCGCGTGCACGACGTCGTACTCGTCGTCGGGGAACGCGAGCGCGTACACGTCGCCCACGTCGAAGGTCACGTTGTCGACGCCGGCGTCGCGCGCCGCCTCACGCGCGCCTGCCAGCACCTCGGGCTCGCGGTCGATCCCGACGACGGTGCCCGGCGCGACCCGTGAGGCGATGTCGATGGTGATCGTGCCCGGACCGCAGCCGACGTCGAGGACGCGCGCGCCCGGGACGAACGCGTCGAGCAGGTACCCGGCCGAGTTCTCCGCTGTGCGCCACCGGTGTGAGCGCAGCACGCTCTCGTGGTGGCCGTGGGTGTAGACGTCGCGCCGCGTGCTCACTCGGGATCGGGCGCGATGCCCGCGGGGTCGAAGAACGCGCGCAGGGAGGCGATCCGGCCGTCGGGGTCGAAGACCATGTGGTCGACGATGGGCGCCAGCACCAGTCGTTCGCTCCCGTGACCGACGTGCACCTCGAGGAACACGAGGGCCTCGTCGCCCACGACGATGGGCGCGGCGGTGGCGTGCAGGTCGAGGTCCATCTGTCCGGCACCGGCGTCGAAGAACGCGCCGATCGCCTCGACGCCCCGGTTCACGGGGGCGCCGACGGGATCCTCGTGCACCGCGTCCGGCGCGAACAGCGAGAGCCACGTGTCGCGGTCCTTCGCCGACTCCGCGAGGCAATACGTCTTGACCACCTGCTCGACGTGTTCGGGCGTCACCATCGCGCCGAGGCTACCGACTGGACCCCACCCGGCCCGCCTTCATCGTCAACGTCGATTCCGTTCCGTCCTCCCGGCCTCCGGCCACGCCTCCCGTCATCTTCACCGTCACGCGGAGGCGGTGTCGGGCCTCGACCGACCGCGGCGCAGCGTGTCGAACGCGTTGCCGAGCAGGCGCACCTGGGTGCGGCTCAGGTGGCCGAGGAAGTGGCGGCGCACGCCGTCGACGTGGGTCGGCGCGGCGGCGTCGAGCGCGGCGACTCCGGCATCCGTGAGGACGGCCAGGGTCACGCGCCGGTCGGCTGCGCTGGGTTCACGTGTCACCAGCCCGAGGCGCACCAGGCCGTCGAGCCGGCGGGTGAGGCCGCTCGGCGAGAGGTGCAGCTGCTGGGCGAGGTCGCACATGCGCAGCCGGCGGTCGGGAGCCTCCGAGAGGTTCACGAGCACGCCGTAGTCGCCCTCGTCGAACCCGAACCCCTCCTGGAGCTCGGCGGTCAGGGCCGCGTGGACGTCGGCGTAGACCTCCACCAGCCCGCGCCAGGCCCGCATCTCCTCCTCGTCGAGCCACTGCGTGGGGCGCTCGTCCACGGCCCCAATCTAGCCGCACCCGTGCGCGGGCAATAGTTGATGACGCAACCAATGTGGTACGGTGCAGTGGTGTACTGGTGAGCGAGGACGAGGCGGCAAGAGCCGGGAAGGTGGTCCGAGGATGAAGACGATCGAGCTCGGCCACGCGGTCCTCTACGTGCGTGACCTGGAGCGCTCCCGCCACTTCTACGGCGACATCCTGGGCCTCCCCGAGATCGGCGCCGCGTTCCCGGGGGCGGCCGGCTTCAGCGGCGGGCGCACGCACCACGAGCTGCTGCTCATCGAGGTGGGCCCGGACGCGGCATCGCCGCCGGCCGGCCGCCACACCGGCCTGTACCACCTCGGGTTCAAGATCGGGACGACCGACGACGAGCTCCGCGACGCGATCCGTGACCTGCAGGAGGCCGGGGTGACCATCGTCGGCGCGTCGGACCACACCGTCACCCACTCGCTGTACGTCCTGGACCCCGATGGCAACGAGCTCGAGCTGTACATCGACGTGCAGCCGGAGGCGTGGCGCGACGACCCCGCCCTGGTGTTCGCGCCGATCAAGGCCCTGCGCATCTGAGCGGACCGTGGCTCAGGCGGGGAGGTAGTCCTCGAGGCTGGCGATCGCGAAGCCCTGCTGCTTGCAGACGGCGAACACCTTCTGCAGGTCCGCGAGCAGATCGGTGCGGAAGTGCATCAGCACGATGTCGCCCGGCGTGAGCTGGGTGCCGTCCTGCAGGTCGAAGCGGCCGTCGTTGGTCGAGCCCTCCCAGAGGATCACGGCCTTGAAGCCGCACGACGCGGCCACCGCCTGCACGTTCGCGTTGTACGAGCCGTACGGCGGCCGGAACAGCGTGGGTCGCCGGCCGAACAGGTTCTGGTAGTCGTCGAGCGTGCCGCACACCTCGGTCTGCACGTTGCCGTACGAGAGCTTGGTGAGGTCGGGGTGGGTGATGGTGTGCGACTCCACCACTCCCCCGTACTGCTGCAGCTGGCGGAAGTAGTCGGCCCCCGCCTCCGCCTGGCCCTTTACGAGGAACATCGTGAACGGGATGTTGGCCTGTTCCAGCAGGTTGGCCACCGCCGGATCCCGGACCAGACCGTCGTCGATCCCCAGGAAGATCACCTTGTTGGTCGTCGGGATGCGGCTGAACACCGGCGCCGAGCTGGTCGGCGGCAAGGACACCGGGGTCGGTGCGGGTTGCTGCGGCAGGCCCAGTCCCGGGACCCGGAGGGGCACGGTGGTGGTGGTCGGCGGCGCGGTGGTCGTCGTGGTCGTGGTGGTCGTGGTGGTCGAGCTGGTGGTGGTGGGCGCCGCGGTCGTGGTGGTCGCGACGGTGGAGGACGCCGGCACGATGTCGTCGCCGACGGCGTGGATGGATGCCGCCGCCCGCGGGTTCGCATCGGCACCGCCCGCGAGCTGGAACGGGCCTTCGCCGAACAGCACCACGAGCGCCACCGTCACCGCGACCGCGACGCCGAACCGGTTCCACTGCATCCGGTGCCGGCGGGTGCGCGACTGGGCGCGGGCGCGCCGCGTCACAACCTCGTCGGTGCCGGGCCCCACGACGTGTCACGGTACTCGCGGCGGTACCGTGCGCCGGTGCATCGGGAGACCCGGTCGATCGTCGCCCTGCTGTCATCGGTGTTCGCGGCGTCGTCGGCCTGGGCGCTCCTCGACACGGTGCTCGGCAAGCTCGTGTTCGACATGACCGGAAGCGAGCTCGCCCTGGGCCTGATCGGCCTGGCCGAGTTCGCCCCCGCCGCCCTCCTCGTGTTCGTCACCGGCACCGTGGCCGACCGCGTCGACCGCCGGCGCCTGGCGGCGGTGAGCATGGGCCTCGAGGCGCTGGCCCTCGTCGCCATCACCGCCTACGCCGCCTCCGACCCGACGTCGACGCTCCCGATCTTCATCCTGGTCGTCGCGTTCGGCACCGCCCGCGCCTTCGCCACTCCCGCCACCCGGTCGCTGCCCGCCGACAGCGTGTCGGCGTCGCGCCTCCCCTGGCTCACCGCCCGCCAGTCGGCCACGTGGCAGGCGGCGCTCATCTTCGGTCCGGTCCTCGGCGGCTTCCTCTACGTGGTCGACCCCTGGGTTCCGTTCGCGGTCGCGTCGGGGCTGGTCGTGATCGCGGCGGTCACGGTGTTGCGCGTGAAGCCGCAGGAGTACGTGCACGACGCCGACGAGGAGCGCGAGCGCCCGACCGTGCACGAGGCGGTGGAGGGCCTGCGGTTCGTGCGCAGCCGGCCGATCCTGTTCGGCGCCATCTCCCTCGACCTGTTCGCGGTGCTCTTCGGTGGCGCCATCGCGCTGCTCCCCGCGATCGCGGAGGACCGCCTCGGCGTGGGCGCGGTCGGCCTGGGGTGGCTCCGCGCCGCGGTCGGGATCGGCGCCGGCATCGTCACGGTCATCTTGGCGTGGAAGCCGGTGAGCCACCGGGTCGGGCGTACGTTGCTGGTCTCGGTCGCGTTGTTCGGCGTCGGCACCATCGTCCTCGGTCTCACCACGAGCTTCGTGGTCGCGTTCTTCGCGCTCCTCGCGCTGTCGGGTGCGGACGCGGTGAGCGTGTTCATCCGCTCGACGCTCGTGCCGCTGGCCACGCCGGCCGACAAGCGCGGCCGGGTGCTCGCGGTGGAGGCCGTGTTCATCGGCGCGTCGAACGAGCTCGGCGCGTTCGAGTCGGGCGTCGCCGGCCAGCTCCTCGGACCGGCGGTGGCGGTGGTGCTCGGCGGGGTCGCCACCCTCGCGGTGGCCGGGCTCTGGTGGGGTCTCTTCCCCGGGCTGCGCTCGGTCGACGGCTTCCCCGACGCCATCGATCACGACATCCCCGCCCGCGGGCCCGAGGCGCCGCCGGCCACCCCGGGCTACGATCTCCCCGGCACCTAGTGATCACTATGGAGGCGAGCCCGTGACCGCTGTCGAGACCGCACCCGAGCTCCTCATCTCGTCCGACTCCCACGCCCAGGTCAGCCACGACGCGGTGAAGGCCCACCTCGCGTCGAAGTTCCACGACGAGTACGACGGCGCGGTCAGGGCCTTCCAGCAGCGCATGGCGAAGGGCGCGGGCCGGGTGAACCAGGCGTGGCAGTCGGAGCGCAAGCAGGAGGAGGACGCAGGCTCGTTCCGGCTGCGCAACATGACCCGCCCCGGCCACCACGACGGCGCCGCCCGCCTCGCCGACATGGACACCGACGGCGTGCAGCAGGAGGTCATCTACAGCGAGGTGAGCGCGTTCCGCTACATCCGCGACCTGCAGGTGGGCCAGTCGGAGGCAACCGTCGCGTTCAACGAGGCCCTCCGCGAGTTCGGCGCCGCCGACCCGAGCCGCCTCATCGTCTCGTACCAGATCCCGATCCACGACGTCGACGCCGCGGTGCAGGAGGTCCACCGCGTCGTGGGGCTGGGCGCGAAGTCGCTGCAGCTCCCGGTGTTCCCACCCGAAGTGGGTCTGCCCGACTACTACCACGAGCGGTACGACCCGCTGTTCGCCGTCATCCAGGACGCGGGCCTCCCGATCTGCTGCCACATCGGCCTCAACACCATGCTCGACGACCTGGTCGCGCGCGACCCCACGCCGGGCAGCGCGGTGATGGTCCCGATGGCCGCGCTCAGCACCGGCGAGGCGCTCGGGATGTGGATCATGGGCGGCGTGTTCGAGCGGTTCCCCGGCCTCAAGGTGGTGTTCGTGGAGCCCGGCCTCGGCTGGATCGCGTGGTGGCTGTTCATCACCGACGACATGGTCACCCGCCAGGGCTACGACCTGCCCGCGATCACCGAGCTGCCCAGCTTCTACTTCCACCGCAACGTGTTCGTGACCTTCATCGACGAGACCGACGCCGTCACCGCGCCCCAGCTGCGCAACCGGATCGGCATCGAGAACATGATGTGGTCGAGCGACTACCCGCACCCCGTGACCAGCTGGCCGAACTCGCGTCGGGTCGTCGCCGAGACCCTCGGCGTGCTCACCCCGACGGAGCGGGAGCTGGTCGTCGCCGGCAATGCGCGCCGCGTCTGGAACCTGTGAAGATGGGGGCATGACCGCCGTCTCCGTCACCGCCGCCCCGAACCTGTGGGACCCGGACGTCTTCACCGCGGGCCCGCCCCACGAGTTCCTCGCCGAGCTGCGCCGTACCCAGCCCGTGTACTGGCAGGACATGCCCGACGAGCCCGGCTTCTGGGCCGTCCTCACCCACGCCGACCTCACCGCGGTCGCCCGGGAGCCGGTCCTCTACTCGGCCAGCGAAGGCGGGGTCGTGCTCGAGAACCTCGACCCGGAGAACCTGGAGCAGATGCGGGGGATGCTCCTGGCCATGGACCCCCCGAAGCACGTCGCGTACCGGCGCCCGCTCGCGCCCAGCTTCAAGGCCCGGGTGATCGGCGGGCTCGAGGGCCGCATCCGCACCATCTGCCGGGAGATCACGGCCACCGCCCGGGAAGCCGGTGAGGTCGACTTCGTGCACGACGTCGCCACGCTGCTGCCGAGCCAGGTGGTGGGCGAGCTGATGGGGCTGCCGCGCGAGGACTGGGACCAGATCCAGCGGTGGGCCGAGATGAACACCAGCGGCCAGGACCCCGACATCGTCGGGCCCGAGAAGGCGGGGACGAGCTCGCCCGACGCCTCGTACGAGACCGGTGGCGCCGGCACCGCGCACATGGCGGTGTACGCGATGCAGTTCGCCGCCCAGCGCCGGACTGAGGCGCCGCGCGACGACCTCACGTCGCTGATCCTCGCCGGCAACTTCGGCGACGGCCCGATGAGCGACCTCGAGTTCGGCATCTTCTTCGTGCAGCTGGTCACCGCGGGCAACGACACCACGAAGACGATGCTCTCGGCGGGGCTGCTCGCGCTGCTCGAGCACCCGGAGCAGCAGGCCGAGGTGCGCGCCGACCCGTCGCTGCTCCCGGGCGCGGTCGAGGAGATCCTGCGGTACGAGAACCCGCTCCACTACTTCCGGCGCACCGCCACCGCCGACTCCGTGCTGCACGACACCGAGATCGCCGAGGGCGACAAGGTGCTCATGTACTACACGTCGGCCAACCGCGACGAGACCGTCTTCACCGACCCGCACCGCTTCGACATCCACCGCTCGCCGAACCCGCACCTCTCGTTCGGCATCGGGGAGCACTTCTGC
>DATBBL010000072.1:0-24284 GCA_036271015.1 Acidimicrobiia bacterium
CTGCTCATGCTCGTGGGTCGGCGGCGTCGGCTGCTCGACTACCTCCGGCGCAACGACGTCGAGCGGTACCGCGCGCTGATCGCCAAGCTCGGCCTGCGCCGGTAGCGGACCGCACAACCGAGAACATCAGAACCACTGCGAGCGCGACGACGGTTGTCAGTCGCCACCGCCCGGGTCACCCGCACGACGGGCCGCTCCGGACGGCGACAACTGGGAATCGCCACGCCTCGCCCGATCACCCGAGTGGGTGAGAGAGGAGCGCGTTCCCATGGCGGACGCAATCCGTGTCAGCGGCCCGATCAATGCGGCCGGACTCGAGATGACCCTGGAGACGGGGAAGCTCGCCCCCCAGGCCGACGGCGCGGTGGTCGTGCGTGTCGGCGAGACCACGATCCTGAGCACCGTCGTCACGTCGAAGCCGCGGGAGGGGATCGACTTCTTCCCGCTCACCGTCGACGTCGAGGAGCGCATGTACGCCGCCGGAAAGATCCCTGGCGGCGTCTTCCGTCGTGAGGGTCGTCCGGGCGAGCCGGCCATCCTCACCTGCCGCCTCACCGACCGCCCGCTGCGGCCCAGCTTCCCCGAGGGATTCCGCAACGAGGTCCAGGTCGTGGCCACGATCATCGGCGCCGACCTGATCAACCCGCACGACGTGCTGTCGATCAACGGCGCGTCGGCCGCGCTCACCGTGTCGGGCATCCCGTTCGACGGCCCGATCGGCGCGGTGCGCCTCTCGCGGCAGGGCAGCGAGTGGATCGCACACCCGACGTTCGACCAGAGCGCCGAGTCCACCTTCGAGCTCGTCGTCGCCGGTCGCATGATCGAGAGCGGCGACATCGCCATCATGATGGTGGAGGCGGGCGGGACCGAAGCGACCTGGCGCCTCTACCAGGAGGGCGCGCCGAAGGTGACCGAGGAGGTCATCGCCGACGGCCTCGAAGAGGCGAAGCAGTGGATCAAGGCGTCGATCGAGCTCCAGAAGGAGCTGCGCGCCGCGGTGGTCCTGGCGCGCGGCCCGATCCCGGAGATCCCGTACGAGATCCACACCGACTACGACGACGACGTGTTCGACACCGTCGCCGAGCAGGCCACCGAGTCGACGAAGGCGGCGATGTCGATCGCCGACAAGTCGGAGCGCAACGACCGCCTCGACGAGATCCTCGAAGGCCTGCTGCTCGCGATGTGCGGCACGCCCGAGGAGCCCGAGCCCTTCGCCTCCCGCGCCAAGCAGGTCAAGCCCGCCTTCCGGGCGCTGCAGAAGAAGGTCGTCCGCAGCCGCATCGTCAACGAAGGCCTCCGCATCGACGGCCGCGGCACCACCGACATCCGTCCGCTCAGCGCCGAGGTCGAGATCCTGCCGACGGCACACGGCTCCGGCCTCTTCCAGCGGGGCGAGACCCAGGTGCTCAGCGTGCTGACCCTCGGCATGCCTCGCATGGAGCAGTTCATCGGTCTCGACGAGCTGCGCGGCACCACCAAGCGCTACATCCACCACTACAACTTCCCGCCCTACTCCACCGGCGAGACCGGCCGCGTCGGTTCGCCCAAGCGTCGTGAGATCGGCCACGGCGCGTTGGCGGAGCGGGCGCTCGTTCCGGTCGTCCCGTCGATGGAGGAGTGGCCCTACGTCCTGCGCATCGTCTCCGACGTGCTCAGCTCGAACGGCTCCACCTCGATGGCGTCGGTCTGCGGTTCCACCCTCTCGATGCTCGACGGCGGCGTGCCGCTGAAGGCGTCGGTCGCCGGCATCGCCATGGGGCTCGTCTTCGCGGAGGGTAAGTACACGACCCTCACCGACATCCTCGGGACCGAGGACGCGTTCGGCGACATGGACTTCAAGGTCGCGGGCACGCGCGACTTCGTCACCGCGCTCCAGCTCGACACGAAGATCGACGGTCTGCCCGCCGACGTGCTGCGGGAGGCGCTGCTCCAGGCACGAGACGCCCGCCTGAAGATCCTCGACGTGATGGACGCCACGATCGACACGAACCGCGACGACGTCAAGCCGACCGCGCCGAAGATCATCAGCTTCGAGATCCCGATGGACAAGATCGGTGAGGTGATCGGGCCCAAGGGCAAGGTCATCAACACCATCACCCAGGAGACCGGCGCCGACGTGTCGGTGAGCGACAACGGCGTCGTCGGGACCGTGAGCATCGGCTCCACCGACGGCGCGGCCGTCGAAGAGGCCCGGCGCCGGATCGAGCTGATCCTCGACCCGCCCACCGCCGAGCTCGGGGCCGAGTACACCGGGAAGGTCGTGAACGTCACCAAGTTCGGGGCGTTCGTCAACATCCTCCCCGGCCGCGACGGCCTGCTCCACATCTCCAAGCTCGGGCGAGGCAAGCGCATCGACAAGGTGGAGGACGTCCTCAACCTCGGCGACGAGGTGACCGTCCGCGTCGACGACATCGACAACTCGGGCAAGCTCTCGCTCTCGCTGGCGGGTGACGAGCCCGAGGGGAGCGGTTCGTCCGACTCGAGGAGCGGTGAGGGCGAGTCCCGCGGCAACGGCGACCGGGCGCCTCGGGAGCGCACCGTGAGCGGCGGCAGCGGCGACGTCGAGGTGGCGTCGTTCGACGACGCCTGGGACTCGCAGGCCCGGGCGGAGTTCGGCGACCTCGGCCCGGCCGAGGTCGGTCGTCCCGGCGGCGGCGACCGCGGTGAGCGTCGTGGGGGCGGTGGTCGCCGGCGCGGCGGCCGGCGCTGATCGCCCGCACCCGATTTCCGGGGATGCCGGTCAAGCCGTGAGCACGAGGCGTCGATGACGGCTGCGATGGTCGACGACGCCTCCGGCATCCGCCGTACGCGGCTCGACTCCGGGTTGCGCGTCGTCACCGAGCACCTGCCCGGCCTCCGCTCCGCGGCGGTCGGGTTCTGGGTGGGCACGGGGTCACGCGACGAGCCGGAGGCGATCGCGGGCACCAGCCACTTCCTCGAGCACCTGTTGTTCAAGGGCACCGAGACGCGCCACGCGGCGGAGATCGCGGAAGCGGTCGAATCGTGCGGCGGCGACATGAACGCGTTCACCGGGCAGGAGGTCACCGCCTACTACGTGCGCGTCCCCGACCGGTTCCTCGGCCTCGCGCTCGAGATCCTCTCCGACATCGTGTGGTCACCCGCGTTGCGCAGCGACGAGGTGGAGTCGGAGCGCCAGGTGATCCTCGAGGAGATCCGGATGCGCGACGACACGCCGGACGACCTCGTCCACGACGTCTTCTCGGGGGCGCTGTTCGCCCGCCACCCACTCGGCCGTGAGATCGCGGGCAGCCAGGACAGCATCGGCGCGGTCACGCGCGACCAGATCGCCGCCTACCACGCCGATCACTACCAGCCGTCGAACGTCGTGGTGGCCGTGGCGGGGAACGTCGAGCACGACGAAGTCGTGCAGCGGGTCGTCGACGCCCAGCCGGCCGACGGGCGGGCGCGGCCGGCCCGGGCCGGAGGCGCCGACACCGCCGACGCCGACCGGTTCGCCCGCGTCGACCGCCCCTTGGAGCAGTCGCACGTCGTGCTCGGGGCCCGCGCCCTCCGGCGCGACGACCCCGACCGGTTCGCGCTCGCGGTCGTCGACCAGGTGCTGGGTGGTGGGATGAGCTCGCGGCTCTTCCAGGAGGTCCGCGAGAAGCGGGGCCTGGCCTACTCGGTGTTCTCGTACCGCAGCGCGTTCGAGGAGACCGGCGCGCTCGCGGTGTATTGCGCGACCGCGCCCGAGCGGGTCGACGAGACGCTCGACGTCGTGCGCGGCGAGCTCGACCGGCTGGTGGCCGACGGTGGCGTGACCGAGCGCGAGCTCGTCTCCGCCAAGGGCCATCTCACCGGGTCGCTGGCGCTGTCGCTGGAGAGCTCGTCGAGTCGCATGCACCGCATCGGGCGCAGCGAGCTCACGATGGGCGAGATCCCGAGCCTCGACTGGGTGGTCGAGCAGGTCGACGCGGTCACCGCGGCCGACGTCGCCCGGGTCATCGACCGGGTGCTCGGCGCGGGCTCGCGCACGTTGGCGGTGGTCGGCCCCGCTGACGCGCTCGTCGCGGTCTGAACACCCTGAGCCGGACTCGGGCTGCGCCGATACGCTGAGCCGATGATCAGGGTGGCGGTCTTCGGCGCGGCGGGACGCATGGGCGCCACGGTGTGCCGGGCGGTGCTCGGCGACCCCCACTTGGAGCTGGTGGCGGCGGTCGACCCGCTGCACACCGGTCTCGACCTGCGGCAGTTCGGGGTCGACGCGCCGAGCATGCAGATCGCGCGCAGCGCCGACGCGCTGGCCGACGCCGAGGCCGAGGTGGCGGTCGACTTCACCGTCGTCGACGCCGCGCGCGACAACGTCAACTGGTGCGCCGACCACGGTGTGCACGCGGTCGTCGGCACCACCGGCTTCAGCGCCGCCGACCTCGACGGCTTCCGCGAGCGCTTCGCGGCGTCCGACGCCAACGCGGTCATCGCCCCCAACTTCGCCATCGGCGCGGTGCTGATGATCCGCTTCGCCGAGCTCGCCGCGCCCTACTTCGAGAGCGCCGAGGTGATCGAGCTCCACCACGACCAGAAGGTCGACGCGCCGTCCGGGACCGCCATGCTGACCGTCGAGCGGATGGCCACCGCGTCGGACGAGTGGGCGGCCGACCCCACGACCACGACGGTGGTCGACGGGGCCCGGGGCGGCGTGGGCGCCGGCGGCATCCACGTGCACTCGGTGCGCCTGCGCGGCCTCGTCGCCCACGAGGAGGTGCTGCTCGGCACCACCGGGCAGTCGCTCAGCATCCGGCACGACTCGTACGACCGCACGTCGTTCATGCCCGGCGTGCTGCTGGCGGTGAAGGCGGTGGGCGAGCGACCCGGGGTCACGATCGGCCTCGATCCGCTGCTCGGGCTCTGAGCCGCCGGGCGCAGGGGGAGGAGGACGGTGGACGACACCCGCCTCCAGGTGCTGCGCGGCGCCTACGACTCCATCGCCCGCCGGGGGATGGCCAAGACCACGGTCGACGACGTCGCCGCCGCGTCGGGGGTCTCGCGGGCCACCATCTACCGCCTGTTCCCGGGTGGCAAGGAGGAGCTCCTCCGCGACACCGTCGGCTGGGAGATGGACCGCTTCTTCCTCCAGCTCGGCCAGGAGCTCGGCGACGCCGCCGACTTCCCCGAGTTCCTGGAGCGGGCCCTGCCGCTGGCCCGCCGGGAGCTGCGCGAGCACGAGGTGCTGCAGAAGGTGCTGGAGACCGAGCCCGACCGGTTGAACGCGCTGATCACGGTGCAGCAGCACCGGGTGATCGGGGCCATCGCCGCCTACTTCCTGCCCCTGCTGGAGCGCGACCGCGACGCCGGGCACATCGACCCCACGGCTGACCTCCCCCGGTGCGCCGAGTACGTGGCCCGGCTCTCGCTGTCGCTCATCGCCTCGCCCGGCCGCCACGATCTCGGCGACCCGGCCGAGGTGCGCCGGCTGGTCCGCCGCGAGCTGCTGGGCGGGGTCTGGAGCTGACGGACCGGGGCCTGACCCGATGAGACGAAATCTGGTGTATCGTCTCAGGCGATGACCCTCGCGGTGAGCGCCCCGGCCCCCGTCGACGTACGGGCCCGAGAGGCGGTGCTGACGTGCATCGGCCGGTTCGGCCTGGCGAAGACCACGATCGACGACATCGCGCGCGAAGCCGGGTGCTCCCGCGCCACCCTCTACCGGTACTTCGACGGCAAGCCCGAGATCGTGCGCAGCGCGGTGGTCGCCGAGCACGAGCGGGTCGCCGGCGTGGTGGTCGCGGCCGGACGCGCCGCTGCCACCTTCGGCGACGCGGTGGTGGCCGCGGTCGTCGCCGGTGCGCGCGAGCTGCGCGGCCACGACGCCCTCCAGTTCCTCCTGGCCCACGAGCCCGAGGCGGTGCTCGGCCACCTGGCGTTCGGCCCCGGCGACCGTCTCCTCATCGCAGTCGGTGACGCGATCGCGCCCGCGTTCGACCGCTGGCTCACGCAGGGCGACGCCATCCGCGCCGGCGAGTGGCTGGCGCGCGTCGTTCGCTCCTACGTGCTGATGCCGCACCCGCCCATCGACTTCACCGACCCGACCGCCGCGCGCGTGTTCCTCGAACAGTTCGTGATTCCCGGACTCGAAAGCAGGTAGCCATGACCGCCGACTACACCGACATCATCGGTCGCGACGACATGCACGACCTCGATGCGATCCTCTCCGTCACCAACACCGACGTCGACGAGGTCCAGCACGCGATCCGGGCCGACTCCGAGGCGGTCTTCACGTGGAACTACGAGCGGAGCCGGCCCGCGCTGGTGAAGCTGTACGAGAAGGCCAAGACGTCGATGTGGAACGCCAACGACCTCCCGTGGGACATCGAGGTCGACCAGGAGAAGGTCGCGCGCGACAACCAGAACCAGAACGGCATCGGCGAGCAGATGGACCTCGCCGGCACGCCGTTCGAGAAGTGGGGCGACAAGGAGTGGACGCAGTTCGGCGTCGAGTCGCAGAACTGGACGCTCTCCCAGTTCATGCACGGCGAACAGGGCGCGCTGATCTGCACCGCCCAGATCGTCGAGACGGTGCCGTGGATCGACGCCAAGTACTACGCCGCCACCCAGGTCATGGACGAAGCCCGGCACGTCGAGGTCTTCGCGCGGTACCTCAACACCAAGCTGTCGGGCCACTACCCGATCAACGCCCACCTCAAGATGCTGCTCGACGACATCGTCGCCGACAGCCGCTGGGACATGACCTACCTCGGCATGCAGATCATGGTCGAGGGGCTCGCGCTCGCCGCGTTCGGGTTCCTGCACCAGATGACCACCGAGCCGTTGCTCAAGCAGCTGCTGCGTTACGTGATGAGCGACGAGGCGCGTCACGTGGCGTTCGGCGTCCTCTCGTTGCAGGAGTACTACCAGGGCCTCGGTGCCGCCGAGATCCGCGAGCGCCAGGAGTTCGCGTTCGAGGCCGCGGTGCGCATGCGCGACCGGTTCCTGCAGCAGGAGACGTGGGAGCGTCTCGGCGTGGACGTGAAGGAGGCGGTCAAGACGATGCAGAACGCGCCCGACCGCCCGATCTTCCAGGGCCTGCTGTTCTCGAAGATCGTGCCCAACTGCAAGAAGCTCGGTCTCCTCGATGCGGGCGACGGGTGGTTGCGCGAGCGGTTCACCGAGCTGGGCGTGATCCAGTTCGAGGACTGGGTCGACACCGGCGAGGAGTACGCACAGCTCGACGAGGTCGCGAAGGACCGCGAGGCCGCGGCTGCGGTGTAGCGAACGGTCGCAACCGGAGAAACCATGGACCCGATGAGACCCGAGCTCGACGAGCGGTTCAGTGACCCGGAGGCGTCCCCGGTGCCCTGGGCGGACACGGAGCGCGCCTTGGGAGCAGCCCAGCTGTTCTGGATCTCGACCGTGCGCGCCGACGGCCGCCCGCACGTGACACCGCTGGTCGCGGTCTGGCTCGACGACGCGCTGCACTTCGCCAGCGGACCCGAGGAGCAGAAGGCGCACAACCTCGCCGTCAACCCGCACGTCGTGTTGACGACCGGTTGCAACGGCTGGGACGAGGGGTCGGACGTCGTCGTCGAGGGCGAGGCCGTGCGCGTGACCGACGACGCCACGTTGCGGCGACTCGCGAGCGCATGGGCCGACAAGTGGGACGGCCGCTGGACCTTCGGCGTGGGCGACGGCGGCTTCACCCACGAGGAGGGCGGGGCCGACGCCGACCCCGCACCGGTGCACGTGTTCGCGGTGCGGCCGGCCAAGGTGCTCGCGTTCGGGAAGGGCACGTTCAGCCACACCCGCTACCGGCCCGACGCGTCGGGGGACGAGGCTGCGTAGGCTCCCCCGCATGGCGATCCAGGGGCAGCTGTACCACGTGGGCATCGTCGTGCCCGACGTCGAGGCGGCGAAGGCGCACTTCACCGACCTGCTCGGCATCACGTGGGGCCCGGTCGTCGAGACGGAGGGCCTGCCGGTGCGCGAGGGCGACGGTGCCGAGCGCATCGTCCCGAACATGCTCTGCTACTCGACCGAACCGCCGTACGTGGAGCTCGTGCAGGAGGTCCCCGGCACCGTGTGGGAGTGCAACGAGCACTCCAACCTCCATCACATCGGTGTGTGGACCGACGCGCTCCCTGCCGACTCCGCCACGTACACGGAGCTGCGGTGCCCGCTGCAGCTGTGCGGGCGCGACGACGACGGCGCCCTGGTGCAGTTCGCATACCACCGCGACCCGCTCGGCGTCCGCATCGAGCTCGTCGACCTCGCGATGAAGCCCATGATGGAAGAGTTCATGTTCAGGGCGCCGCTAGCCTGACGGTGATGAGTCGCCCGCCGGTCAAGATCGTCTTCCTCGGCGGCCTCGGCGAGATCGGCCGGAACTGCTTCTGCCTGGAGGTCGACGACCGCATCCTGGTCGTGGACTGCGGCATCATGTTCCCCGAGGCGGGCATGCCCGGGATCGACCTCGTCCTCCCGGACTTCACCTATCTGCGCGAGAACGCCGACCGGGTCGAAGCGGCCTTCCTCACCCACGCGCACGAAGACCACGCCGGCGGGCTGGCCTACCTGCTGCGCGACGTGGCGCTCCCGATCTACGGATCGCCGCTGTCGCTGGGGCTCGCCCGCAACCGCATCGAGGAGGCGGGGATGCTCGGGCGCACCGAGCTGATTCCCGTGTACGACGGTGAACGCCGGCACATCGGCCCGTTCGACTGCGAGTTCATCCCCGTCACCCATTCGGTGCCGTACGCCTTCGCCACCGCCTACTACACGCCTGCCGGCACCATCCTGCACAGCGGCGACTTCAAGCTCGACCCCACGCCGGTGGACGGTCGCAAGACCGACCTCGCGCTGATGGGGTCGATCGCGGAGCAGGTGGGCGGGGTGAAGCTGCTCCTGTCGGACTCGACGAACGCATGTCGCCCCGGGTTCACGCCGTCGGAGAAGACCGTCGGCGACACGCTGCGCGGCGTCTTCCGCGACTACCCGCACCAGCGGTTGATCGTCGCCAGCTTCGCGTCGCACCTGCACCGGGTGCGCCAGGTGGCCGAGCAGGCGATCGCCGCCGGTCGCCGGGTGGCGTTCCTCGGGCGTTCGATGGTGAACAACGTCGCCCTCGGACGCGAGATGGGGCTGCTCGACATCCCGAGCGAGCGCGTCATCGACATCGAAGAGGTGGCGCGGTACGCGCCGGGCGAGGTGTGCGTGATCTGCACCGGCTCGCAGGGGGAGCCGATGAGCGCGCTCTCGCTGATGGCCGCGCACGAGCACAAGTATCTGAAGATCAGCAGCGACGACGTCGTCGTGATCTCCGCCCACGCGATCCCCGGCAACGAGACGAACGTGAACCGCATCATCGACTCGTTGCACCGTGCCGGCGCCGAGGTGCTGCACGGCGGCAGCTCGCCGGTGCACGTGTCGGGCCACGCGTCGCAGGAGGAGCTGAAGATGCTCCTCAACATCGTGCGGCCGGAGTGGTTCGTCCCCGTGCACGGCGAGTACACGCACATGGTCCACCACGCCCGGCTGGCCGAGGCGGTCGGGGTGGAGAAGAACCACGTGCTCATCTGCGAGGACGGCGACATGCTCCTGATGGAGCAGCGCGACGACGGCTCCACCGGGCTGGAGGTGGAGCGGCGGGCGGTCCCCGCCGGGTACCTCTACGTCGACGGCATCGTCGGCGATGTCGGCCAGGGGGTGTTGCGCGACCGCCGCAACCTCGCCGAGGAGGGGTTGGTGGTGGTGATCGTCACCGTCGACGCCACCACGGGCGAGGTGGTGACCGGGCCCGAGATCGTCACCCGGGGCTGGGTCTACGCGCCCGAGGCCGAGGAGCTGCTCGAGGAGGCCAAGGCCGCGGTCCTGGCCTCGCTCCAGGAGGCGGCGGACGAGGGGGCCACCGACTTCGAGACCCTCCGCCGCCACTGCCGCCGCTCGCTCGGCCGCTTCATCAGTGAGCGGACGCGGCGCCGGCCCGCGATCATCCCGGTGGTCATGGAGGTCTAGGCCCTTCCTCCGCTCGGCCCGCCGGGCTCTGCGGGCCGCCTCCTCGCGGTCCTCGTCGCCTCGCCTCGCTGCGCTCGCTCGGCTCCTGCGGAGGCTTCGTCGGCGGCCCTCCGGCGCCCGGCGGGCCTGGTCGAGCGGCCCCAGATGCTGTTGTTGGTGGTGGGGGTGGTGTTAGCTTGCGGGGATGGCCGCGACCAAGACGCGGCGTGGTCGCGCCACGTCCCGATCCCGCACGAGCAAGCGCCGGAAGCCGAGCTCCCGCCGGTCCAGCACCTCGCGGCGGAAGGTCGCGCGGGCGGAGCCGACGATGCTGTCGCGGGGGCGGGAGGCGGCGGGGCGGCAGTTGGCGGGGCACCGGGCCGACGTCCTGGCCGTGGGGCTGTTCGTGGTC
Organism: Acidimicrobiia bacterium; assembly: GCA_036271015.1. Classification (GTDB taxonomy): domain Bacteria; phylum Actinomycetota; class Acidimicrobiia; order IMCC26256; family DASPTH01; genus DASUAS01. The sequence continues at coordinate 10,361 of DATBBL010000072.1, forward strand.
GGGGCGATCGTCGCCCTCGGGTTGTGGACCGACCTCGCCGGGCCGGTGGGCAGCGGGCTGGCCGACGGCGCCGGCGCCGCGGTCGGGCGGGCGCGGGTGGCGGTCCCGGTGGCGTGCTTCGCGTTCGGGGTGCTGCTGCTCTGGCCGCGGCGGGTGCCGGCCGCCGACGCCGACGCCGACTTCGGGACCGTCGAGGTCGACGACGCGCCGGCCGAGCGGCCCACCGTCCGCATCGCCATCGGCGCGCTCCTCCTGTTCGTCGCCGACGTGGGGATCCTGCACCTCGCCGCCGGGCGCCCGTCGCTGAGCGGCCCCATCGACGAGCTGCGCGACGCCGGTGGTGCGCTCGGCGCCACGATCGCGACCCCGCTGGTCGCCGCCACCGGGGTCGTCGGCGCCTCCCTCATCCTCGGCGGCATCGCGCTGGTCGGGCTGCTGCTGGCGCTCGGCATCTCGATCGGGATGATCGTGGGCGCGGCCACCAGCGTCTCCCGCACCGTCGCAGCCAAGGCGCGGAGCGCAGTGCAGCTGTCGCCGGACGGCGAGGGCAACGCGGTGGACGACGATCCGCCGCCACCGTCGAGTGGGCCGGCACCGTTCGACTACGCCGCCTACGAGGCCGAGGCACCCGACCCCGAGCCCGAACCCGAACCGCACGCACCCGACCCCGAGGTGCTCCCGGCCGTCACCCACGCCGCGCTCGAGATCCCCACCAGCGAGGACCCGAGCGGGCAGCTCGTCATCGACCTGGGCGACGAGCCGGGGGCCAAGCACGGCCCGTGGAAGCTGCCGCCGGCCAACCTCCTGAAGCGGGGGAGCGGCAAGGAGGCCGACCGTCGCCTCATCGAGGAGGGCGGCCGCATCCTCGAAGCCACCCTCGCCCACCACGGGGTCGAAGCGCGCCTGGTGGGCACGACGGTGGGGCCGACCGTCACCCGCTACGAGCTCGAGCTCGGCTCGGGAGTGAAGGTCAACCGCGTCACCGGTCTGAGCAACGACATCCAGTACGCGATGGCGTCCCTCGACGTGCGCATCCTCGCCCCGATCCCCGGCCGCAGCGCGGTGGGCGTCGAGGTGCCGAACAAGGAGCGCATCATCGTGACCCTGGGCGACGTGCTGAGCGCGCCCGAGGTGGGGAAGACCAAGACCGCGTTGGGCGTCGGCCTCGGCCGCGACATCTCCGGCGCGTCGGTGATGCTCGACGTCACCGCGTTGCCCCACGTGCTCATCGCCGGCGCGACCGGTGCGGGCAAGAGCAGCTGCATCAACTCGATCGTCACGTCGTTGCTGATGCGCTACACCCCCGACCAGGTGCGCCTCATCCTCGTCGACCCCAAGCGGGTCGAGCTCGGCGCGTACAACAACCTGCCGCACCTCCTCACCGAGGTCGTCACCAACCCGAAGAAGGCGGCGAACGCCCTCGACTGGGCCGTGCGCGAGATGGACATGCGCTACGAGCTGCTCGCCGAGGTCGGGGTGCGCGACATCACCGGGTACAACGGGATGTTCGACCGCGGTGAGCTGCCGACCAAGGACGATCCCGACCCGAGCACCGGGAAGGGCTACGAGCGGCTGCCGTTCATCGTCATCGTGGTCGACGAGCTCAACGACCTCATGATGGTGGCCGCTCGCGACGTCGAGGCGAGCATCTGCCGCATCGCACAGATGGCGCGGGCCGTCGGCATCCATCTCATGATCGCCACGCAGCGGCCGTCGGTCGACGTCATCACCGGCGTCATCAAGGCCAACGTGCCCAGTCGCATGGCGTTCTCGGTCAGCAGCCTGGCCGACTCGCGCGTGATCCTCGACCAGGCGGGCGCCGAGAAGTTGATCGGGCAGGGCGACATGCTGCTGCTCGCCGCCGGTTCCGGGCGCGCCCAGCGCATCCAGGGCTCGTGGGTCGACGAGGAGTGCGTCCGCAAGGTGGTCGCGCACTGGCGCCGCCAGACCAGCGCACCGTCCTACGTCGAGGGCATCGCCGGCGACGACGCCGCCGCCGGGAGCGGCGCCGGAGGCGCGGCCGACGACGACGGCGACGAGCTGCTGGCCGAGGCCATGGAGCTCGTCGTGCGCAGCGGGCTGGGCTCGACCAGCATGCTGCAGCGCAAGCTGCGGGTGGGCTTCGCCCGGGCCGGGCGGCTCATGGACCTGCTCGAACGCCGAGGCGTGGTCGGCCCGTCGGAGGGCTCGAAGGCCCGGGCGGTGCTGATGACGGTCGAGGAGCTCGAGGCGGCCGGCGACCGGGTCTGAGCCCCCGACTTTCCGAAACCCTTCCCCAAGCGTTCCTCAAGGGCCCCGCCCGCCCTGCCGACACGGCTGTTGACGTGTGGCGTGTGCCGGCGAGTGCCGCGGTGCGCGCAGCAGGTCCGGTGAGGACGTCGTGAGGCCGGTCGCATGAGGCGAGGTATGAGGGAGGACGCGTGAGGGGAGGCACGTCGCTGATGTCGCGACTGAGCTTCCGGGCCAAACTGCTGCTGGTCCTCTTCGTGCCGTTCCTCGCGCTCGTCGTGGTGGCCGCGGCGGGTCTGAGCGACCGCTTCACCGCGCTCCACGCCCAGGAGCAGTACGGCGACCTCTCGGCGCCGCTTCGCTCGCTCGACGCCGCCAGCCGCGCGCTGCAGGACGAGAGCGTCGTGTCGTCGTGGTACGTGGCGGGCACGACCGCGCCACCGACGACCGAGCTGACCGGCGCCCGTGCCCGCACCGACGCCGCGGTGCGCGTCTTCCGCGCCAACGAGCAGGCCTTCGCCGATGCCGGGCTGAGTCCGGCCGCGGCGGCCGGGCTCGCGGCCACGAGCAAGGGCCTCGATGGCATCGCGCAGATGCGGAGCCAGGTCGACGCCCGCGCCGTCGATCCCGCGACGACCCGCAACTTCTTCCTCGGCATCGACGAGCAACTGCTCGGCTTCGGCGAGCGGGTCGCGCGCGACCTCGCGAGCGCCGACGTCTCCGCCAGCCTCACCCGGGTCTTCGCGCTCGAGCGGGCGCAACACGAGCTCGCGCGCGAGGCGAGCGTGTACATCTCGGTGCTTGCCGGCGCCGGGCCCAAGGACTTCAGCGAGTGGGTCGGCGCGCAGACCGCGGCCGCCAGATATCGCGACCTCTTCACCAACGCCGCCACCGACTCCGAGCTCCAGGCCTATGAGCGGGTGATGGGCGCCCCGGCGGCGGCGGCGCCGCTGCCCGCGGCGTTCCCGGCCGCCGGTCAGGCACCGGCCGCGTACTACGCGCAGTACCAGCAGCAGTCGCAGCAGCTCGACCGGGCGATCACCGCGGTGAACTCGGTGGTCAACGCAACCGCGAGCGCGGACGCCTCGGCGGCGCTCCGCGACACCCGCCTCTACGGCGGTGCGGCCGTCTTCGCCATGCTGCTCACGCTCATGCTCATCTGGTTCGTGTCGCGGGCCGTGGTCGGGCCGGTGCGCCGCCTCACCGCCGCCGCGCGCGAGATGTCGCAGCGCCAGCTCCCGGCACTGGTCGAGTCGCTCCGCACCGGCGGTGACGTGAGCGCGGTGCAGCCGACCCGCATCGAGGTGAGCTCGGAGGACGAGATCGGCGAGCTCGCCCAGGCGTTCAACGACGTCGAGGCCGTCACGATGGAGGTCGCCCAGGAGCAGTCGCGCTTGCTCCGCAAGGGCATGGGCGACCTGTTCGTGAACCTGGCCCGCCGCAACCAGAGCCTGCTCGAGCGCCAGCTGGAGCTGCTCGACGAGCTCGAGCGCAACGAGCACGACCCGACCGCGCTCGACGCGCTGTTCAAGCTCGACCACATGGCCACCCGCATGCGGCGCAACGCGGAGAGCCTGCTCGTGCTCTCGGGTGCCGAGCAGCCGCGGCAGTGGCAGCAGCCGATCGCGCTGATCGACGTCGTGCGCGCCGCCGCCGCCGAGATCGCCGACTTCCCGCGGGTGGAGCTCGTCGGCATCGACGACGACCTCGCGGTGTCGGGCCGTGCGGTGTCCGACGTCGCCCACCTGCTGGCCGAGCTGCTCGAGAACGCCACGTCGTTCTCTCCCCCCGACTCGGCGGTCGTGGTCTCGGGCGCGGTGGGTGCGACCGGGTTCGTGCTCGCGGTGTCGGACCAGGGCATCGGCATGCCGCCCGAGCGGATCGCCGAGGCGAACCACCTCCTCGCCAAGCCGCCGGTCGTCGGCCTCGCGCTGTCGCGGGCCCTCGGCCTCCACGTGGTCGGGTCGCTGGCCGCCCGGCACGGCATCCTCGTCGAGCTGCGGCCCGGCGCGCCGCGTGGCCTGGTCGCGCTGGTGACCCTCCCCACCGCGGTGCTCGAGCCGCGGGCGGTACCCGCGCCGCCGGCACCCCAGCAGCGCCCGGTGTACGCACCCGACCCCGCAGGGAGCGGCACCGACGCGCCCCTCGGCGCCCAGCGGGTCGCGTGGCGCCCGCCCGACGAGCCTCCCGTGGAGCAGTGGCGCCGCGAGGGCATGGGCGTGCCCGGCCCCTCCGGGGCCGGCTCGCCCGATCCGTTTGCGGTACCGCCGGTCGACCGCGCCGCCCCCGCAGCGGCGCCCGCGGCCGCCGAGCCCGCGCCGGCCCCGATCATCGACGTCCCGCCGCCGAGCGCGTTCACGACCCCGATCCGGGAACCGGCGCCGACCATCGTGCCGGAGCCCCCGGTCCCGCCCGCGCCGGCCTTCGAGCGGGAGGCGACGTTCGCGCCGACCGTCGACCCCGGGTTCGCCCCGCCGTTCGACACGTTCGGCACCGACGGGACGACGAACCGGACGTCGCCGCCCGCCGACGCCGGTCCGCCCGACGACCCCGCCGACTTCACCGACCACGTGCCGCTGCCGACGCGCATCCCCGGCCAGCACCTCAGCCACCAGCCGACCGCCGGCCCCGACGCCGGCGATCCCGACGCCGACCCGATGCGCCCGTACCGCGTGCACGAGCTGCTGACCCGCCACGCCCAGGGCAAGCGTCGCGGGCAGACCGAGCACGACGGCACCGCCGCACCCGGCGCCGCCGACGGCACCGGTCCCGGCTCGGATCCGGCCGCGCCGGACGCCTTCGGTCACATCCAGGAGGACGGCAGATGATGCAACTGAGCGCGGAGGCCCGGAACCTCAACTGGCTGGTCTCCAACTTCGTCGACCGGGTGCCCGGCGTGAACGAGGCCACCGTCGTCTCGTCCGACGGGCTGCTCATCGCGCTGTCCGACGGCCTCGACCGCAGCTCGGGCGACCGACTCGCCGCGGTGTCGGCCGGGCTGCTGAGCATCGCCAAGGGTGGGTCCACCCCCATCGGTGGCGGACGTGTGCACGAGGTGATCGTCGAGATGGACATGGCGATGCTCTTCGTGATGCGGGTGAGCGACACGTCGGTGCTGGCCGCGACGACGGCGAGGCCGTGCGACGTCGGTCTCGTCGGCTACGAGATGGCGGTGCTCGTCGAGAAGTGCGCGAGCGCGCTCACGCCTGGCCTGATCTCCGAGCTCCAGACCGCGCTGCCGAGGTCGGCGATCCGGTGAACGGCAGCACCGACCCGCGCGACCCGGGAGCGGTGGCACCGCACCGGATGCTGGTGCGTCCGTACATGCTCACGCGCGGTCGGACGAGCTCGTCGCTCGGTGTCTTCGCGCTGCACGCGCCCGTCCTCGCGCTGATCGCGCCCGAGCAGCTGGGCCGCAGCGCCACGCCGGAGGACCGCCGCATCGTCGAGCTGTGCCAGACGCCGATGTCGGTGGCCGAGCTGTCCGCGCGCATGACCACGCCGGTGGGCGTCGTGCGGGTCCTGGTGGGCGACCTCGTCGTCGCCCGGATGGTCCACGTGCGCCAGACCGAGGACGGCGCCGAGCACCGCGACGTGCGCCTGCTCGAACGGCTGCTGGAGGGGATCCGTGCCATCTGAGTTCGACCCTCCGATGACGGGCACCGTGCCGGGTCCTTTCGGGGCGACCTCCGCCGCGACCGGCCTGCCGGTGTCGATGAAGATCGTGGTCGCCGGCGGCTACGCCGTCGGCAAGACGACGCTGGTCGGCACCATCTCCGAGATCGAGCCGCTCATGACCGAGGCCGACATCACCGTCGAGAGCCTGGGCATCGACTTCGCCGGCACCGGGAGCACAAAGACCGGCACCACGGTGGCGATGGACTTCGGCCGGCTCACCCTCGGGCCCGACATGGTCCTCTACATGTTCGGCACGCCGGGCCAGGACCGGTTCCTGTTCCTCTGGGACGAGCTGGTGCGCGGCGCGGTCGGAGGCATCGTGCTGGTCGACACCCGACGCGTCGAGGACTGCTTCCCGGCGGTCGACTACTTCGAGCACCTGGGCATCCCGTTCGTGGTCGCGGTGAACCTGTTCAACGGGGTGTACCGGCACCACCCCCGCGAGGTGCGCGAGGCACTGTCGGTGCCCGCCAACGTGCCCGTGGTGCTGTGCGACGCCCGCAACCGGCTCCACGTGAAGGAGACGCTGGTGCTCCTGGTGGAGGGCGCCCTCCGCCGGGCCCAGATGGCCAACGCCTGACCGGGCGTTCCACCACCGGGGGTGGCCCGGGCACCCCCAGGTACCCTGTGGCGCAGTGAGTGAGCCGTCTTTCTGGGTCGAGACCCTCGGGTGCCCGAAGAACGCCGTCGACTCGGACAAGGTGGTGGCCAGCCTCCTGGCCGACGGCCTGCTGCCCGCCGCCCGGGCCGAGGACGCCGAGCTGGTCGTCGTCAACACCTGCGCCTTCGTCGAGGCGGCGCGCGGGGAGTCGATCGACACCGTCCTCGCCCTGACCGACGCCCGGAAGCCGGGGGCCCGGGTGGTGGTCACCGGGTGCATGGCCGAGCGCTACGGCGAGGAGCTGGCGGCGGCGCTGCCGGAGGTCGACGCGGTGGTCGGCTTCGCCGGCGAGGGCGCGCTCGGGACCGAGGTCGCCCTGGGCGCCCCCCGGCGCAAGCCCACAGGTGTCCGTGACCTGCTGGAGCTGCCCCGGCCCGCGCCGAGCGTCCCGTGGGCGTACCTGAAGGTGGCCGAGGGCTGCGACCGCGCCTGCGCGTTCTGCGCCATCCCGTCGTTCCGCGGCAAGCAGCGCTCGCGGGCTCCCGAGTCCATCGAGGCCGAGGCGCGCGGCCTGGTCGAGCAGGGCGTCGCCGAGCTGGTGCTGGTGGCGCAGGACCTCGCCTGGTACGGGCGCGACGCCGGGGCACCGGGATCGCTCGCCCCCCTGCTCCGGCGGCTCGACACGCTCGCTCCCCACGGCCTGGCCCGGATCCGCCTGCTCTACCTCTATCCCAGCGAGGTGCGCGACCCGCTCGTCGCCACCATGCTGGAGCTGGCGACGGTCGTCCCGTACTTCGATCTCTCGCTGCAGCACGCCGACGCGCGCCTCCTCCGGCGCATGAAGCGCTGGGGGAGCGGCGACCGCTTCCTCACCGGCATCGACGCCATCCGCGCGTCCGAGCCCACCGCGGCGTTCCGGTCGTCGTTCATCGTCGGCTTCCCCGGTGAGGGCGAGCGCGAGCACGACGAGCTGCTCGCGTTCCTGCAGGCGGCCGAGCTCGACTGGGCGGGGTTCTTCCCGTTCTCGGCCGAGGACGGCACGCCCGCGGCCGACCTCACCGACCCGGTCGACGACGCGCTGGCGCTCGAGTGGTTGCGCGAGTGCGAGTCGGTGCAGGAGCCGATCACCCGCGCCGCGCGCGACGCGCTCGTGGGCGACGAGGTCGAGGTGCTCGTCGACGCGGTCGACGACGACGGGACGCTCGTCGGCCGCACCCACCGTGAAGCGCCGGAGATCGACGGCATCGTCCGGCTGCACGCCGACTGGGCGCGTCCGGGCGCACTGGTGCGCGCGCACGTCACCGAGGCCATCGGTCCCGACCTCGTCGCCAAGGCGGCGCGTCGGTGAGCACCCCGGTGGCGCGGGCACGTCGTCACGGCGAGGACGCGGTCGCGACGCCGGCGAACATCGTCACCATCGCCCGGCTGGTCCTCGCCGTCCCGACACTGCTCCTCATCGTCGACGAGGGCTCCACCTGGCTCACCTTCGCCCTGTGGTTCGTGCTGACCACCACCGACGGTCTCGACGGGTGGTTGGCGCGCCGCGACGGCACCACCCGCTCGGGGGCCTTCCTCGACCCACTGGCCGACAAGTTCCTGGTGCTGGGCGGCTTCTTCGCGCTCGGGATCAACGGCGACTTCTCGTGGGCCGCGGTGATCATCGTGACCGTGCGCGAGGTCGGCGTGTCCATGTACCGGTCGTTCGTGGCGAAGCGGGGGATCTCGTTGCCGGCCCGCCGGCTCGGGAAGTGGAAGGCGTTCTTCCAGTTCATCGCGGTCGGCTTCGTGCTGTTGCCGCCCACGTACGAGTGGGCGACGTTCCACGACGTCCTCCTCTGGTTCGCCGTCGGCCTCTCGGTGGTGTCCGGCCTCGACATCGTCATCAGCGGCGCTCGCCAGACCCGGAAGAAGGGCACGGATCGACATGCGGTGTGACGTCCTCGCCATCGGGACCGAGCTGCTGCTCGGCCAGATCGTCGACACGAACAGCTCGTGGATCGGCGAGCAGCTCGCCGCTGTGGGCATCGACACGAACGAGCACCGCAAGGTGGGCGACAACCTCGACCGCATGGTGCAGTGCATCCGTGAGCTGCTCGACCGCGCCGACGCGGTGATCGTGTGCGGCGGGCTCGGCCCGACGCCCGACGACGTGACCCGCGAGGCCATCGCCGAGGTCATGGGGGTCGAGCTCGAGCGGCGCGAAGAGCTGATCGAGCACATCCGCGCCATCTTCGGCGGTCGCGGCCGGCCGTTCCCCGAGAACAACCTCCGCCAGGCCGACGTGCCGAAGGGCGGCGACGTCATCCCGAACCCGATCGGCACCGCGCCCGGGCTGCGCTGCGAGATCGAGTCGGCGAACGGCGTGACGAAAGTGGTGTACGCGGTTCCCGGCGTTCCCTACGAGATGACCGACATGGTCACCCAGCACGTGCTGCCCGATCTGCTCGAGCGCGCCGGCGAGCGCGCCGTGATCGTGTCCCGCTCGCTGAAGACCTGGGGTACGTCCGAGTCGGGGCTGGCGGAGATGATCGCCGAACGGGTCGATCAGCAGACGAACCCGACCATCGCGTTCCTCGCTCGTGGCATCGAGGGCATCTACGTGCGCATGACCGCCAAGGCGCCCACCGAGGACGAGGCCCGCGCCCTGCTCGACGCCGAGGACGTCGAGCTGCGCCGCGTGCTGGGCGATCTGGTGTTCGCGGTCGACGACGACACGATGGAGTCCGAGGTGCTGCGCCTGTGCGAGGAGCGGGGCTGGTCGCTCGGCGTCGCCGAGTCGCTCACCGGGGGCTTCGTCGGCGCCCGCATCGCCAACGTCCCCGGGGCCAGCCGCACCTTCCGGGGCTCGATCGCGTCGTACGCGACCGAGGTGAAGCGCGACGTGCTGGGTGTCACCGCGGAGAAGGTGGTCAGCGAGGAGGCGGTGAAGCAGATGGCGGAGGGCGCGCAGCGGGTGCTCGGCGCCGACGTCGCCGTCTCGATCTCCGGCGTCGCCGGGCCGGACGAGATGGAGGGGCAACCGGTCGGGACGGTCTGGTACGGCATCGCGGTCCCCGGTCACGAGACCGAGGCAGTCACCGCCCGGCTCCCGTTCGACCGCGAGCGCATCCGCCAGTTCTCCACCATCACGGTGCTCAACCTCCTGCGGATGCGTCTGCTGGCCCTGGAGTGACCTCTGGTTTCAGCCGGGGCTTCCTCGCGGTGGTGCCCCCACCGGTGGTACTCCGTTGGGCCGAATCGCTCGCCGAATCGGCGCGTCGGGACGGCGGCCGGCTCCGGTGGATGCGGCCGGACCAGCGGCACCTCACGTTGCAGTTCCTCGGCCGGGTCGACGATTCGGTCGTCGATTCGCTCGCCGAATCGGTCGCCGAATCGGTCCGACGGATCCCGCCGTTCACCCTCGCGCTCGGCGGTGCGGGTGCGTTCCCGTCGCCGCGCCGGGCGTCGGTGCTGTGGCTCGGTGCCACGACGGGTGCTGCGGAGCTCGCCGCGCTGGCGGGCGCGATCGACGGCGCCACCGCACCGCTCGGGTTCGACACCGACGACCGTCCCTTCCGGGCGCACCTCACGCTCGCTCGGGACAACCGGGCACGCGACATGCGGAGCCTCGTCGAGCAGCTGTCGACCGGTCCCGCGGGGCCACCGTTCACGGTGGACCACGTCGTCCTCTTCGACAGCGACACCCGCCCGGAGGGCGCGGTGCACACGGAGCGGATCCGGTTCGCGCTCGGCGGGGCCTCCTGAAGCCGGCCCGTCACGAGAAGCTGGCGCGGAGTCGCTCGACGAAGCGCTGCGCCGGCGGTGCGAGCACGGTGTCGGCGGGCGTGATGACCGCGATCTCGCGGTACATGGTCGGCCCGGTGAGTCGTCGTGTCGCGATGTTCGTCGACGACATCAAGGGCAGCACGAGCTCCGGGAACGCACTCACCCCGAGCCCCGCGGCGATGATGCCGCCCGCGGTCGCGGTGTTGCGAGCCTCCACCAGCGTGGTCGGCGATACTCCCGCCTGGGCCATGGCGAGGTCGGTGAGCTGCCGCACGCTGCTGCCGTGGCTCATGGCGATGAATGGCTCGGCGGCCAGCGCGTGCCACGTGACCGACCGCTTCTTCACCAGGGGATGCGTCGCGGCCATCACGGCGACGAAGCGGTCGTGCAGTAACGGTTGCACCGCGAGCGCCGCGGTCTCGGGGCCCGGCGCCGCGATGGCGATGTCGGCCTTTCCCGACTGGACGTACTGCGCGGCCTCCGCGGCCGTCACGTCGAGGATCTCGACGCGCATCCCCGGGTTCTCGGCGAGGAAGTCGACGAGCACTGACGGCAGCAGGCCGGCCGCGAGGGACGGCAGCGTCGCGATGACGATGCGCCCGTACTCGCCGCGGCAGTAGGACGCGAAGCGGTCGAGGGCGGTGTCGAAGCGGTCGAGCAGATCGGTGACGATGTCGAACAGCTCGGCGCCCTCGGGGGTCAGAGTCACCGAGCGCGTCGTGCGGGTGAACAGGTCGACGCCGAGCGAGCGCTCCAGCTCGCGCACCGTCCGGCTCACGACGGGCTGGCTCACGTGGAGCTCGTCGGCGGCACGGGTGAAGGACGACGCCCGTGCGACGGCCCGGAAGACCTCGAGATGGCGCAGGCTTTCCATGCGGGAACAGGATAAATCAACCCGAGATTGATCTTGGACGCCGCATGAGCGCGGGTGGATCATCGACGGATGCCCGGGAGCGTGAGGATCGGTGCCGGTGCCGGCTTCGCCGACGACCGGATCGAGCCCGCAGTCGAGCTCGTCGAACGAGGCGAGCTCGACTTCCTGGTGTTCGAGTGCCTGGCCGAGCGGACCATCGCCCTGCGCCAGCTCGAGCGACGGCGCGACCCGGCGGCGGGGTTCGATCCCCTGCTCCGGGACCGGATGAGCGCGGTGCTGGCCGGCTGCCGCAGCCGGGGTGTCCGCATCGTGACGAACGCCGGTGCGGCGAATCCACCCGGCGCGGCGGCCGTCGTCGCCGACGTCGCGCGCGCCGCATCCCTGCGGCTCAGGATCGCCATCGTGCTCGGTGACGACGTGCTCGATCTGCTGGACGCGCCCGATGCGATCTCGGCCAACGCCTATCTCGGGAGCGAGGGGATCGTGGAGGCCCTGGATGGTGGTGCCGACGTCGTGGTCACCGGCCGGGTGGCCGATGCCGCACTCTTCGCCGGTCCGCTCGTGCACGCCCACCGATGGGCGCGGGACGACTGGGAGCACCTGGCGTCTGCGCTCACCGTCGGCCACCTCCTGGAGTGCGCCGGGCAGGTGACCGGCGGCTACTTCGCCGATCCCGGCGTCAACGACGTCCCCGGCCTCGCCGATCTCGGATTCCCGTTCGCGGACGTGGGCGCCGACGGCCGGATCGAGATCGGGAAGGTCGCCGGCACCGGCGGGGTCGTGAACGTGCGGACGTGCACGCAGCAGCTGCTCTACGAGGTCCACGATCCCGCCCGGTACATCACGCCCGATGCCGTCGTCGACTTCTCCCGGGTCTGGTTCACCGAGGTCGGGGAGTCCCGGGTCGCCGTGCACGGCGTCGACGCCGGACCGCCTCCGGCCACCCTGAAGGTCTCGGTCGGGAGCGCGGCCGGCTTCGTCGGCGAGGGCGAGATCTCGTACGCCGGTCCGGGTTGCCTCGCTCGCGCCGATCTCGCGCTGGAGATCCTCGAGAAGCGTCTGCGCGACGCCGGTCTCGACGCGGTGCAGTTCCGCTTCGAGCGGATCGGCGTCGATGCGACCCGCCGCGGCGCCGATGCAGCCGTCCCGCATGACCTCGCCGAGGTGCGCGTCCGCGTCGCCGGCCGGGTGCGCACCGAAGCCGACGCCGAGCGGATCGGGCGCGAGGTCACCGGGCTGTGGCTCAACGGCCCTGCCGGTGGCGGCGGGGCACGGCGCAGGGTGACCGAGGAGGTGGCGATCCGTTCGACGACGGTCCCGCGCGCCCTCGTGCCGACGCGCGTCGAGTGGGTCGAGGCCTGACGTGTTGTTGCGCGACCTCGCCCACGCCCGGTCCGGCGACAAGGGCGGCACCTCTGACATCACGGTCGTCGCCTTCGACGCCGCGGCGTACGACGCGCTGTGTCGCGAGCTGTCGCCCGATCGGGTCCGGGCACACTTCGCCGACCTGCCGATCTCCGCGGTGGACCGCTACGAGCTCCCACAGCTGCACGCGCTGAAGTTTGTGCTGCACGGCGCCCTCGGCGGGGGCGTCACGCAGACGCTCAACCTCGACGCCCACGGCAAGTGCCTGGCCTCGTGCCTGCTCGCGCTATCCATACAGGCTGAGCATGAATCACCCCACGATTGATCTTGGACTCGGGGGAGCGGCGGACGGAAGATGGCTGGGAAGCGACCGGGGGGATCCATGAGACGACTCGCAGTGCTCGTCACCACGTTCGGCCTCGCGCTCGGGGGCCTGCTCGCCGCCGGGGTGCCGGCGTCCGCGCAGTCCGACGCGGCACCGAAGGCGACCGACATCGGCGTGACCGCGAAGAAGATCCGCATCGCGGTGGTCGCCGACGTCGACAACCCGTTCGCCCCCAGCCTGTTCCAGGGCGGAGTGAACGGGGTCAAGGCCGCCGTCGAGTACGTCAACTCGCAGGGCGGGATCGCTGGTCGCAAGCTCGAGCTCGACGTGATCGACTCGCAGCTCAACCCCGCGAAGACGCGGAACGCGGTCATCACCGCGTGCCAGGACGACTTCGCGCTCGTCGGCACGGCCGCCGCGTTCATGACCACGATCGAGGACGAGGTCAACTGCCCGGACCAGGCGGGCAAGGCGACCGGCCTGCCCGACTTCGCCGCCTTCGTCACCGGCGTGCAGCAGTGCTCACCGGTTGCGTTCCCCGTGAACCCGCCTCAGCTCGTGTGCTCCACCAAGGACGACCACCCGCAGACCTACTACGGCGGCTCGGGGGCTTCGAAGTACTTCGAAAGGCTCGCGGGGACGAAGCTGCACGGGCTCTACCTCGCCAGCGACGACAGCGCGGTGGCGACTCGTCAACAGGACCTGCTGCTCGCGTTCCCCGAGCACGCCGGAATGAAGTCGGACCAGCACCCGTACATCTCGTCCACCGCGCCGCAGAGCGCGTACACGCCGCTCGTGCAGAAGCTGAAGGCCGACAAGTCGAACTTCGCGATCTCGGCCATGGGGTCGGCCGCGGTGATCGCGCTCCGCCAGGAGGCGGTGCTGCAGGGGCTCGACGACCCGAAGATGCAGTGGATCTGCATTTCCTGCTACGACAAGACCTTGCCCGCGGCGGACACCGCCGACGGCACCTACGAGCCACTCGGCATCCTTCCCTTCGAGGAAGCCAAGTACAACAAGAACCTCGCCGCATTGGTGAGGCTCGTGGGCAAGGGCAAGCTCGACCAGTTCTCGATCTACGGCTTCG
>DATBBL010000073.1:0-21878 GCA_036271015.1 Acidimicrobiia bacterium
GCACCGCCGGCAAGGACCGCACCGGCATGGTCGCCGCGCTCATCCTCTCGCTCGTCGGTGTCGACGACGAGGTGATCGTCGAGGACTACACGCTCACCGACGAACGCATGGTCCTGGTGATGGAGCGGATCCGGGCCGAGGGCGACTTTCCCGAGCCGTTGGCGCCGGTCGCAGCGAGCGTGGCCCGCGCCGAGGCGTCGTCGATGGAGACCTTCCTCGCCGCGCTGGCGCGCACCCACGGCGGCGCCCGTGGGTGGGCCCGTGCGGCCGGACTCGACGACGACGTCCTCGACGGGTTGCACGAGGTCCTCGTCGAGTCACCGCCGAGCTGACCACCGCGCGTCGCCGACAATTCACGCGTCGTGCGGTCCAGCGTCGGTCGGCGTTCACCTGCGCGGTCTACGGTCACGATGGTCTGCTCGAGGTGGAGGGCTGACGTCATGACCGAAGCGATGCTCGGCAGCAGCACGGGCCGGATCGGGATGATGCGGTTGCAGCTCGGGCCGTCCGCGTCGGAGCGCACGCTCCTCGGTGCGCTCGGTGACGCCCTGGTCCGCAGCGGGCTGGTCGCCGAGACGGTCGACCTCGTCGCCACCGACGCCGGCTTCGTGCTCGTCGCCGAATGCGCGGTCCGCGACTCCTCCGAGCTGGTGCACGCGCTGCGCGAGCTCGTGGCGACCGACGAGCGCCGCCGCTGGCCCTGCTCGCTCGCCGGTTGAACGTCGTCCGTCACCCGAGCGGCGTGCGGGTGATCCGGCGGGAGACCGCGCACGAGCTGGGCCCGTCCGACGACGAGACCGAGCTCCTCGCCCTGCTGGCCGCGGCGATCACGGCCGGGAGCATCAGCGACGTCGAGACGGTCGCGTTCGAGTGGCGGGACGATGGATGCCACCTCGCGGTGCACTGCCAGTCGTTCGTGCTGCTGCACGAGATCGGTGCGCACGGCCGGCCGTCCACAGCCTGTTGACGGCCGCTCACGGAACGTTGACCGCAAGTTCACGGTCTCGTCGTTGGCGCGCGGTGCGCCGCCTGCGAGGGTGGTCACTCCATCCGGCGACCGAGGGAGACGACATGCGCTTCGCCTTCACGCGGCCCCGATCGGTCGAAGAGTGCAACGAGACGCGCGCCCGCCGGCACGGTTACGTGCTCCGGTGTCGGGAACCGCGGGGGCACGACGGCGCCCACCGGTGGACGCCGGAGCTGGCGCCGGACCGCGACGAGCCGCGACCGGAGCCGGCCGGCCTCCTGCGCGCGCTCGATCGGCGGGTCCGGTCGACGATCCGCATCCGCCGCTCCGCGTGAGCGGGGAGGGTCAGAACACCTCGGGAACGAACGTCTGCTCTTCGATCGGCGCCCGGACGTAGGTGTCGGGGCCGCGGGGCGGCAACTCGAGCGGCGCCGAGGTGACGTCCTCGTACTCCACCTGCGACAGCAGGTGACTGATGCAGTTCAGCCGCGCCCGTCGCTTGTCGTCGGCGTTGACCACCCACCACGGCGAGATCTTGGTGTCGGTGTAGCGGAACATCTCGTCCTTGGCGCGCGAGTAGTCCGCCCAGCGGACGCGGGCCTCGAGGTCCATCGGGCTCAGCTTCCAGCGCTTCTCCGGGTCCGCGATGCGGCCCTTGAACCGGCGCTCCTGCTCCTCGTCGCTCACCGAGAACCAGTACTTCACGAGGACGACACCGGAGTGGATGAGCATCTCCTCGAAGAGCGGGCAGGAGTGGAGGAACTCGCGGTACTCGTCGTCGGTGCAGAAGCCCATCACGTGCTCGACGCCGGCCCGGTTGTACCAGGACCGGTCGAAGAGCACGATCTCACCACCGGAGGGGAGGTGCTGGACGTACCGCTGGAAGTACCACTGCGACTTCTCCTTCTCGGTGGGCGTCCCCAGCGCCGCGACGCGCACCACTCGCGGGTTGGTGCGCTCGACGATGCGCTTGATGGTGCCGCCCTTCCCGGCGGCGTCGCGCCCCTCGAAGAGCACGCAGATCTTCAGCTGCTCGCGGCGCACCCATTCCTGCAGCTTCACCAGCTCGCGCTGCAGGTGCTGCATCTGCTTGTCGTACGCCTTGTCGGAGAGCTTCGCCGGCTGCTGTTCCTGCGCCTCGTCCGGGTGCTCGTGGTGGGACATCCGCGACAGGGTAGGTGGGAACGCTGCGGCGCGGCTCCCGAGGGCACGATCAGTCGGCGAGCTCGATCTTCCGCCGGCGCGGCTCGCGCCCGGGCGGCTGGGACGGCGGCGGCTCGTCCGGCTGGTGTGGGATCGGAAGGGTCACGGGTTCGGCGCCGAGCTCGAGCTCGGTGCCGTGGTGGCGCAGCGGGAGTGGGTCGCCCGCGAAGAGCCGATAGGTCGCGGTCTCGCCGTCGGTGGTGACGCCGATCCGCCGGTCGCGGTAGCGCAGCCGGAACGCCAACCGGGTGAGCGCGGCGGGCAACCGCGGCGAGAACGACAGCCGACCGCCGGTCGCGCGCATGCCCCCGAGACCCGCCACCACCGCGGTCCACGTCGAGGCGAGGGAGGCGAGATGGAGCCCGTCGGCGGTGTTGTGGTTCAGGTTGTAGAGATCGATCAGCGCGGTCTCGCCCAGGTAGTCGTGCGCGAGGTCGAGATGGCCGAGCTCCGCGGCCATGACCGCCTGCGGTCCCGACGACAGCGAGGAGTCCCGGACGGTGAGCTGCTCGTAGTATGTGAAGTTCTGCGCCTTCTGCTCCCGGGCGAAGACGTCGCCGCGCAAGAACATCGCGAGCGCGAGATCGGCCTGCTTCACCACCTGCTTGCGGTACAGGTCGAAGTACGGGAAGTGCAGCATCAGCGGGTACTGATCGGGTTGCGTGGCCGCGAAGTCCCAGCGCGCATGATCCGTGTAACCCTCGCTCTGCTGGTGGACGCCCAGGCGCGTGTCGAACGGGGCCATCATCCTCGCGGCCGCGTCGCGCCACGACGACGCCTCCTCCGCCGCGACGCCGAGCTCGTCGGCCAGGTCGGGATGGCGCGCGACGGCGTCCGCCGCGGCGCGGAGGTTCTGCTCGGCCATGAGGTTCGTGTAGACGTTGTTGTCGACGAGCGCGTCGTATTCGTCGGGACCCGTGACGCCGTCGATGCGGAACCGGCCCGTGGCATCGTGGTGACCGAGGCCTCGCCAGAGGCGGGCGGTGCCCACGAGGATGGGGAACGCCACCTCTCGGTCGAACGCGACGTCGCCGGTCGCATCCAGATAGCGCAGGGCGGCGTCGCTGATGTCGGCGTTCACGTGGAACGCCGCCGTGCTCGCGGGCCAGTATCCGGACGACTCCCCTCCGCGGATCGTGCGCCAGGGGAACGCGGCGCCGACGAGGCCGAGCGATCGGGCGTGCTCCACGGCCTGCGGGATCGTCTGTTGGCGCCAACGCAGTGCGTCGGCGGCCACGCCCGGCTCGGTGTAGGTGAGCACGGGGAGCACGAACGTCTCGGTGTCCCAGAAGGTGTGGCCGTCGTAGCCCGGCCCGGTCAGCCCTTTGGCCGGGATCGGCCGACGCTCCGCTCGGGCGCTCGCCTGGTACACGGAGAACAGGGCGAAGCGCACCGCCTGCTGCACCTCGGCGTCGCCGTCGATCTCGACGTCGGCCCCGGCCCAGAACCCGTCCAGCCGGGCCCGTTGCTCGGACACCAACGTGTCCCAGCCGGTGAGCCTCGCGCCCGCCAGCGCGGCGACGACCTGGTCGTGCACCGCGGGCCGTGACCGTCGCGACGACCACCCGTACGCGAGGTACTTGACCAGCCTGAGCCGCTCTCCCTCCTGGAGGCGACCGGCGACGGTCAGGCGGCTGACGTCGGGAAACGACTCCATGTCGGTGCGCGTGCCGTCCGGCCCGTCCACCTCGTGGTCCATCGCGGCGCCGACGAGGAGCGCGGTCTGCTGCGTGCGGTGCATCGTGACCGCGCGCAACCCGTCGCCGGCGTGCTCCTCGCTCGCCAACGGCATCTCGAGGAGCGTCGCCACCCGCGGGTCGTCGGTCGCCACGGTCAGCGCCTCGTTGGTCACGAGCTCCGATTGCACGACCGCCCGGATCGCGCCGTCGAGCGCTTCGACGTCGTAGTGGATGGCGGCCACCGACCGTTGCGTCAGCGAGACCAGCCGGGTCGACGTCACCCGCACGGATTTCCCCGCGGGCGACGTCCAATCGGCGGTGCGCACGAGCGTCCCGGCCCGCAGATCGAGCACGCGCTCGTGGGCGCGAAGCGTCCCGTAGCGCACGTCGAACGGCTCGTCGTCGACGAAGAGCCGGATCAGCTTCCCGTTGGTGACGTTGATGATCGACTCGGCGAGCGCGATGTACCCGAATCCCTTCTCCGCGTGGTTCAGCGGGCGGAGCTCACAGAACGAGTTGAGGTACGTCCCCGGCAGGCCGTGCGGCTCACCCTCGTCGAGGTTGCCCCGGAGGCCGATGTGGCCGTTGGACAACGCGAAGATCGATTCACTCTGCGCGAGGAGGTCGAGGTCCAGGGTCGACTCGCGGATGCACCACGGCTCGACGCCATACGCCCGTTGCCGGATCATCAGCGGGGCAGCGATCGAGAGGCGAGGAACGAGCGGGTGCCGTCGTTGCGCGGTACGCCACCCATGTACCGTTCGTAGTCGCCGGAGACGAACGGTCGGGACGACGAACCCGACCGGCAAGCCAATACCCGTCCAGGGAGATCCGGTAGGAGGCGCACGTCGTAGACCACCATCGGCGGAGTCTTCCCGATCCGACTGGAACCCAGACCACGAACAGGCGACGACGAGGTGAACGATCGGTGCCGCCCGATCCCGGCACGCGAGTTCATCGAAGCGTTGCCGGTCGGTAACTCCTCGGCAAAGGAGCCCCGCCATGCTGGAGCCGGTGCGACTCGATCCGAAGGACGTCACGTCGAACCTCATCACGCCCGCGCGCCCGTACGTGCTCGTGCTGTTCGGCGCGACAGGCGACCTCGCACGGCGCAAGCTGCTGCCGGGCCTGTTCCACCTGGCCCAAGCCGGGCTGCTCCCGGAGTGCCGGATCCTCGGCACGTCGCTGGACGAGCACGACGACACCAGCTTCCGCCAATTCACGAGGGAGGCGCTGGACGAGTTCGCGCACCACGGCGTCCCGCCGGACGAGTGGGACGTCTTCGCGTCACGGTTGTCGTTCATCTCGCAGACCGCCGACGCCTCCACCCTCGCGAACCGCGTCGAGGCGCTCGAGCGGGAGCTGGGCAGCGATGCCGCCCGCCTCCACTACCTGAGCATTCCCCCGGTCGCCGCACCCGACGTGGTCGAGCTGCTCGCCAAGGCCGACCTGGCCGAGCGCTCCCGCATCGTGATGGAAAAGCCGTTCGGCACCGACCTCGAGAGCGCGGTGCGCCTCAACAACATGCTGCACGCGACCTTCGACGAGGAACAGATCTTCCGGATCGACCACTTCCTCGGCAAGGAAGCAGCGCTGAACATCCTGGCCTTCCGGTTCGCCAACGGCCTGTTCGAGCCGATCTGGAACCGCGATCACATCGCCCACGTGCAGATCGACGTCCCCGAGACGCTGGCGATCGGTCAGCGCATCGCGTTCTACGAGACGATCGGTGCGTACCGCGACATGGTGGTCACCCACCTGTTCCAGATCCTCGCGTTCATGGCGATGGAGCCGCCCACCGAGCTCGCCCCGCAGCCCATCAGCGAAGAGAAGAACAAGGTGTTCCGGTCGTTGAAGCCGATCGACCCCGCCCAGGTGGTCCGGGGACAGTACGTCGGCTACCTCGACGAACCGGGCGTGCGACCCGATTCGGAGACCGAGACCTTCGTCGCCCTCCGGTGCGAGATCGACAACTGGCGCTGGGCCGGCGTGCCGTTCTACCTCCGCACGGGGAAGCGCATGGCCGAGGGCGCGCGCATCATCTCGATCGCCTTCCACTCACCTCCCAAGAGCATGTTCCCGACCGGCTCCGGCGTCGGAGCCCACGGTCCCGACCACCTGACCTTCGACCTCGCCGACGCCTCGAAGCTGTCGCTGTCGTTCTACGGGAAGCGCCCGGGACCCGGGATGCGGCTCGACAAGCAGAGTCTGGAGTTCGCGCTGCACGAGCGGCAGGGCTCGACGTCGCTGCTCGAGGCGTACGAACGGCTCATCTACGACGCGATGTGCGACGACCACACGCTGTTCAGCACGGCCGAGGGCATCGAGAGCCTGTGGGCGAAGTCGATGCCGTTGCTCGACGATCCGCCACCCCTGCGCCCGTACCAGCCCGGCTCCTGGGGTCCCAACGCGATGCACCAGCTGGTTGCGCCCGACACCTGGCGGCTGCCGTTCGAGCGCGGCTGGCGCAGCTCGTAGCCGCACAACCGACGACGAATCGGGGCCCGGCCGACGTCGCCTCACGTCGGGAGGACGCGCACCGCCTCGCCCATCGCGCGGACCATGCGCGCCAGCAGTGCACGCGACGTGCCGAAGTTCAGGCGCACGTGCTGGTCGCAGCCGGGTCCGAACGGCGGTCCGTCGCTCAGCGCCACCCGCGCCCGCTCGAGGAAGAACCGAGCGGGGTCGTCGGTCCCGAGCGTCGAGCAGTCGAGCCACGCGAGGTACGTCGCCTCCGGCACCGCCCCGACGACGCCGGGTACGTGCTCGGCCAGCAGCTCGGCGAGCCGGCGGCGGTTGCCGTCGAGGTACGTGCGGAGCTCGGCCAGCCATGGCCGGCCGGTGCGGTACGCCGCCACGGACGCCGCGATCCCGAGCGGCGAAGGACCCGGCGCCTGCAGCAGGGGCAGGGCCCGCCACCGCGCCGAGTCGCCGTGGTTCGTGGTGACGATCTGCGCGCACTTGAGACCCGGGATGTTGAACGCCTTCGACGCCGAGGTGACGGTGACCGCGTGCTCGGCGGCGGCGTCCGACACGGTCGTGTAGGGCACGTGCCGTGACGGTCCGTACACCAACGGCGCGTGGAGCTCGTCCGCGATCACTCGCGCCCCGTACCGATCGACGAGCGCGGCGAGCGCGCGCAGCTCGTCCGCGGTGAAGGCGCGCCCGGTCGGGTTGTGCGGGTTGCACAGGAGCACGGCGCCGGCGCCCGCTCGGAGCGCCGATTCGACGCGGTCGAGATCCAGGGCCGCTCGGCCGCTCGCGGTCGCGAGCGGGGCGGTGACGACCTCGCGCCCGGTGAGCGCCACCACCTCGAAGAACGGCGGATATGCCGGAGTGGGGACGACGACCTGCGCACGGGGTGGGACGAACACTTCGAGCGCGGTCGCGATGCCGGCGAGCACGTCGGCGACGGCGAAGATCCGGGTCGACGGGACGACCCACCCGTGCTCGACGGCGAAGAACTCGGCGCAGGCCGTCGTGAGCTCGGTGAGGTCGCCCTCGACGTAGCCGAAGTCCTCACGCTCGATGGCCTCGAGCAGCGCGGCACGCACGACCGGTGCGGCGTCGAAGTCCATCTCCGCCACCCAGGCGGCCAGGACGTCCGGTCCGTAGAGGGTCCACTTCACCGTGCGGCGCCGACGGAGCCGCGCGACGTCGACGTCGTCGAACACTTCGTTCATCCCATCCTCGGGCACCGGTGCGCGGCGCCGCCCTCGCCGGTGACGCTAGACCGGTGCCGCGCCCCCGGGGATCGGGATGGTGAGGGGTCGTCTCGTCACTCGCGGCCGATGGCCTCGAACACCTGGAGGCGCGACGCCCGCCACGCGGGGATCACCGCGGCGACGGCGCCGGCGACGAGGGAGACGACGGCGAGGACCGCGATGCGACCGACCGGGATGGAGAAGCGGAAGAGATCCTCGGGCTCGAGCGCCGACGCGAACACCCACGCCCACACCACGCCGAGCGCGAGGCCGACCGAACCGCCGATGGCGGCGATGATCACCGACTCCCACCGGACGGACCGCCGGAGCTGACGGCGCGTCATCCCGACCGCTCGCAGCATCCCGATCTCGTGGGTGCGTTCGTGCACCGACAGCGCCAGGGTGTTCACGATGCCGAGCACCGCAATGGCCTCGGACAGGAACAAGAGCGCGACCAGGACCCCGAGGAACTGGTCGATGAGCTCCGCCTCGGCGTCGCGGGACTCGGCACGGGTGAGCACCTCGAGGTTGGGGAAGTCGGTGCGCAGCTCGTCGGCGACGGCCGCTTTCGCCGCGGTCACCGAGACGCCGGGCGCCACGTTGGCGTAGGCGCGGTAGTCGAGGTCGGCCTCGGGGAACCCGGCCACGAAGAGCTCGCGCGAAACGAGGAACGGCCGGCCACCCACCACGTCGTCGCCGGTGTAGACGCCTTCGATCCGGACGTCGCGCACGCCGTTCGGGAACTCGACGGGCACCCGGTCGCCACGGGCCAGGCCGTAGCGGGCCGCCGCCTCGTCCGAGACGAGCATCTCGGCGCCGGAGAGCCGGGCCGCCGACCCGCTCCGCATCCCCAGGTCGAACGCCGACGCGAGGCCGGGCCCGTCGACCGCGACCACCCGTTCCCGCTCGCGTCCGTCGGGCCCGGCCAGGCGCACGGAGCCGAAGCGGAACCCGACTGCGCCGGCCACCTCGGGCACCGCGGCGACCCGGGCCACGACGTCGGGCGAGAACCCGGTGAACTGGGTGGTGTCGATCACCAACTCGGCTCGGAGCGCCGAGTCCGACGCGTCGACCTGCGCCTTCGCCGACTCGCCGAGGATCGCCACCATGGCCACCAGCGCGAGACCGATGACGAGCGCGCTCGCAGTGGCCGCCGTCCGACGCGGGTTGCGCATCGCGTTGCCCCGGGCGATGGCGCCGGGGACGCCGGCGGCGGCGCGGACGGGTGCGCCGAACACCCGCGCCAGCGACCGCGCGAACGTCGCCAGCAACACCACGATGCCGAAGAGGAGGAGGACCGCGCCGAGCCCGACCGTCCGCAGCTCCGCGATCGTGTCGTCGGCCGTCTGCGAGCGGACGATGCCGACGATCAGGATCGGCACGCTCGCACCGACGAGTGCCGTACCGAGCAGCGCGCGCCGGCGGAAGGTGTCGGCCCGCGCCTCCGGCAGGTCACCGATGGCGGCCATCGGGGGGATGCGGGCAGCCCGGAACGCCGGCCACAGCGCCGCGCCCACGGTCACGAGGAGGCCGAGCGCGAACGCGAACCCGACCGTGCGCGGGAGCACGACGACCTCCCCGCTCGGGATGCGGAACCCGAGCGAGTCGACCAGCGACATCAGCAGCCGCGCCACGAACACGCCGACCACGAGCCCGGCGGCGGACGCGGTCGCGCCCACGACCGCGGCTTCGAGCACCACCGCGGCGATGACCTGATGACGCGCTGCGCCCATCGCCCGGAGGAGACCGAGCTCACGCGTGCGCTGCGTCACCAGGATGGTGAACGTGTTGAAGATGATGAACCCGCCGACCACGAGCCCGAGCGCCGAGAACCCGAGCAGGAGGCCGGTGAGCAGATCGACGAACTCGCCGACGTCCTGGTTGTTCGTGCGGGCGACGAGGGCGGCATCGGTCACCTCGAAGTCGGGACCGAGCGACGCGCGGAGCGACCGGCGCAGCGTGGCGGCGTCGATGCCCGGGCCGCCCTTCACGTAGACCGCGTCGAGGAGCCCGGGTGCGGCGGCGACCCGCTGGGAGGTGGCGAGGTCGAACGCGGCGAACGAGAGCGGACCGGTGTCGGCGCCGTTGCCGACCGTGAAGAGCCCGACGAGCTCGTACGCCGCGCGTGGTCCGGCCGAGAGCACGTCGACCGTGTCGCCCACGTGGAAGCCGGCGGCGTGGGCGGTGTCGACGTCCATCGCGACCTGGCGGGCACCGGCGGGCGCGCGGCTGCGTCGCCCGCCGTCGTCCACGAGCCGCAACGGGCCCGTGGCCCGGCCGCCGACGAACGTGACACCGACCGCCGGGCCGCCCTTGTCGACCGCGTCGCCGCTGCGATCCAGGAACTGCGCGTACCCCTGCACGAAGCCATGGGCGGCCGCCACGCCGTCGGCGGCACGCACCGCGCCGAGGATCGTGTCCGGGACCCGGCGAGGGTCGTCGTCACCGGCGGTGGGCTCGCCGCGCACCACGACGTCGACGTCGGCGAGGGACTGCGAGAACACCCGCTGGAACGACCGGTCGAGGGTGTCGGTGAGCACGTACGTCGTGGTCACGAACATCACGCCGAGCAGCACCGCCGTCCCCGTCAGCGCGAGGCGGAACTTGCGGGCCAGCACGCCGCGCAGCGCAACCTTCAGCATGCGCCGCTCAGTAGACCACGCGGACCGGGTCGGTTCACCCGCGCCACGATTGTCGTCGAGCACCGACCGAGCTACCGTCCCCTCGATGGTCGCAGCCGGCGCGGCACTCGGAGAATTCGCTCACGGTCTGTCCGAGGCCGAGCGCTCCGCGTTGTTCGTGGCCGGACGTCAGCGCACGTACCCACGGAACGCGCGCGTGTTCTGCGAAGGAGATCGCAGCGACTTCATCGTCGTGATCATGGAAGGCCGGGTCAAGATCGTCGTCACGACGGCGGAAGGTGGAGAGTCGCTGCTGGGGGTGCGCGGCCCCGGGGCTCTGGTTGGTGAGCTCGCGGCGTTCGACCCGGGACCGCGGGTCGCGAGCGTGGTCGCCCTCGAGCCGTTGACCGTGCGGGTGCTCGCCGCCGACGAGTTCCGGGCATTCATCGCTCAACAGCCGGAGGCCGGACTCGAGCTCATCCGGGTGTTGATCGGTCGCCTGCGCGAAGCGGACCGCCGCCGGGCCGAGTTCGGGGTCTACGACAGCGTGTCGCGGGTCGCACACCTGCTCGGCGACCTGATCGACGGGCAGGCTTCCGGGCCGGCGCCGATCGAGGTGCGACTGTCCCAGCAGGAGATCGCCGGCCTCGTCGGCGCTTCACGCGAGTCGGTGGCGCGGGCGCTCGGCGTCCTCCGGAGCCGGCATCTGGTGGCGACCGGTCGCCGCACCATCACGATCCTCGACCCGGAGGCGCTTCGCTCCATCGCCGGCTGACCCGGCGACGCGTGTGACGTCCGTCGCTGCCGGACTGCGTCGGTCGCCACAGACACGTGCGCTGCTCCGTCCCATGCTCCGCGGGGAGAGGAGCGTGTCATGGAGCAGCAGCGCAGGCGGACGACGACACAGGGGCGATGGGCGGCGATCGCGGTGGTGACGGGCGCGTTCCTCGTCTTCGGCCCGACGACCTCCCTGGCCGCGCTGCAGATGCGCACGACGCGCCAGCCGGTCGCGGTGGGATCGGCGGAGCCGGCTTCGTCCATCGTCACGAGCGTCTCGTACGGGCCGCGGCCCGAGCAGCTGCTCGACCTGTATCTCCCTTCGGGTCGGACGGGCCCGTTCCCGGTGATCGTGTACGCGCACAGCGGAGGCTGGATCGCCGGATCCCGCACCAACGTCCCGGACTTCATCCTCCGTCAGGTCGGCCGCACCGGCATCGCGGTGGCCTCGATCGACTACCGGTTGGTGACCACCGCCCCGGACGGGTCGTTCGTGAACTCGTTCCCCGTGCCCGACGAGGACGTCGATCGCGCGGTGCGGTTCGTGAGGGCACATGCCGCCACCTGGAACCTCGATCCCCAGCGTGTCCTGCTCGCCGGCGCCTCCGCCGGCGGCCACCTCGCCGCACTGGCGGCCGCCGCACCGGGCGAGTTCGTCGATCCGACGCTCCCCGCCGACCTGATCGGCGTCTCACCGCGCGTCGACGGCGTCCTCGACTTCGTGGGGATCAGCGACTTCACGACGTTCGGCGCGGCCGGCGGCTGGGCCCCCGGTCTGATGACCGCGTTCCTCGACTGCCCGGACGTCCGACCCGACCGGTGCGACCCCGCCGCGATCGCCGCCGCGAGCGTCGCAACCCACCTCGACGCCAGCGCGCCGCCGGCGTTCCTCGCCTACGGCACCCGCGACGGCCTCGTGCCGCCCGAGACCCAGGCGATCCCCCTGGCCGCCGCCTGGGCGAAGGCGCGCGACGTCACCGGGGACACGCCCCTCGCGTCGAGCGGCGTCGCCCTCGTGCTGGCCGACACCGAACACAACATCGACGCCTCGACGCTCGACATGGCGGCCATGGAAGCCTGGATCGACACGATCATCGGGCCCTCCGCGTCGGCCCCGACTGGTACCTTCGCCCGGAGCTCGAACGCGATCGCGCCGGCCGCGCCGCACCCACGGCACCGCGGGTGATCACGCAGCCGAACGACACCCGTCTCGACGAGGAGCCCCCGTGGCCTTCCGGTACGACCCCGAGTTGGAGGCGATCCTCGCCCCCATGGCGCAAGCGGTGGTCGCCGACGGCAGCAGCGAGCGCGGCTGGAAGGAGGTGCGCGAGGAGAGCGAGCTCGGCCTGGCCATGCTGAACGACATGTCGCCGCCGGTCCCGGGCGTGTCGAGTGCCGACTACGACCTCGCGCGCGACGACGGGGCCCGCATCGCGCTGCGTTGGTACGTGCCCGACGAGACCGACCGCACCAGCGCGGTCGTGTACCTCCACGGCGGAGGCATGATCTGCGGCTCCGTCGACCTCTACGAACCCGTGGTCGCGGCGTACGTCGCTGCGTCCGGCGTGCGGATGCTGGCGGTCGACTACCGGGTCGCGCCCGAGCACCCACACCCGACACCGGTCGAGGACTGCTTCGCGGCACTCGGCTGGCTCCGCGAGCATGCGGCGGACCTCGCGATCGATCCGGACCGCATCGCGGTCATGGGCGACAGCGGCGGTGGTGGCCTGGCCGCGGGCGTCGCGCTCCTCGCTCGCGATCGGGGGACGCCGCTCGCACAGCAGATCCTCGTCTACCCGATGCTCGACGACCGGAACACCATGCCCGATCCCGAGCTGGTCCCGTTCGCCGCGTGGACCTACGACAGCAACCGCATCGGCTGGACCGCGCTGCTCGGGGAGTCGACCGGCGGCGACGACGTCCCGACGTACGCCGCGCCCGCGCGCGAGCAGGACCTCACCCGCCTCGCGCCCGCGTACATCGAGGTCGGTGAGCTCGACATCTTCCGCGACGAGGACATCGACTACGCGCGCCGGCTCGGCGCGGCAGGCGTGTCGGTGGAGTTGCACGTCCACCCGGGCGCGCCCCACGGATTCGATCGCATCGCACCGGACTCCGGGCTCGTGCGCCGGGCAATGGCCGATCGCCTCCGCGTGCTGCAGGCCCTCTGAGCAACGCACCGCGCCGGGCCGAAGGGGCGCGACGGGCGCCGACCACCATCCGGTCGACCCGGTGGGGCTGACCTACTGTCGGGGATCACAGACAAGGAGACACGAGATGACGGCGACGACCTCGGCCCCTGTGAGCTACCCCGATCGCTTCTTCATCGGCGGCCAATGGGTGGCGCCGTCGTCCGACGCCACGATCGACGTGATCGACGCCGGCACCGAGGAGCTCTTCTTCCGCGTGGCCGAAGCCCGCGCCGAGGACATGTCGCGAGCGGTTGGCGCCGCCCGTACCGCGTTCGACGAGGGACCCTGGCCCGGCATGACCCACGCGGAGCGCGCGGGGTACCTCCGTGCCCTCGGCGCCGCGGTGCAGGAGCGGAGTGAAGGGATGGCCGAGCTCTGGCCGCGGGAGTCGGGCACCACGCACCTGGTGGCGCAGTTCGCGGCGATGATGTGCGCCGGCGCCATGGAGTCGTACGCCGCGCTCGCCGACACCTTCCCGTTCGAGGAACCCGCGCAACCGTCGATGGGCGGCGGCTTCGGGCTGTTGGTCCGCGAACCCGTCGGCGTGGTGGGCGCCATCATCCCCTGGAACGCACCGCTCCAGCTCATCTCGCACAAGATCGGGCCCGCGCTGCTGGCCGGCTGCTCGGTCGTGCTGAAGCTCTCACCGGAGGCGCCCGGCGAGGGCTACCTGGTCGCCGAGGCGGCCGAGCAGATCGGGCTCCCGCCCGGGGTGTTCAACGTCGTGACCGCCGACCGCAAGGTGTCGGAGCTCCTGGTGCGCGACCCCCGGGTCGACAAGATCACGTTCACGGGCTCGACGGCCGCGGGCCGCAAGATCGCGTCGCTGTGCGGCGAGCGTGTCGCGCGCTGCACCCTCGAGCTGGGCGGGAAGTCGGCGGCGGTCGTCCTCGACGACGCCGACATCGCGACCGTCGCCGCTGCGATCGCGGGCGCCGAGTGCATCATGACCGGCCAGGTCTGCTCGTCGCTCACCCGGATCGTCGTCACCCGCGACCGGCACGACGAGATGGTCGAGGCGCTGGCCGAGAACTTCGCGCAGGTGCGCGTCGGCGACCCGTTCGACCAGCAGACCCAGATGGGGCCGCTGGCCATGAGCAGGCAGCGGGACCGCGTGGAGGGCTACATCGCCAAGGGGATCGACGAGGGCGCGACGCTCGCCGCCGGTGGCGGACGTCCGAAGGACCTCGAGCGCGGATGGTTCATCGAGCCGACGGTCTTCGGGAACGTCGACAACTCGTCGACCATCGCCCAGGAGGAGATCTTCGGACCGGTGCTGAGCGTGATCCCGGCCGACGACGAGCGCGACGCGATCAGGATCGCCAACGACACCATCTACGGGCTCAACTCTTCGGTGTTCACGAACGACGTCGACCGCGCACGCGAGGTCGCCGGGCAGCTCCGAGCCGGCACCGTCGGCCACAACGCGTTCAAGACCGACTTCGGCATCGCATTCGGCGGCTTCAAGCAGTCGGGCATCGGCCGCGAGGGCGGCAAGGAAGGCTTGCTCCCGTTCCTCGAGACCAAGACCGTCATCCTC
Source organism: Acidimicrobiia bacterium (assembly GCA_036271015.1). Taxonomy (GTDB): domain Bacteria; phylum Actinomycetota; class Acidimicrobiia; order IMCC26256; family DASPTH01; genus DASUAS01. The sequence goes on from DATBBL010000073.1 coordinate 14,684, forward strand.
GACGGTCCGCCGAGCGGCTACCCGACGCCCGAGGGCTAGTGCACCCTCGTCCGGCGGGACGCACGAGTGGTGTGCGAACAGACCGGGGCGCCCTCCTCCGGCAGCTCGAAGTAGATCGCTTCGTACGCGTCGGTGCGTGAGACGAGGTACGCACCGACCCCCACCACGACCGCCAGCGCACCGAGGACGGGCGAGCCCAGGACGACCAACAGGACGCCGGCCGCCGCGAGCACGACTTGCGTGATCCGCATGATGCGCAGGAGCCGGAGACGGGTCATCACTGATCCCATCGGCCCCGGGGCGGGCTCACTGCATGGCAGCGTGCCAAAGGTCTCATTGCCCCCGCGACTGGTTGTCATCGCCGACCCCCCGGAGCCACCCGGCGACCCACTTTGACACGGAGAGCGTTCGGAGTGGTGCATGGTGCGCGAACCACCCGGCCCACCCCGCCCGGGCGAGCTGCTCGACACCAACCGGGCCGGAGGGGGAAGATCCCCCGCATGGTACGACTCGAAGCGAACCCCGGGCCCGCCGCGGTCGACGGCCCGGCCTGGAACCCCGCCTGGGACCTCGGGTCCGACTTCATCCCGAAGGAGCGCTACACCACCCGCGCGTTCACCGAGCTCGAACATACGCGGCTCTGGCCCCACACCTGGCAGGTCGCGTGCCGCGAGGAGGAGCTGGCGGCGCCGGGCGCCTTCGTGGAGTACCGGATCGCCGACCAGTCGATCCTCGTCGTGCGGTCCGGGCCCGACGAGATCCGCGCCTACTACAACTCGTGTCGGCACCGTGGTACGCGACTCGCGCACGGGTGCGGGGCGCTCGCCGACGACCAGATCACCTGTCCGTTCCATGGCTGGCGGTGGAACCTCGACGGCTCGTGCGCGTTCGTGCTCGACCCCGACGACTTCGGCCTGACCTCGCTCGATGCGCCGGTCCTCAGGCTCGGCGAGCTCCGTTGCGAACGCCGATGGGGCTTCGTGTGGGTCTGCGCCGATCCCGACGCGCGCACCCTCGACGAGCACCTCTCCCCGCTCCCGCGGTACTTCGACCCGTACCACCTCGAGGACATGCGGTTCCTCTGGTACCGCACGACCGTGCTCCCGGCGAACTGGAAGGCCGCGCTCGACGCGTTCCACGAGGGCTACCACAACTTCGGAACCCATCCGCAGCTGCTGCAGTGGTCCGACGACACGGCCATGCGCTACGAGCAGTTCCCGAACGGTCACGCCCGCTACGTGACCGTGCGCGGCGCCGGACCGTCGAAGCGCTTCGGGCTGTCGCCGGACCAGTGGGACGATCGCGAGCTCCTCTACCAGCAGGTCATGCACCTCGGCCGCTCCTTCGAGGGCGGCCTCTACTCCGACGCCGACATGGAGGCCGCCGAGCGGTTGCGCACCATGGACATCCCGGAGGGGTCGACGGCGGCGGCGGAGTTCTCCCGGCTGGTGGCCGAGCACGCGGAGCGGGTCGGCATCCGCTTCCCGGAGCTCACGCCCGAGCAGCGGGCGGAGGGCACCGGCGTGTTCTCGGTGTTCCCCAACCTCGTGATGCTGGTGAGCCTCGCCAACTGCTTCATGTACCGGGCGCGTCCCAACGGTGACGACCCCGACTCGTGCATCTTCGACATGTGGGCCCTGCGCCTGTTCCCGCCGTCGGCCGATCCGCCGGCGCTCGTGCGCGAGACCGCGGCGTCCGACGATCGGGAGGCCTGGGGTGTCATCCCCAGCCAGGACTTCGCCAACATGGCCGAGGTCCAGGCCGGGTTGCACTCGTGGGGGTGCCGGGGGCTGCGGCTCGGCCGCCGGCAGGAGATGAACCTCTTGAACATGCAGCAGGAGCTCGACCGCTACGTGAAGCCCTGACCTCCGCGGGGGACGGGTCGGCCGCCTTGACGGGCGCCGAATGACAGTGATGTCATTCGCACGCTCGTCCGCTTGTCCGTACCCGGATCCAGGAGGCCGCGATGTACATCTCGCCGCTCCAGGCGTTGGTCCGCACGATCCTGGAGCACGCCGAGGACCACGCCTGGACGATGCAGGACATCGGACTGCTGGGCCTCCGTCTCGACGAGCGGCGCGAGTACCGCCTCCACGTGTGGGCCCCGAGCTCGTGCGTGGGAGAGCCCCCGATCCACGACCATCCGTTCGACTTCACCTCCACGATCATCGCCGGGGAGATGACCAACACCCGCTACGACGAGAGCCCGTCCGGGGTCGAGTACCGGCGCGTGCGGTACTCGACCCCGGACGAGGATGCCCGCACCGCCGATACGGTCAAGCTGACGCGAACGGCGACGACCCTCGCGGCGGGCGATCAGTACTTCCAGCCGGCGCACGAGCTGCACGAGAGTCGGCAGCTCCCGGGCACGGTGACGCTCATCCGCCGGACGTTCAGGAACGTGCCCGAGCTGACGGTGTGTCTGCGCGACGACGCCGCATGGGTCTCGGGCCGGTCGCGTCCCGCTGCTCCGGAGGAGGTGCGGCGCATCGCCGCCACCGCGCTGGAGCTGCTGTAGCGCGCGACGGTCAGGCCTGCGCGATGCGGACGACGTTGCCCGAAGGGTCGCGGAACGCGCAGTCGCGCGCACCCCAGGGCTGGGACACCGGCTCCTGGAGCACCTCGGCACCCGACGCCCGGACCTTCTCGAACGTCGTGTCGAGGTCGTCGGTACGGAAGATCGCCGCCTGCAGCGACCCTTGTGTCACCAGGGTCAGGAGGGCGTCGCCCTCGGCCTGCGAACGACCGCCGTGCGGTTGGGAGAGGACGATGTCGACGTCCTGTCCCGGGGCGGCGACGGTGACCCAGCGGAAGCCGTCGGACGCGACGTCGTTGCGGACCTCGAGGCCGAGCGCGTCACGGTAGAAGCCGAGCGCGGCGTCGGGGTCGTGGACGGGGATGAACATGGTGGAAACGGTGATGGTCATGGGTCGACCATACGAGCGTCGACCCGCCGCGTGCTTCTCCGATCCTGCTCGGTCTGGGCGCTCAGACCGCGACCGGGGTCCGCCGTGGTCGCGTCGCAACCATGCTCACGCACGGTGGGACGACCTCGAGGTCGCGGTGGTCGCGCGCACGGTACTGCGACGGCGTCTGCCCGACGATCTCGGTGAAGCGCGAGCTGAACGAGCCGAGCGACGTGCAACCGACGGCGATGCAAGCGTCGGTCACCGTCATCCCCTGGCGCAGGAAGGCCTTGGCGCGCTCGATGCGTCGCGTCATGAGGTAGGCGTAGGGCGTCTCGCCGTATGCCGCACGGAACTTGCGCGAGAAGTGCGCGGGCGACATGAGCGCGGCACGAGCCATGGCCGGGACGTCGAGCGGCTCCGCGTAGTCGCGGTCCATCAGGTCCCGCGCCCGGCGCAGGCACACGAGGTCGGCGATCTCCTCCGGGGTCATACCGACGACGCTACGCGATCGGTCAACCGTCACGGCAACGCACCGCGAGTCGCCGGAGAACCGCGCTCGTGGTCGCTGGTGGTCGACGCCGGTTCGGCGCGTGGCGTTCACGGGTTGCCGGTCGCGGTTCAGGTTCCTTCGAAGCGGAACTCGCTCTGCCAGTCGCCGTCTGATTGCACGACGCTCCAGAACGTCTCTGCGATCCGATCGGGGTCGAAGGGTGTGTCCCGCGCCACCACTCCGGCGATGGTGACGGTGGCGACGCGTATGCCGTCCTCGGCCAGCTCGGCACCGAGGATGGTGGCCGCCGACCGCAGCGCGGCTTTGCCGAGCGAGAGGGTCGCGAGCGCAGGAACGGGGTGGTCGGCGAAGCCGCCGCCGGTGAAGAGGATGGTGCCGACACCCGCGGCCCGCATCGCGGGCGCGGCGACCTGCGTTGCCACCACCGCGCCGACGACGTCGACGTCGTAGGCGTGGTGCAGACCGGCGACGGTGTTCCCGATCAACGAGTCGGGGGCGCCCTGCGCCGCGTTGTACACCAGCAGCCCGGGGGCGTCGTCGCGCCCGTAGAGGTCGGTGAGCGTGGCGCGGAGGCCGTCGGGGTCACCGGCGTCGGCGGTCAGGGTGTCGACGACCACGCCCGTGTCGACCAGGGCTTTGGCCAGGTTGGCGACGTCCTCGGGGGCGCGCGCCAGGAGTGTGATGTGGTAGCCATCCTCGGCGAATCGGCGGGCGATGCTCCCGCCGACGCCGGGACCGGCTCCGACGATCAGAAGGTGGCGAGGATCGATCGTCGCGTGATCGAGGGGCGCGGAGCTGGTCATCGACATCACCTTCCAGAGGCCAGAGAGGGGCTGCAACCGTCGTTACCGTTCTCCTCCCGCGCAACATCGTGCCGATGGCGGGTCTCGGTCGCAACCACGAAACCCTTAGTCCGCGCCCGACACCGGCGACGCCGTGATGACGCCGCGGCTATTCACGCAGCGCGTCGCGACGAAGCCGGTACTCGTTCTCGTCGATCTCGCCGCGGGCGAAGCGTTGCGCCAGGACTTCCTCAGCACTGCTCGCAGCCGGTGGTATCGCAGACTGCGCGGGCTGTGCCGAGAAGTGACGAACCAGCGCGACGACCGCCGCCACGATCAAGGCGATCACGATCCCCGCGACGAGGATCCAGAAGATCGGATGTCCGACATGACCGCCGTCGAATCGACCACCGAACCCGACCCGCTCCCGGCGGTGGGAGACGCCGCGCCCGACGAGGAACGCGCCACCCCCGACCACCAGCAACCCGAGCACGACGACCAGCCAGACGGGGACGTGAAACCCCTTGCGGGGTTCGGCGGGCACTGCTCCAGCGGGCGTGGACATGGCTTCTCCATCGTTCCCAACGACCTGGTTCCTGCCCGAAGGGAACCACGGCAGGCCTGAGAGGCGCCGAAGCAGACCCGCGTCGCCGGCAACGTCTCGTATCCGACGTGCACACCCTGAGGACCGACGTCCGGTACGCGCCAAGGGGAGGTCGTGGCGAGGGATACCCGAGCACTTGCGACCTGGTTCGGCCCGGCGACCGCCGCGCATCAGGTCGGGCACGCGGCGTGACCCGATCCTGATCAGGACTCTTGACGCAACCACCAAGTTGCTATAACATGGCAACCGTACGGTTGCTATATCACAGGAGTCGTGATGGCGTTTCCCGATCGGATCGAGCGCACCGTGGAGCTCGCGCACCGGGTGGACACGGTGTGGGCGGCGCTCACCACCTCCGACGCGCTGGCGGCCTGGTTCGGTGAGGCGGCGACGATCGATCCCCGCCCGGGAGGCGCCGGCGAGATGACGTTCGCGAGCGGGCAGAGCGTCCAGATGCGGGTCGAACGGGTGGAGGAGCCGTGCGTGTTCGGGTTCACCTGGCGGATCCCCGAGCTGCCCGACGACGACCCGCGCCGCAACTACGTCGAGTTCACGCTCGAGCCGACGGGCGCCGGGACGCGGTTGCGGGTGGTCGAGACCGGCTTCGCGCAGCTGCCCGACGACACCCGCCGCGGCGCCTACGACAGCCACGCCGAGGGATGGGCGGTCGAGCTCGGCGACCTGGCCGGCTACCTCGATGCCGCCTGACCTCGAGGCGATCGCCGAGCAGGTCTTCGGCGCGCTGGCCGACCCGACCCGGCGCGCGATCCTCGCCACGCTCGCCGCGGGTGGCCCGGCCACGGCCACCGACCTGGCCGATCGCCTGCCGATCACGCGCCAGGCGATCGCCAAGCACCTCGTCCTGCTCGCGGACGTCGGTCTGGTGACCGCGGAACCGGGCGAGCGGCGCCGGATCCGCTATCGGCTCAGCTCCGCGCCCGTGCAGGTGGCTCAGCAGTTCCTGGCCGCGTTGGCCCACGACTGGGACGACCGGCTCGACGCGCTCAAGGACCACCTCGACCGCTCCACCTTGGTTCTCACCACAACTGATGAAAGGAAGCGATGACGATGAGCAGCACCGAGCAGTGCACCGGAACGAAGGACTACCAGGCGACCATACGAGTGAAGGCATCGCCCGAGGCGGTGTTCGACGCGCTCACCACGATCTCCGGGCTGGCCGCCTGGTGGAACCCCGTCACCGGATCCGGCGAAACCGGTGGCGAGCTCCGGTTCGTCATGAACGCCCCCGAGCCGCTCGTGATCCACGTCGACGAGGCGACCCGGCCGAGCGCGGTGCGATGGACCGTCACCGCCTGCCCCTTCCTCCCCGACTGGATCGGGACCCGACCGGCGTTCACCATCACGCCGGTCGACGTCGACACGTCCGAGCTCCACTTCCGCCACCACGGCCTGAGCGAGGAGTTGGAGTGCATCGAGATGTGCACTCGCAGCTGGAACCACTACATGGTGAGCTTGCGCGACTACCTCGAGGCGGGCCGCGGAAGCCCCTTCGGGAGTCCGGCAGACCGGGCGCGGCGCGCAGCACACGCCGAGGATGTGCGGTGAGCGACATGTCCGTCCATCAGGAAGCGCTCATCGCCGCGCCGCCACAGCAGGTGTTCGAGCTGCTCACCGACGGCGCCGTGTTCGGCGCCGCCACCGGGCAGCCGGCCGAGATCACGGATCGCGAAGGCGACTCCTTCTCGCTGTTCGGTGGCCGCGTCGTGGGCCGGCAGATCGAGCTCGAGCCGGGCCGGCGAGTCGTGCAGGCATGGCGCTTCGGCGCGGAGCATCCATCACCCTGGGAACCGGGCGTGTACTCCACGGTTCGCTTCACGCTCGAGCCGGCCGGCGAGGGAACACGATTCGTGATCGATCACACGGGCATCCCGGCGGAGTGGATCGAGCACCTCTCGCTGGGCTACCCCACCTTCTACCAGGATCCGATCACGAACTTCTTCGCCGACGGATAGTTCCGGCCTCTCCTACCGCGCGGTGTGCGCGGCCGCGGCGTCCTCGGCACTCATCGGTGGCCCGACGGGCCTCAGGTCGTGCTGCGCGGCGACGCGCGCGAGCTCGTCGGGCGGCGGGACGACCGGCTGCGTCGGCACGGTGCGCGCGGTGGCCGGTGTCCCGAGGTCGCGGATCAAGTCCCGGAACGACGCGTTGTCGTGCACGAGCAGGATGCGCGCTTCGTGGTCACCAACGACCCGGAAGGTGTGCGGCACACCACGCGGCATCGACACCCAGTGGCCTGCGCCGACGCGGAGGACGTCGTCGCCGCACCGCACCACCATCTCGCCGTCGAGGATGTACCAGGTGTCGTCGAGATCGTCGTGGACGTGCAGCGGCGCCGAGGAGCCGACCGGCAACGTCATCTCGAGCACGA
>DATBBL010000074.1:0-6447 GCA_036271015.1 Acidimicrobiia bacterium
CGCGACCCCGAGGAGGTCGGGATGAGCCGACGGCTCGTGGTCTCGGTCGCGGTCGCGGTCGCGACGCTCGCGCTCGCCCTCACCGGCGCGGTCGCGACCCCCGGCACGGCCGCGACGAGCGGCGGCGGCGCGCTCGGCCCCGACTACGTGCGGGCGGCGGCCGACGACCTCGGCGCCGGCACCTTCCCCGGTGGTGGCCTCCCGAGCGCCCAGCCGTCGACCGTGTCCCCGTACGAGTGGAGTCGCAGCCCGACCGGCGGCCGGTGTGCGGTCTTCGCGGGGCCGATCCCGGCGGAGCTCACCGACCGCGTGACGCCGCTCCCCGGCATCCTGATGTTCGCGTACGCGCCGCTCCACGTCGGGTTGCTGCAGGGTGCGCCGCTGGGCGCGGTGCGGGTCGACGGCGACGCGCCGCTCCCGCCCGGGGCGACCGCGGCCGGCGACTTCGTCGTCGACCAGGCCACCCCGCGCGCCGGCGGCCCGGACCTGTTCGTGGTGCCCCGGTGCGCGCGTCCGGGGGAGCCGGTGCCGCCCGAGCCGCCGAGCGCGGCGGCGATCTGGGAGCAGACGCCGCTGCCGCGGGCCGTCGTGCACGCATCGCCCCCGGGTACCGCGGCCTGGCCCGGGATCGTGAACCTCGAGACCCGGTTCTGGGGCACGGCCCTGCCCGACGCGCAGGCCGACGTCGTGCTGGACGGCTACTCGATCGACGTCGCCGCCCGGCCGGTGGCCTACGCCTGGTCGTTCGGCGACGGCACGACGAGCGTGGCGCCCGGCCCGGGGAGCGCCGACGCCCCGAGTCGTGTCACCTACCGCAGGCGCGGCGACCGCACCGTGGTGCTCTACGTCACCTGGGCAGGCCTGGCCCACATCACCGCGCCTGCGCTCGGCCTCGACCTCGGTCTGGAGAACCTCGGCACCGTCACCCTGCCCGAGCCGGTCGTCTACCGCGAGGCCGAGATCCGGGCGCTCCTCCGCTCCCGAACTGCTCGGGGGTAGCGTCGGGCCACAGGCGAGGCAGCGGAGGCGGCGATGTTCAGCTCGATCGTGGTGGGGACCGACGGGTCGGAGGGTGCGTCGAAGGCGGTGCTCGCCGCCGCCGAGCTCGCGGCGACCCAACCCGAGGCGGTCCTCCACATCGTCACCGTGCAGAAGCCGCTGTCGACCCCGGCGCTGGCCGCGGGCGAGATGGCGGCCGCGGCGCCGCTCGCCGCCGAGCGCAGCTGGGAGGACGAGATCAAGGTCGAGCTCGAGTCCACCCTGGCGCGCGCCGCCGAGACCGCGAAGCGGGCGTGCGACACCCGCATCGAGACCCACGCCCGCTTCGGCAGCCCGGCCGAGGTCCTCTGTGACCTCGCCGAGCACCTCGAGGCCGACCTCATCGTCGTGGGCAACCGGGGCATGAAGGGCGGCCGCCGGTTCCTGGGTAGCGTGCCCAACACCGTGTCGCACCACGCGCCCTGCAGCGTGCTCATCATCGCCACCACCGGGTAGCCCCACGGCGGGAGGGGCGTCACGATCGCCTCCCGCACGGACCGACGCCGATAGGGTGACCCGACGGCTCTCCGACCGGCGAGGTGCTGGCTCCAGGCATGCAGGCGTTCGAGAACACCGGGGCGGGCGACAGTCGGCGCGCGTTCCCACCGCCCGGGCGCAGCGCGGCGGTATGACGACGGACGTCGAGGCGCGCCCGCGCCCCGAGGCGCCCGCGGCGAGCGGCACGCCGCGGTTCTGGCGCGTCCTGCTGCTGATCGTGCTCGGCGCCCTCGCCCTGCGGGTCGGCTACGTGATGCTGGCCAAGCGCACCGAGCCCGTCCTCGGCGACCAGATCTACTACAACGCCCAGGCCAACACGCTCGCCCGCGGGCACGGCTTCACCGACTTCCGCGACGGCTCACAGACGGCCGAGCACCCGCCGCTCACCGCGCTCGCGCTCACGCCGACGTCGTGGGTCATGGAGCAGTTCGACCCCGGGGGCAACCACCTGCTCGCGCAGCGGCTCACCATGACGGTGTTCGGCGCCGGCGTGGTGCTGCTCATCGGGCTGCTGGGGCGCGCGGTCGCCGGTGACCGCGCCGGCCTCGTCGCCGCCGCGATCGCCGCCGTCTACCCCAACCTCTGGATCAACGACGGGCTCGTGATGTCGGAGACGCTGGCGACGCTGGCGGTGGCGCTCGCCATCCTCCTCACCTACCGGTTCATCCGCGCCCCGCGCTGGTCGACCGCCGCGTGGGTCGGCGCCGCGTGCGGGTTGGCGATGTTGGCCCGGGCCGAGCTCGGCCTGCTGCTGCCGCTCATGGTGCTCCCGGTCGCGCTGTTCCTGAAGCAGTTCCCGTTCAAACGCCAGCTCACGCTGTTCCTCGTCGCGTGCGTCGCCGCGCTGGCGGTGGTCAGCCCGTGGCTGGTCGCCAACCTCACCCGCTTCGACGACCCGGTGCTCTTCTCCACCAACGACGGGCTCACGATCTGCGGCGCCAACCTCCACCGCACCTACTACGGCGAGGGCATCGGGCTGTGGGCGCTCGACTGCGCCGGGTTCCCGGTGCCGAAGGGCGACCGGTCGGTGGTCTCGAACGCGCTGCGCAGCGACGGCCTCCGCTTCATCCGCGACCACCTCGGGCGCCTACCCGTCGTCGTCGGGGTGCGGATCGCACGCGTCTGGAGCCTCTACGCGCCGGGGCTCATGGCCCACTACAACGTGAACGAGGGGCGCGACCTCGAGGTGTCGTGGGCCGGGTTCTTCGCGTTCTGGGTGCTCGTGCCCTGCGCGGTCGTCGGCGGGGTGCAGCTCCGTCGACGGCGCGTGCCGATCACGCCGCTGGTCTCGCAGTTCGTGATCGTGACCGTCACCGCGGCCGCGATCTACGGGATCACCCGCTTCCGCATCCCCGCGGAGGTGAGCCTGGTGGTGCTCGCGGCGGTGGCAGTGGACCACTGGTGGCGACGCGGTCCGGCACCGGTGGAGCGACCGGTCGCGGTCGAGACCCCCGCCTAGCATCGCCGGTCCATGACGACGACCGACGTGGTCGCGCGGGAAGGCCGCGTCCGTCGACTGCGGCTCCTCGGGTACGCGCTCCTGGCGCTGCTCGCCTACGTGCCGGTGCTGCTCACCAAGCCCGGCAAGGTCGTCGCCGACACGAAGTCCTACCTCTACCTCGATCCCGGACGCCTGCTCGAGCGGGCGGTGTCGATGTGGGACCCCCACATCGGGATGGGGACGGTCACCCACCAGAACATCGGCTACCTCTTCCCGATGGGCCCGTACTACTGGGTCCTGCACTTCGTCGGCATGCCCGCCTGGGTGTCGCAGCGGGTGTGGCTCGGCTCGATCCTGTTCGGCGCCGCGCTCGGCGTGCTGTTCCTGCTGCGGACGCTCCACGTGCGCGGTCCGGGTGCAGTCGTCGCCACCGTGCTGTTCATGCTCACCCCGTACACGCTCGACTTCTCCTCCCGGATCTCGGTGATCCTCCTGCCGTGGGCGGGACTGCCGTGGATGCTGGCGCTGACCATCCGCGCGCTGCGGGCGCCCGACAAGCGCGGCACCTGGAAGTACGCGGCGATCTTCGCCATCGTCGTGCAGATCGTCGGCGGCGTGAACGCGACCGCGCTCGTGTTCGCGGGCATCGCGCCGGTGCTCTGGATCATCTACGCGACGGTCGTCGGCGAGGTCACGTGGCGGCGCGCGCTCGCGGTGACCGCGCGCATCGGCCTGCTCACGGTGCTGACGTCGCTGTGGTGGCTCGCCGGCTTGTGGGCGCAGAGCGGGTACGGGCTCGACATCCTGAAGTACACCGAAACGCTGCAGGTCGTGTCGCTGTCGTCGCTGCCGAGCGAGGTGCTGCGCGGCCTCGGGTACTGGTTCTTCTACGGCATCGACCGGGTCGGTCACTGGACCGAGGGCAGCGTCCCCTACACCCAGAACCTTGGTTTGCTGGCGGTGAGCTTCGCCATCCCGATCCTCGCCCTGTTCGCGGCGATGTGCCTGCGGTGGAAGCACCGCGCCTACTTCGTGATCCTCACCGTCGTCGGGGTCGCGGTCGCGGTCGGCGCCAACCCGTACGACGATCCCTCGATCCTCGGGGGGCTGTTCAAGTCGTTTGCCGCGTCGTCGAGCTTCGGCCTCGCGTTGCGCAGCACGAGCCGCGCCGTCCCGCTGGTGGCGCTCGGTCTGGCCGTGCTCCTCGGTGTGGGGGTGAACGCGCTCGCGACCATGTGGCAGGGCCGGGGCCGGCAGGTGGAAGGCGTGCCGGTCCGGACCCTGGTCGTCGCGGGGCTGGTGATCGTCCTCGCGGTGGTGAACCTGCCCGCGCTCTGGACCGGCGCCTTCTACACGCAGGACCTCACCCGCGACGAAGCGATCCCGCAGTACTGGACCGACGCCATCGCCGCGCTCGACGCCGCACCCCACGACACTCGCGTCCTCGAGATCCCGGGCTCCGACTTCGCCGCCTACCGCTGGGGCCAGACCGTCGACCCCATCACCCCCGGGCTCATGGACCGGCCGTACGTGGCACGCGAGCTGGTGCCGTGGGGCTCGGCGGCGTCGGCCGACCTGCTCAACGCGCTCGACCATCGCATCCAGGAGGGCACGCTCGACCCGTCGGCGCTGGCGCCCGTCGCCCGGCTCATGAACGCGGGCTCGATCGTGTATCGGGCCGACCTGCAGACCGACCGCTACGACCTCGCGCGCGCGGTGCCGTTATGGCGCCTCCTCACCGCGCCGGAGCCGAAGGGGCTCGGGACACCCGCGAAGTACGGCGACAGTCTCGGCCCGCCGCTGCGGGTGGCGCAGGACGACGAGATCCAGCTCGCGCTGCCCGCGGGTGCGGCCGACCCGCCACCGGTGAGCATCTTCCCCGTCGACGGCACCCGGCCCATCATCCGCAGCGCCGACGCGTCCGCGCCGCTCATCGTCTCCGGCGACAGTGAGGGTCTCGTCGACCTCGCCAGCATCGGCGCGCTGAACGGGAGCGGGGTGGTCCTGTACTCGGGCACGTTCGCGAACGATCCCGCGCGACTGCGATCCGAGCTCGAGCAGCCCAACTCGGTGCTCGTGGTCACCGACTCCAACCGCAAGCGCGCCCGCCGGTGGACGAGCGTGCGCGACACCGCGGGGGAGACCGAGCGCGTCGGCCAGACCCCGCTCGTGAAGGACCCGAACGACAACCGCCTCGACGTGTTCCCCGACGCGGGCACCGACGCGGAGACGGTGGTCGAGACCCCGGGCGTCGCGGTGAGCACGAGCAGGTACGGCGACCCCGGGTTCTACGAGCCCGAGTACCGCGGGTCGCGTGCGTTCGACGGGAACGTGGACACCCAGTGGCAGGTCGGCGCGCACTCGAAGGTGATCGGGGAGAAGATCCGGCTCGACCTCGACCGGCCCATCACCACCGGTCAGGTGAACCTGGTGCAGCCGCTCGTGGGGCCGCGCCAGCGCTACCTCACCAAGGTCGACCTGAGCTTCGACGGTGGCGCGCCGGTGAGCGTCGACCTCACCGACGCGTCCCGCACCGCCGACGGGCAGACGGTGTCGTTCCCGTCGCGCACGTTCAAGCGACTCGACATCACGATCGCCGACACCAACGTCGGCGACGAGTCCTCGCAGCCGTACTCCAACAGCGTCGGGTTCGCCGAGATCCGTCTACGCGACGACGCGCCCGGCGCACAGGACGTGCGCGCCGACGAGATCGTGCGCATGCCGACCGACCTGGTCGACGCGGTCGGCACCGGTGCCGCCGACCGTCCGCTGGTCTACGAGATGACCCGGCTCCGCACCGTCGTGGTCCCGCCGCACACGTCCCAGGACGAGGTGGCCCTGGTGCGTCGCTTCACCGTGCCCGACGGGCGGACCTTCGGCGCCGCGGGCACCGCCCGCCTCGCCACCGACGCGACCGATCCGGCGCTCGACGCCGCCCTCGGCATCCCGGGGGCGGACGCCGGCGGCATCACCGTCTCGTCGTCGCAGCATCTCCCCGGCGACATCCAGTCGCGCGGGTCGTCGGCGTTCGACGGCGATCCCACGACCGCGTGGAGCACGGCCTTCGGCGCGCCGGTCGGCCAGTGGGTCGACGTGACCACGCCGCAGCCGGTGACCTTCGACCACCTCGACCTGCAGGTGGTCGCCGACGGCAAGCACTCCGTTCCCACGGAGCTCCGCATCGACGCGGGTGGCGAGTCGCGGACCGTCGACCTCCCGGCGGTCGCCGACGGCGCGGTGGGCGCGGCGCCGGTGTCGATCCCGGTGCGGTTCGCTCCGCTCACCGGGTCCGACGTGCGCATCACCATCACCGGCGTGCGCCCGGTCGAGACCCTCGACTACCTCGAGCGGTTGCCGTCGACGATGCCCGTCGCCCTCGCCGAGGTGGGGCTCCCCGGTGTGCAGCGCGCCGCCATGCCAGCCGCGCTCCCGGCCGACTGCCGGACCGATCTGCTCGAGGTCGACGGTCA
>DATBBL010000075.1:0-7479 GCA_036271015.1 Acidimicrobiia bacterium
GACAGCTTCACCCACGCCGACACCCCGGCCGACCCGCCGGCCGACGTCGAGGACCCCGTCGAGGATGCGCTGCCGCCGATCAGCTGGCGCGCCGACGCGCGGGCGCTGCCCGCGCCGGTCGAGATCGAGCCCGTCGCCACCGATGAGCCGGCCGAGACCTTCGAGCCCGAGCCGATCGAGACCTTCGTGACCGCAGGGCCGGACTGGCAGCTCGGCAACGCGCTACCGCTCGTCGAGGTGCGCGGCCAGGGCGCGCTCGTGATGCGCCGGGCCGACGAGCGTTGGGCGCTCGCCGACGTGACCACCGCACCCGACTTCGTGGTGGAGGTCGACGTCGACTTCCGATCCGGGCCGGGGCTGGGCGTGCTCTTCCGCGCCGACACCGACGACGCGGGCCGCATGTCCGGCTACTCCTTCGACATCGACCCCATCTACGACGGCGGTGGCTACCTGGTCCGCCAGTGGCAGTCCGACCGCGAGTTGTGGAACCCGATCGCCCGCGTCGGCGCCGCCGACCCGACGTCGATGTACGGGCCGCTCACCGTCCGCCTCGAGGTGACGGGTGACCAACTCGCCGCCCTGGTCAACGGGGTCGAGGTGCTGACGGTCGAGAACCTGAAGCAGGCGTCGGCCGACCGCGGCCGCGAGGCCGCCAACGGCGACCGCGTCGGTGTGCAGGCCTGGTCGTCGTCCGACCTCGTGATCGACACCCTCCGGGTCGCCGAGCACTGACCGTCCGGCACCGGGGAGGCGCAGTTAGCCTCACCCGGTGGAGGTCGAGGAGTACGCGCGCATCGCCGCGGTCGAGGACGACCACTGGTGGTACCGCAACACGCGGGCGCTCGCCGCCGACCTGCTCGATCCCTGGTTGCACGACCGCCCCGGCATCCTCGACGCCGGCTGCGGGCCCGGGGGCAACGGTGCGTGGCTGGCGAGGCACGGCGACGTCGTCGGCGTCGACCTCTCCGCCGACGCGCTCGCGTTCGTGCGCGCCCGCCGGCCGACGACCCGCCCGGTGCGCGCCGGCGTCGAAGCGCTGCCGTTCGCCGACGGTGCCTACGACGTCGTGGTCGGCATCACCATCCTCTACACCGTTCCCGACGACGCCCGCGCCGTGGCCGAGCTGGCGCGGGTGCTCCGCCCCGGCGGCGCGCTGCTCCTCGTGGAGCCCGCGTTCCCGGCGCTCGGGCGGGCCCACGACGCCACCGTGCACGGCCGGCGCCGATACCGCCGGGCCGGGCTCACGGGACTCGTCGTCGCCGCCGGCCTCACCGTCGCCCGCGCCACCTACGCGTACTCCTTCCTCGCCCCGCCCGCCGCCGCCCTCGGGGCGCTCGACCGGGTTCGCCACCGACGGGACGTCCCCGCGGGCTCCGACGTCGACAAACGCGCGCTGGACCGCGTGTTCGCGCCGCTGGCCGACGGTGAGCGCCGCTGGCTCGCCGGTCACGACCTCCCGTTCGGGACGTCGCTGGTACTGCTCGCTACCCGCTGACCGGGACCCGGGTTCGGCCCTTGCGGAGCACGACCAGGCGCACCCAGAGCCCGGCGAGACCCGACAGCGTGCGGAGGATGGCGCCGAGCCGGAAGAACTCCGACTTCCCGTACGCGCGGCGGTAGTGGTGGACGCCCACCTCGGTGAAGGTCGCACCGGCGTCCTGCAGCTTGCGCACGAGCTCGACGCAGATCACGCCGGTGGTGTGCTCCAGGTGCACGCGATCGAGGGTCGCATTCCGGATCAGGCGGAAGTCGCAGTCGGTGTCGCGGATCTTCAGCCCGAAGAAGAACGACACGAAGCGGTGGTACACGCGCCCGATCACCGTCCGGACCGGACCGTCGGCCCGGCGCAGCTTGTAGCCCTGCACGACGTCGACGGCGTCCGATGCCCGCCGCACCAGGAGCTCGAGCTCGGCGGGGTCGAACTGGCCGTCGCCATCGGTGTAGAAGACCCATTGGCGCTTCGCCGCGCCGAACCCGGAGAGCAGGGCGCCGCCATAGCCGCGGTTGTGGTCGTGGGTGACGACGCGCAAGAGCGGTTCACGGATCATGAGGTCGGCGAGCACCGCCGCCGAGCCGTCGGTGGAGCCGTCGTTGACCACGATGACCTCGGCGTCGCTCACCCCGACGCGCGCCAGCGTCGCGACCGCCACCTCGACCATCCGGGCGATGGTGGCTTCGTCGTTGAAACACGGGAAGAAGACCGAGATGGCCTCGACTGCCGGGTTCACCGGATCGCTCGACACACCGCCTCGATCTCGTCGTCGGTCATCTCGGGGAAGCACGGGAACGATACGCACTCGGCGGCCCAAGCTTCGGCCTCCGGGCAGGGCTCACGCACGAATTCCCGGTACGCGGGCTGCTGGGTCAACGCCAGCGGGTAGTGGACCCCGGTGTCGAACGAGACCCGGGAGCGAAAGGCCGATCGGTCGGGGACCCGCGCCACGCACAGGTGGAAGACGTGGCGCTCGTGGTCGGCCTGCCAGCGCAACTCCGGCGCCGCCGCGCGGTAGCGCGCCGCGATCTCCCGCCGACGTCGGTTGTCGGCCGCGAGCCGCCGCAGGCCGACGCGCAGCGCCGCCGCCGCGACGTCGGACAGGCGCGCGTTCGTCGACACCCGCGTGTGCACGTAGTCGCGGGTGACGCCGTGGGCGCGCAGGAGCCGGACTGTCGCGGCCACGTCGTCGTCGTCGGTGACGACCGCGCCCCCGTCGGTGATCCCACCCAGGTTCTTGGTCGGGTAGAAGCTGTACGCCGCGGTCGCGGAGCCGGCGCACGGGTCGAGCGCGCCGTGCGCCTGCGCGCCGTCCTCGACCACCGGCAGCCCGAGGTCGGGGATCGCCGCCGGCCGGCCGTAGAGGTGCACCGGAACGATCGCACGCGTGCGCTCGGTCACCGCGGCCTGGGCCTTGCCGGGATCGAGCGTCGCGGTGTCGGGGTCGACGTCCACGAAGACGGGTGTGGCCCCCGCCGCGCACACCGCGGCGGCGGTGGGGACCGCGGTGAACGCGGGGACGAGCACCTCGTCGCCGCGACCGATGCCCAACGCGGTGAACGAGAGGCGGAGCGCGTCGGTCCCCGACGCCACTCCCACCGCGTGGCGCCGGCCGGTGAACGCCGCGAACTCGGTCTCGAACGCGTCGAGCTCGGGACCGAACAGGTACGAGCCCGACCGCACGACGCGCGCCACCGCGTCCGAGAGCTCGGGCTCCAGCGACTGCGCGCGGCGGCGGAGGTCGACGACGGGAACCCGGCGGGTGCCGGTCGACCCGTCGTCGGTCACAGGTACCAGGGTCGCCGTTCGCGGTAGAAGGCGACCGTGCGCTCGATCCCGGCGGCAAACGAAGTGCGCGGCTCCCAGCCCAGCGTCCGCTTCGCCTTCGATGAATCGCCGAAGTACGACCCGATGTCGATGGCATCGCGATCCGGCGGCCAGGGCACGTGCTCGACCCGGCCGGTTCCCGCCGCGGTGACGACGGCGTCCGCGATCGCGCCCAACGACAGCCGCTCGTCGTTGCCGACGTTGAAGATCTCGCCGGCGGCGTCGGGCACGGCCGCGGCGAGGAGCAGGCACTCGACCACGTCGTCGACGTAGAGGCAATCGCGCTCCTGCGCGCCGTCGCCGAACACGGTGATCGCGTCGTCGGTGAGCGCGCGGCGCACGAAGATCGGGAGGAACCCCTGCAGGTCGTCGCGCAACCGCTGCCGGGGCCCGAACACGTTGGTCAGGCGCACCGCGCTGGCGGCGAGGCCGTACACGTCGTGGTAGAGGAGATGGAGCTGCTCGGTCGCGTACTTCGTGATGCCGTTGACGTCGACCGGTGCGACCGGGTGCTCCTCGTCGACCGGGAGGTAGCGAGGCTTGCCGAAGATCTGGCGGGTCGACGTGTACACGACCGTCGCCGACGGGTTCTCCCGCCGCAGCAGCTCGAGGAAGCGGAACTGACTGGTGGTGTTCACGCCGAGGTCGAACAACGGGTCGTCCATCGAGTCGACGTGGCTCACCTGCCCGGCCAGGTTGAACACGACCTCGGCGCCGACCGCGGCCTGATGGACGTCGGGCCGGTCGGTCGCGGCGAGGTCGGCCTCCACCAGCAGGATGCGGGGGTCGGGCTCGGTGACGCCCCGGCCGTCGGGCACCAGGTTCGCGGAGTTGGCACCGTGGCGCGCGACGCGGGAGTCGATCACGGTGACGTGGGCGCCGCCCTGAGCGAGCGCCAGCGCGAGGTTGGATCCGATGAAGCCGAGTCCGCCGGTGACGACGCACCGACGACCGGTGAACGGTTCGACAGGCATGGGATCCAGAGCGCGGTCAGTGTACCGACCGCCCCGTTCACCCCTCGGGATCCACGGCGACGGTCGCCGAGACCCGCACCTCGCCGCCGACCGACAGCCACATGGCCAGCTCGGACCCGATGCCGTCACAGTGCACGGCGCCGGCCAATTCGACCGGGTCCCCCCGTTCGACGGTGCCCCGGTACTCGACCCGCGCGCGGGTCGGCACCCGCCCGGGAAGACAGCGAGCGAGCTCGTCCTCGAACGCCTCGAGCGAGCGCGCGTTGTTGACGTGGTCGAGCACGTCGAAGTCGCTGGCCCGGAGGGACCACGCGCGCACATCGGCCTCCGGCGACGGTCGACCGTGCAGGAGGCGACCGCGGACCCGCCGCCCGCGTGCAGCTTCCCCGTAGATGGTGTGGAAGTGCTCCTCCAGGACCAGCGGACGCCCGCTGCCACGATCGACGTACACCCACAACGCGGCGGTGTCGACCAGCGCGCCGCGGTCACCCGTGACGATGGTGCGCCGCTCCGCCCACCGCGGACCGAAGCCGCTGCAGAACGTGGTCAGCTCGACCGCCTCGTGGTACCGGGGCAGGCTCACGATGTCGATGTCGGTCGAGCGGACGACCCAGACCCGGCTGCCATCGGCGAGGCCGGCATCGTCGGCGTCGTCGGTGGCCACGTCCTGCAGGTACCGGGAGATGGCGGCGAGCCGCAACCGGCCCGACGCGTCGACGTCGCCGAGGTGGACCCGCCGGTGCGACCGGAACACCCGGCCCCGAGCCGGGACATCGACGAACTCGGCGGGCACCGGCCCATGGTCGCACGGCGCCCGACCGGGTTGCGTATCAAGCCCGCACCGGGGTGCGCCGAAATCACGAACAACGGTGCCAACACGGCGTCGGAGGACAAGGGGCACGAGGTGTCGGGTCTACTCGAACGCCTGGGACGGCGCGCGGTGCGCCATCGTTGGTGGTTCCTCAGCGTGTGGGTCGTCATGGCGGTCGCGGTCGTCGCGCTCGCGGGCGTCCTCGACGGTCAGTTCAGCGACAATTTCCGCATCCCGAACACGCAGTCGCAGCAGGCGCTGGACCTGCTCGAGCGCGACTTCCCGAGCCGCGCCGGCGACAACGCACTCGTGGTGTTCCAGTCCGATGCCGGGATCACGAGCTCGTCCGTCGAGCCCGCGATCAGTGACAGCGTCGCCGCGCTGGAGAAGATCCCGAACGTCACCACCGTCACCGATCCCTATGGGCCCTTCGGCTCCGCCTTCATCTCGAAGAACGGCCAGATCACGGTCGTGACGGTGCAGTTCGACACCCAGGCGCAGAACCTCCCCAAGGACGTCTTCGACCAGATCCAGCAGGCGACCGCGCCGGCGACGCAGGCCGGCGTCAAGGTGGCGTACGGCGGCGCGGTGATCGACTACGCCGACCAGCCGCCGCAGGGCAACGCCGATCTCATCGGGCTGCTCGCCGCGGTCGTGATACTGCTGTTCGCGTTCGGGTCGGTCGTGGCGATGGGGCTACCGATCCTCACCGCGCTCCTCGGCCTCGGCATCGGCATCTCGATCGTGCACGTGGTCGCGTCGATGACCGAGATCGGGTCGGTCGCGCCGGTGTTGGCCACGATGATCGGACTCGGCGTCGGCATCGACTACTCGCTGTTCATCGTCACCCGCTACCGCGAGAACCGCGCCACCGGCATGGAGCTGGAGGCGGCGGTCGGGCGTTCGGTCGCCACCGCCGGCTCCGCGGTGCTCTTCGCGGGCACGACGGTCGTGATCGCGATCTGCGGCCTCGCCATCGCCGGCATCCCCTACGTCGCACGCCTCGGCTACATGGCCGGCATCGTCGTCGCGGTGATGATCCTCGCCGCGCTCACGCTGCTGCCCTCGATCATCGCGGTGGTCGGCAACGGCATCGACCGTTGGAAGGTCCCGAGCCTCATCCACCATCCCGACCGCGCGGTCGCCGCGGGCGAGGACCCCACGCCGCCCGCGGGCAGCGTGTGGGAGCGGTGGGCGACACTGGTCGCCCGGCACGCGTGGCCGTTCGCGATCGCCGGCGTGGTGATCCTGCTGGTGATCGCCTGGCCGGTGCTGTCGATGCGCCTCGGTGAGTCCGACGACGGCAACCTGCCGACGTCCACTACGCAGCGGCAGGCCTACGACCTCATCGCCACCGGCTTCGGGCCCGGCACCAACGGTCCGCTGCTCGTCATCGCGCAGCTGCCAACCCCCGGTGACCAGGCGGTGCTCGATGACATCACCTCGGCGCTGAAGCAGACGCCCGGTGTGCAGTCGGTCGTGCCGCCGCAGCTCAACCCGAACCAGTCGGTCGCCGAGATCGGCGTGATCCCGACGACCGCGCCCGACAGCGCGCAGACGGCCGACCTCGTGGCCACGTTGCGGACCTCGGTGCTGCCGCAGGCGATCGGCTCGAGCGGCGCGCAGGCGTACGTCGGCGGCCTCACCGCCTCGTTCATCGACATCGGCGACCGCATCAGCGACCGGCTCCCGTACTTCATCGGTGCGGTGGTGCTCCTCTCGTTCATCCTCCTGATGCTGGTGTTCCACTCGATCCTGGTTCCGCTCACCGCGGCGGTGATGAACCTGCTCTCGGTCGCCGCCGCCTACGGCGCCACCGTCGCGGTCTTCCAGTGGGGATGGGCGAAGGACCTCATCGGCTTGCAGAGCACCGTGCCCATCGTGCCGTTCGTGCCGATGATGATGTTCGCGGTGCTGTTCGGGCTGTCCATGGACTACCAGGTGTTCCTGCTCACGCGGGTGCGCGAGGAGTACGACAAGACCGGCGACACCCGCCAGGGTGTCGTGCGCGGGCTGGCCCGTACCGCGCGCGTCATCACGTCGGCCGCGCTGATCATGATCTTCGTGTTCGGCGCCTTCGTCCTGAACTACTCACCCGAGGTGAAGATGTTCGGGTTGGGGCTGGCGTTCGCGGTGCTCGTCGACGCGACGGTCGTCCGCATGATGCTGGTGCCGTCGATCATGGAGATCCTCGGCGACGCGAACTGGTGGTTCCCGAAGTGGCTGGGCTTCCTGCCCCGTCTCGACATCGACGGCGACGCCGCGCCCGCGCCCCCGCCCACGTCCGAATCCGAACCGGCGCGCGAGCGCGTGGCGAGCGGGGTCTGAGACACGGCTCAGTCGAGCAGCTCCAGCACCTTCTCGCTCGGGCGGGC
>DATBBL010000076.1:0-13774 GCA_036271015.1 Acidimicrobiia bacterium
ACCCGGTCCTCGAACCCGAGGATGTCGTGGTACACGAGCACCTGGCCGTCGCAGTGCCGTCCGGCACCGATCCCGATCGTGGGGACGGCCACCGAGTCGGTGACCATGCGGGCGACGGCGTCGGGCACGCACTCCAGCACGATGGCGAAGACGCCGGCCTCCGCCAGCGCGACCGCGTCGTCGACGATCTCGCGCGCCGCGTCGAGCGTCTTGCCCTGCACGCGGAAGCCACCGAAGCGGTGCACCGACTGGGGCGTGAGGCCGAGATGCCCCATGACCGGGATCTCGGCATCGAGGATGGCGTTCACCGCGTCGACGCGCTTGCGTCCACCTTCGAGCTTCACCGCCGTCGCCCCCGCGCGTACGAGCCGTGCCGCGTTGGCGACGGTCTCGTCGCGTGAGAGGTGGTAGCTCATCCACGGCAGGTCGGCGACCACGAGTGCGCGGGGCTTGGTGCGCGCGACCGCACCGGTGTGGTGCGCCATGTCGTCGATCGTGACGTGCAGCGTGTCGTCGTACCCGAGCACGACCATCGCGACCGAATCCCCCACGAGGATCATGTCGACGCCCGCCGCGTCGACCGCTCGCGCCGAGGGTGCGTCGTACGCGGTGACCATCACCAGCGGTGCGCCGGCGCCCTTGCGCGCGACGACATCGGGCGCGCTGAGCGCGCGACGGGCAGCCTGACCCGACTCGGCCATCGTCTGTCCTCCACCGTCCAGGGCTCACACGGCTCCCGGCGGCGTCAGGACTCTACTGCAACTCCAGGGTCGCTATCCCTGCGGCACCGACCGTGCCCGGCCGGACGTCGCCCCCGCCGCGGGTGCGGGTGCGCCGCCGTGCCGGCGGCCGTGGAGCTCGCGCCGGGTGAGGAAGTTCCAGCCGCAGTCGGGGCACACCTCCACCACGTAGCGGGCGAACTCGTCGTGCGCGGCGCCGAGGCGCTCGAGCTCACTCGGGTGGACGATGCACCGCCCGTTGGCCTGGCGCAGGTGCTCTCCGTAGACGTACGACACGTAGCGCACGTGGCCGGCCGAGCACACCGGGCACTCGTGCGTTGCGGGCTCCCCCACGTGGCGGGCGGCCCGCAGCAGCTCGGGGTGCGCGTCGCAGACGTCGTGACGAGCCACGGTGCCGCGGCGGAGGTCGCGGAGGAGGGCCCGTCGGGCCAGCGCGTAGTCGGTGTGCCGGCGCACCGCGCCACTGTACAAGGGAGCCCGCGCGGCGGTTTCCGGGCCTTCCGGCACCGATACGCCCGGTTCCGTCCACCCTCCGTACACCCGGGCGTCCGTTCGTGTATACTCGGACCGATATATCGGAGCGATATATCGGTCACACCCGCACGACGGCCGGACGACGGCCATGGGAGCAAGACCAGACGTGTTGGAGCTCGCCATCCTCGGACTGCTGAAGGAGCAACCGCTCCACGGCTACGAGCTGAAGAAGCGTCTCGGCGAGACGCTCGGCTCGCTGTGGGGGATCTCCTACGGCTCGCTGTACCCCGCGCTACGCCGCCTCGAGCACGACGGGAGCATCGAGAGCGTCGAACCCGAGACCGTCGCCGTCCCCATGCCCGCCACCGGCTCGCTCGACGGCGACCTCGCGGCGGCGCGGCGGCGCCGTCCCGCCAAGTCGTCCCGTCGCACCCGCAAGGCGTACCGCCTCACGGAGCGCGGCGACGCGCGGCTCTCGCAGCTGCTGCTCGACGACGACACCTCCGGCGACGACGAACGGACCTTCGCGTTGAAGCTGGCGTTCTGCCGTCACCTCGACGCGGAAGCTCGGCTCGAGCTGCTCACCCGGCGGCGCAGCGCCCTCGCCGACCGCCTGGCGCGCGCCCGCCGCACGACGCCGGGCCGCGGCGACCGCTACACGCGATCGCTGTTCGAGCACCGCACCCAGACCACGCAACGAGATCTCGAATGGGTCGACGCGCTGATCGCGGCGGAGGGCCGCGACGACGCGAACGCCCCCGCCAACCCCTCCCAGGAACCCCTGGATCAACAAGGAGCCACCGCATCATGAGTGGTCGCATTCGTGTCGCCATCGCCGGAGTGGGGAACTGCGCCAGCAGCCTCGTCCAAGGTGTCGAGTACTACCGCAACGCCGACCCCACGGAAGACGTCCCCGGCCTCATGCACGTCGTGCTCGGCGGCTATCACGTGGGCGACGTCGACTTCGTCGCGGCGTTCGACGTCGACGCGGCCAAGGTCGGCCTCGACCTCGGCAAGGCCATCTCCGCGGGGCAGAACAACACCATCAAGTTCGCCAACGTGGGCCAACTCGAGGTCGAGGTGCAGCGCGGCCCGACGTTCGACGGCCTCGGCAAGTACTACCGCGAGACGGTCGAGGAGTCTCCGGCCGAGCCGGTCGACGTCGTCGCGGTCCTGGGCGAGGCGAAGGCCGACGTGCTGGTCAGCTACCTCCCCGTCGGGTCCGAGGAGGCGCAGCGCTTCTACGCGCAGGCGTGTCTCGACGCCGGCGTCGCGTTCGTGAACGCCATCCCGGTGTTCATCGCCAGCGACCCCGAGTGGGCGGCGAAGTTCGAGGCGGCCAAGCTCCCGATCGTCGGCGACGACATCAAGAGCCAGGTCGGCGCCACCATCACCCATCGCATGCTCGCGCGCCTCTTCGAGGACCGCGGGACCGCGATCGACCGCACCTACCAGCTCAACTTCGGCGGCAACATGGACTTCAAGAACATGTTGGAGCGCAGCCGGCTCGAGTCGAAGAAGATCTCGAAGACGCAGTCCGTCACCAGCCAGATCGAGCAGGGCATCGAGTCCGACAACGTGCACATCGGCCCGTCGGACCACGTGCCGTGGCTCGAAGACCGGAAGTGGGCCTACATCCGGCTCGAGGGTCGCAACTTCGGCGACGTACCGCTCAACATCGAGCTCAAGCTCGAGGTGTGGGACTCGCCGAACTCGGCAGGGGTCATCATCGACGCGGTGCGCTGCTGCAAGGTTGCGCTCGACCGCGGGATCGGTGGGCCGCTCGCCGGGCCGTCGGCCTACTTCATGAAGTCGCCGGCGGTGCAGTACCACGACGACGACGCGCGCGAGATGGTCGAGAGGTTCGCGGCCGGTGAGTAGCAAAGCGCGATGATCAAGACGTGAACGGCGACGATCCTTCCGAACGCGAGCTACGCCTCCTCGGTGATCTGCGCGGCAAGCGGGTGCTCGACCTCGGGTGCGGCAACGGAGCCGCCGCGATCGGGTTCGCACACCAGGGCGCGATCGTGATCGCGCTCGACTCGTCCGATGCGCGTCTCGGCCACGCCCGCGAGCGGGCCGAGCGTGAAGAGGTGAAGGTCGAGTGGCGCAAGGGCGACCTCGCCGACCTCGCGTTCCTCAGGGCCGAGTCGATCGACGCCGCGTTCAGCGCCGACGCGGTCGCCGAGGTCGACGACGCGGCGCGTCTGTTCCGGCAGGTGCAGCGGGTGCTGAAGCCGAACGGGCCGTTCGTCTTCTCGTACGAGCACCCGATGGCGCTCTGCATCAACGCCTCCGGCGCGGTCCAGCGGTCGTACTTCGAGCCGGGCCCGATCGACGTGGAACGCGACGGCCAGACGGCGCGCGTCTACACCCGCGGCATCGGCGAGGTGTTCACCGAGCTCGGGCGGGCGGGCTTCCGCGTCGACACCGTCCTCGAGCCCCGGCCCGACACGCCGGGCGCACGCGTTCCCGCGACGATCGTGTGGCGGGCGCGCAAGGAAGGCGCCTGATCATTCGGTCGCTCGTTGCGCCGCAGGGTACCTGCGGCGCGGCCACTCGCTCCCTCGCGAGCGGCTCCGCTCGCTGCGCTCGACTTCGCCGCCGCATCACAGTGTGTACGGATGATCAGTCGGGCGTGATGCCGCGCTCGCGCGCCCAGGTGCCGAGGCGCTCGTAGGCGTCGGCCTCGCTGATCGGGCCCTCGTCGAGCCGGGTCTCGAGCAGGAAGTCGAGCGCCTCGCCCACGATCCGTCCCGGCTTCACCCCGAGGTACGCCATGACCTGTCGACCGTCGAGCGGCGGCCGGATGGAGTCGAGCTCCTCCTGCTCCCGCAGCTCGGCGATCCGCCGCTCGAGGTCGTCCATCCGGCGTTGCAGCGCGCGCGCCCGGTTCTGGTTGCGCGTGGTGCAGTCGCATCGCTGCAGGTGGTTGAGCTCGTCGAGCAGGCCACCGGCGTCGCGCACGTAGCGACGCACCGCCTTGTCGGTCCACCCCATGGCGTAGGTGTGGATCCGGAGGTGGAGGTACACCAGCTGCACGACGGCCTCGACGACGTCGTTCGGGTAGCGCAGCGCCCGCAGGCGCTCCTCGGTCATGCGCGCACCGACCACCTCGTGGTGGTGGAAGCTCACGCCGCCGCGGGCGAACGAGCGTGTCTTCGGCTTGCCCACGTCGTGGAACAACGCGGCCAGGCGCACGATCAGCTGTGGGCGCGTGTTGCGCACCACCGCGATCGTGTGCGCGAGCACGTCCTTGTGCGTGTGGATCGGATCCTGCTCGAGGCGCATCTGGTTGAGCTCGGGGAGGAACTCGTCGGACAGGCCGGTCTCGGCCAGGAACCACAGGCCCGTGGTGGGATCGTCGACCAGCAGCAGCTTCGACAGCTCGTCACGGATCCGCTCGGCGCTCACGATGTCGAGCCGGTGTCGCAACTCGACCACCGCCGCGGTCAACGCCGGGTCGGGCGCCAGTCCGAACTGCGCGATGAAGCGCGCCGCCCGCAGCATCCGCAGCGGATCGTCGAGGAACGACACCTCGGGCGCGAGCGGCGTCCGGAGCCGACGGGCGGCGAGGTCGGCCGCGCCGCCGAACGGGTCGACGAGGGCGGGCTCGGGGAGCCGCAACGCCATCGCGTTCACGGTGAAGTCGCGCCGCGAGAGGTCGGTCTCGATGTCGTCGGAGTACGCGACCACCGGCTTGCGGCTGTCCGGGTGGTACACCTCGGCGCGGAACGTGGTGATCTCCAGCGTGATGCCGTCCTTGCGACAGCCCACGGTGCCGAACCGCTGACCCTGCAGCCAGACCGCGTCGGCCCACGGTCGCACCAACTGCTCGACGACCTCGGGGCGGGCGTCGGTCGCGATGTCGATGTCGGTCTCCTCGCCCTCTCGCATCGCCCGGTCGAGGAAGGCGTCGCGGACGCTGCCGCCCACCAGGTAGCACTCGTGCCCGGCCTCGGTGAGCAGGCGCGCGAGCTCCTGCGCGGGCGACGTGGCGTCGAGCAGCGGCCGGAGGCGGGACGGGATCGCGGTCATCGACACCATTCTCGTCTGCTCGCGACGGTCACCGAGGAAACAATCGCCCGGCATCCCCGGGGCCGAGGGCATGCTCCGGTACCTTCGCCGGAGTGGACGGCGCGGTCACCTGCTCGAGGCTCGGCTGCAACGAAGCGGCGGTGGCGGTGTTCGCCTTCAACGCCGGGGAGTCCCTCGTGTGGCTCGATCCGATCGACACGCCCGGCCGCGGGGCCGGGGTGCTGTGCGTCACCCACGCCGATCGGCTGTCCCCACCCCGCGGCTGGGCCCTCCTCGACCGACGCGACGCGGAGTCGCGGCTCTGGCTCGGGGAGTCCGCCATGGCAACCCCCGCGAGCCGCAGGCCGCGTCGTGACCCGGCGCGCTCCCGCCCGCGTACCGCTCCCGGCCCGCGTCTGCCCTTCGACAGCTCCGAGCCCGCATCGGCGCCCGCCGTGCCCGCGCCGGCCCTCACCGCGGCGCCGGCCGTCGCCCGGATCGTGACCGTCCCCGACGCCGAGCTCACCCCGTGGTCGCCCCACGACCGACCGGGCGTCGACTTCGAGCGCGTCGTCGACGCCCGCACGCCGCTGCTCGCGCGCGCGTTCGAGGCCGTCCGCCACGACTACGACGACTGACCGGGGTCAGGCTGGGGCAACCGCCGCGGGCGCACCGGGCGAGGTGACCGACGACGGGAGCGGCTCGCGCTCGCGCTCGAGGTCGGCGCGGTCGAGGGAGAAGCGCATCTCGCTCGCCGAATTGGCGTGCGCGATCGCGTCGTCGCTGGCGACGAGGCCGTTGCGATAGAGCTGCACGAGGCTCTGGTCGAAGGTCTGCATGCCGTAGAGGTCGCCGTTGGTCATCTCGTGTTCGAGCTCGGCCAGACGGGCCGGGTCGGCGATCCGATCGCGCACGCGTGTGTTCACCACCAGAACCTCCGTCGCGGGCACGCGTCCCCGCCCGCCCGCGCGCGGGAGCAGGCGCTGGGAGATGATCCCCCGCAACGTCGCCGCCAGCGATGCGCGCGCCTGGCGCTGCCGGTGCGGGGGGAACAGCTCCACGAACCGGTCGACCGTGTCGATCGCGCTCACCGTCGACATGGCGGCGAACACGAGGTGCCCGATCTCGGCCGCCTGGAGCAGGGCCCAGGCGGCGTCGGTCCCGCGGAGCTCGCCGAGCACGATGACATCGGGATCCTGGCGCAACGCGTGCTCGAGGCCCGACAAGGCGCTCGGCGTGTCGGAACCAACTTCGCGCTGGATGACGATCGAGCGCTTGTCGGCGTGCAGCACCTCGACCGGGTCCTCGATGGTCACGATGTGACCCTCGCGGTGCGTGTTGACATGGTCGACCATCGCCGCCAGCGTCGCGGTCTTGCCCGAACCGGCGAGGCCGGTGACGAGGACCAGCCCGTGCTGGGCGCTCGCGAGCGTCCCCACCGCCTCGGGCAGGCCGAGCGCTTCGAAGGTGGGGATCCCGGTCGGCACCCGACGGAGCACGAAGCCGACCGAGCCCCGCTGGCGGAACGCGCTGACCCGGAACCGACCCAGGCCCGGGATCCCGTAGGTGAAGTCGCACTCGTGGTCGGCGGCGAAGGTCTCCGCACGCGAGCGGGGGATCACCGCGGCCGCCACCCGCTCGGTGTCGGCGGGCTCGACGGTGTCGAACGGTGCCTCGCGCAGTCGTCCGTCGACCCGCAGGCGCGGGCGCGAGCCCACCTTGACGTGGACGTCCGAGGCGCCGTGTTCCACGGCGAAGCGCAGCAATCCGTCCAGGTCCAACACGATGCCTCCGAACCCGTGTATCGGCCCTCGGCCCGGCCGTCTGTAGGTCCGAGCCGCGTACCCGGGCACCCGTCACACCCGGCCGGGATCCATCTACGCTCCCGCCATGACCGCCACCTCGCCCTCCTCGAGCTCGTCCCCGCTGCGGATCGTGCAGTGGACCACCGGGAACGTCGGTCGCCGGTCGGTCATCGCCGCCGTGGCCAACCCCGGGCTGGAGTTGGTCGGGTGCTACGCGTGGGGCCCCGACAAGGTCGGGCGCGACGTGGGTGAGCTGTGCGGGATCGAGCCCCTCGGCATCGTCGCCACCGACGACGGCGACGCCCTCCTCGCGCTCGAGCCCGACTGCGTCGTCTACAACCCCAAGTGGCCCGACGTCGGCGAGATGGTGCGGATCCTCGAGGCGGGCGTCAACATCGTGTCGACCGCCGCGTTCATCACCGGCCACTCCCTCGGCGACGGTCGCGAGCGCATCGTCGCGGCGTGCGAGCAGGGCGGCGCGTCCGTCTTCGGGAGCGGCATCAACCCCGGGTTCGCCGACCTCCTCGCGATCGTCTCGGCGGGGATCTGCGACCGGGTCGACTCCGTCTCGGTGCTCGAGTCGGCCGACAGCACCGGGTACGACTCGCCGGACACCGAGCTCCCGGTCGGGTTCGCCCGACCGATCGACGACCCCGCCCTCCCCGACATGGCGCGCGCGGGTACCGCGGTGTTCGAGGACGCGGTCCTGCTCGTCGCCGACGCGCTCGGGATCGAGGTCGACGACGTGCGGTTCGAAGCGGAGTTCGCGCAGACCACCGAGGACCTCGACCTCGGCTCGTGGGCGATCCCCGCCGGGTGCGTGGCCGGCGTCGCCGCGAGCTGGCAGGGCTGGGTCGGCGACCGCAAGGTGGTCGACCTCAAGGTGCGGTGGCGCAAGGGCCAGACCCTCGATCCCGACTGGAAGCTCGACGAGGGCTACCGCATCGAGATCCAGGGGCAGCCGTGCGTGCGCACCAAGCTCGAGATCTACCCGGGCGCCGACTTCGAGGCCAAGACCTTCGGCGACTTCATGGTGCTCGGCATGATCATGACCGCGCTGCCCGCGATCGACGCCATCCCGGCCGTCGTCGCGGCGGCGCCGGGGATCGTCACGTACCTCGACCTGCCGCTCGTCACCGCGAAGGGCTTCGTCCGCGCGACCTGAGCCGGGGAGTGAGGGGCGTCGCGAGACCCGGACCATTACCCTGCTTCTGTGCGGCAGCAGACCCTGCGCTTCGGCGACAGCTGGGCACGCATCGCCCCCTGGCGCGGGGGCGGCGGGGCGGCGCACCTGGTGGTCGGGCCCGACGCCAGCGTGCCGTCGAGCGTCGTCCGCCATTGCATCGAGCGGGCGCGCGCGTCCGGCTACGACTCCGTCCTCACCAGCGCGGTGAGCCCGGCGGAGTCCGGGGTGTTCGTCGACGCCGGGTTCTCGGTGCGCGAGCGCCTCCACCTGCTCGCGCTCGACCTCGACGCCGCGCCGGCACCCGCGCTGCTCCCGCTGGAGAAGGCCACGCGCCGCGACCGCGCCCAGGTGCTCGACCTCGACGACCTCTCGTTCGACGAGTTCTGGCGCCTCGGTCCGGTCGGGCTCAAGGACGCGCTCGACGCCACCCCGAGCACCCGCTTCCGCGTGGGCCGCGACGGCGAGCGCGTCATCGCGTACGCGATCACCGGGGTCGCCGGCCGGTATGGCTACCTCCAACGGGTGGCGGTCCACCCCGCGGCGCGTTCGCGCGGTTGGGGTCGGGCGCTCGTGGCCGACGGCATCGCCTGGGTGTGGAAGCACGGCGGCGACCGCGTGTACGTCAACACGCAGCTGGCGAACGACCGCGCGCTCGCGCTCTACCGATCGTTCGGCTTCGACACCATCCCCGCGGGCCTGTGCGTCCTCGGGCGGTCCCTGTGATCCGGCGCGTCCTCGTCACCCTCGTGGTGGTGGTGTCGTCGGTCGCCGGCGGCGCGGCACTGGGGCCGTCCGCCGGTGCGCAGACCGCCGCGCCGTCGTTCGCCCTCGCGGCCCAGAGCCCCTGGGTGGCCCCCGACGGCACGTTCCTGATGAGCTTCCAGGCCGCGAACGTGCCGCCCGGGTCCCGGGTCGTGCTCACGGTGCACGACCCACTCGAGAGCCGCACCGCGTTCGACGAGAGCGTGACCGGGGGTGGCCTGCCGCCGTCGCGCAACCTCACGCCGTTCGCGTTCGACGAGCTGCCGACCGACGCCAGCGGGCACCGGATCCTGCTGTACCCCACCAACGTCATCTCCGGCAGCGGCGTGTATCCCCTCGAGGTCGATCTGCGCAGCAGCAGCGACGAGTCGCTCGCGCACTTCGTCACCCACATCGTCGTCGAGCCCCTGAACGCCGGCGGCGCGCTCACCTTCGGCACGCCCCTCCAGGTGGCCTGGGTCTGGCCACTGCGAGCCCAACCCGCGTACGTGGGCAACGCGGCGGCACCGGTCAACGCGAACACGCTCGCCGACCTCGAGTCGACGGGCCGGCTCGGCCGCCAGGCGATCGAGCTCGGCGCGAACCCCGACGTCCCGCTCACGCTCGCGCCCAGCCCCGAGACCCTCGACGCGTGGAACACGCTCGCGGCCCGCTCACCGGACCTCGCGGCCGGCGTCGTCGCCCTCCGGAGCGCGGGGCTGCGCAACCAGGTGCTCACCGGCCCGTTCGTGCCGCTCGACCTGCCCGCCATCCTGCGGAACAACCTGGGTGGGGTGGTGAACCAGCCGCCGGCGTCGGAGTTCGCGCGTGGGGTGTCCACGCTCGAGACCTTCTTCGGCGCCCACCTCGACCCCAGCACCGCCTTGCCCGGTCCCCTCGACCTCGCGTCGCTGCGGGTGCTGCTGAGCGCCAGCGCCCGGCAGCTGGTGGTCGACGGAACCCAGCTGACGCCGGCGAACGAGAAGTTCACGCCCGCACACCCGTTCAAGGTGCAGGCCGTGCCCGGTGACGACTCCAGCGCGGTCACCGTGCTCGCGACCGACTCGGGGCTCGAGCAGTTCCTCACCGGGAACGATCCCCCCGCGCTGCGCGCCGCGCACCTGCTGGCGGGGCTCTCGCTGGTCGCCGGTGAGCAACCTTCGATCGGCCGCGGCATCACCCTCACCAACCCCGACCGCTGGGACGCCGACGAGACGTTCGTGGCCGCGGTGTTCGCCGGGCTGCGCAACAATCCGCTCCTGCACGCGACGACGGTCGCCGGGATGCTCGACACGGTGCCCGCGGCGACGGTCGACGGCCAACCCGACAGCGCGCCGGTGTATCGGCAGCTGGCTCCGTACGACCCACCCGCGACGCCGGTGAGCCTGCAGCAGTACCAGCAGGCCACCGCGGACCGGGACGCGGTCGCGCGTCTGGTCGGCGCCGACAGCGTGCAGGCGCAGCGGGCCGACCGGGCGTTGGCGTCGTCGGTGTCGGCCGACTGGCAGAACCCGGTCGGCCGGAAGGCGGCACGCGACCTCCTCGATTCGATCGGCACCTCGGTGTCGGGGTTCCTCAGCCAGATCCATCTCCAGCCGCCCGGGACGATCACGATCACGTCGAGCAAGGCCCAGATCCCGATCAGCTTCCAGAACACGAGCAACCAGGACGTCACCGTCCACCTCCGGCTGGAGAGCGACCGTCTCCTGTTCCCCGACGGCGCCGAGCGCGACGTGGTGCTCCCGCGCTCACGCAGCACGACCGTCCGGGTGGCGGTCGAGACGCGCGGCTCGGGGCAGTCGCCGGTGCAGCTGACGGTCACGACCAGCGATGGCCTGCAGATCGGCAGCCAGAAGATCACCGTCCGCTCCACCTTCGTCAGCGGTGTGGGAGTGTTCCTGACCGTGGGCGCGATCGCGTTCCTCGCCATCTGGTGGGGCTGGGACATCCACCGGCGGCGCCGCAAGCGCTCGCTGGAGCACCACCCCTCGTTCCCGGTCGCGACGCCCACCGGGCAGCCCGCTTGAATACGTGAGCGCCGACGACGTCGGGCTCACCGAGCCGGGCTCCAATCCCACCGAGGCCGAGACCTCCCTCGTCCGGTCCAGCGCGGTCGTGGCCGTCGGCACCGCGCTCTCCCGCATCACCGGCTTCGTGCGCATCGCGGCCATCGCGTACGCGTTGGGCGCGTCGACCCTCGCCGGCACCTACAGCTATGCCAACGAGGCGCCCAACATCGTCTACGAGCTGCTCCTCGGCGGGGTGCTGACCGCGACCCTCGTCCCGCTGTTCGTGAAGCACTTCGAAGCGCGCGACGACGACGCGTCGAGCGCGATCTTCACGGTCGCGATGGTCGCGTTGGCGGCAGTCACCGTCATCGGCGTCATCGCCGCGCCGTGGATCGTCGACCTGTACACGCTGAACGTGCACGGATCCAACGTCGCCGCCCAACAGGAGCTGGCGACCGACCTGCTCCGCCTGTTCATGCCGCAGATGCTGTTCTACGGCATCGTCACCCTCGCGACCGCGATGCTGAACGCGCGCCGTCGCTTCCTCGCCGCCGCGTTCGCGCCGGTACTCAACAACCTCGTCGTCATCGCGGTGTTCCTCGCCCTCCCGCGGATCGCCGACGGCTCGCTCACCGTGCGCAGCGTGCTCGACGACGAAGGCCTGCTCCTGCTCATCGGCCTGGGCACGACCGCGGGCGTGATGGTGATGGCACTGGCACTCTTGCCTCCACTCGCGCGCCTGCACGCACACCTGCGCTTCCTGCCCGCCTGGCGCCATCCCGCCGTGCTCACGATGCTGCGGCTGTCCGGCTGGACGGTCGGCTACGTGATCGCGAACCAGGTCGCGCTGCTGGTGGTGACCGTGCTCGCCAACGGGACCGACGGCGGCCCGTTCATCTACATCAGCGCCTACGCGTTCTTCCAGCTGCCGCACGGATTGTTCGCGGTGTCACTGATGACGACGTTCACCCCCGAGATGGCGAGCGCGGCGGCGCGGCGCGATCGTCGCGGGTTGCGCGATCAACTGTCGCGCGGGCTCCGGCTGGCGTCGGTCGTGATCGTCCCCGCCGCCGCGCTCTACATCGGACTCGCCCGCCCCATCATCGTCGCGCTGTTGCAACGCGGCGCCTTCTCCGGCGCGGCCGCGTCGGTGGTGGCGGACACGTTGGTCGCATTCGCGGTCGGCCTGCTCCCCTTCTCGCTCTACCTGTTCGCGATGCGGGCGTTCTACGCCCGCCACGACACGTTCACCCCGTTCTGGATCAACTGCATCGAGAACGCGGTCAACATCGGGCTCGCGTTCCCGCTGTACGCGTGGCTGGGGATCCCGGGACTGGCCCTCGCGTTCTCCCTCGCCTACTTCGTGGCCGCCCTGCTCACGCTGTTCGTGCTGGAGCTCCAGCTGGGCGGCGTCGCGAACCGGCGCCTGGGGATCACCCTGGTCAAGGTGGTCGTCGCCGGCGGCGCGGTGGCGGGCGTGAGCTGGGCGGTCGGCGAGCTGATCGGGTGGGACACCACCACCGCGGCGTTCGCGTCGGCGATCGTCGGCACCCTCGTCGGGGGTGCGGTGTATCTCGGCGGGTTGGCCCTGCTGCACGTCGACGAGCTGTCGTCGATCGCCGCCCTGGTCCCGGCCCGGCTGCGGCCCGGAGGCGTGGGCCGCGGCTCGCGCGTGTAACGATCAGAGGTCCGTCGAGGGAATCGAGGAGCGAGCGTGAGCATCCGGGTGGTCACCGACAGCAGCTGCGACCTGCCGCAGCCGCTGCTCGACGCGCTCCGGATCGAGATCGTCCCACTCACCATCCGCTTCGGCGACGAGGAGCTGGTCGACCGCGAGGAGCTGAGCACCGACGAGTTCTGGCACCGCCTCGAGCACTCCAAGGTGCTCCCGGAGACGGCCGCGCCGTCGGCCGGTGCGTTCGAGAAGCGGTTCCGGGACCTGCACGCCCGGGGCGCGACCGGCATCGTGTGCATCAACCTCTCCTCGCACCTCTCCGCCACCATGCAGGCGGCGCAGTTGGCGGCGGCGGCGGTGTCGGGCGACGTCGCGGTCCAGGTCATCGACTCGCGGAGCGCCTCGATGGGCCTGGGCAACCTCTGCCTCACCGCGGCACGGCGGGCGGCCGACGGCGACTCGCTCGAGTCGATCGTCCAGGAGGTGGTCGACCGGCGTGATCGCACCAAGCTCTTCGCCACGCTCGACACGCTCGAATTCCTGAAGCGGGGCGGCCGGGTGGGCAACGCACGCGCGCTGTTGGGCACGGTGCTGTCGATCAAGCCGGTGATCGAGGTGCGCGAAGGGATCGTCGAGGAAGCGGGCAAGGTGCGCACGCGGTCGAAAGCCTTGAAGCTGCTCGCCGCGAAGGCGGCGGAAGGGAAGATCGAGCACCTCGCGGTGCTGCACGGCAACGCACCCGACCTCGACGAGCTGCTCGGGATGCTCGAGCCGATCTTCCCGCGCGACGACATCATCACCGGCGTGGTCGGCCCCGTCATCGGCACCCACGCAGGGCCGCGTGTCATCGGAGTGACGTTCCAGACCGTCCAGTGAGGGTCACAATGCAACCGTGGAGCTGACCACACCCGGGCGCGTGCTCGGAGGCCGATACCGACTGGTCGAGCCGCTCGCGCGCGGCGGCATGGCGACGGTGTGGGTCGCCGACGATCCCGTGCTCTCACGACGCGTCGCGGTGAAGGTGCTCCGCGCCGACCTCGCGGCCGACGACGCGACCCGCGCCCGGTTCCGCAACGAGGCGATCGCGGCGGCGCGGTTGTCGCATCCCAACATCGTCTCCACCTACG
>DATBBL010000077.1:0-4294 GCA_036271015.1 Acidimicrobiia bacterium
GGCGGCCTTCTTGGAGACGCCGTAGGGCGAGATGGGCCGCTGCGGGTGGCTCTCGCGCACCGGCAAAGTCTCGGGGATGCCGTAGAGGGTGCCGCCGGAGCCCGCGAACACCACCTTCCGGGTGCCGGCGGCGAGGGCCGACTCGCACACGTTGAGCGAGCCGAGCACGTTGATCTCGGCGTCGAACAGCGGCTTGGCCACCGAGACGCGCACGTCGAGCTGCGCGGCGAGGTGGAAGATGACTTCGGGCCGGCGGTGGACGACGAGGTCGGTGAGCTGCGGCGACCGCACGTCGAGCCGGTGGAAGCTGAACTTGCGGCTGCGCTGCGCCCGGGCGTCGGTGAGGTTGGCGAGCGCGCCGGTCGACAGGTCGTCGATGGCGTCGACGTCGCATCCCTCCGCGAGCAGGCGATCGACGAGGGTCGACCCGATGAAGCCGGCGCCGCCGGTCACCAT
This sequence comes from Acidimicrobiia bacterium, assembly GCA_036271015.1. Taxonomy (GTDB): domain Bacteria; phylum Actinomycetota; class Acidimicrobiia; order IMCC26256; family DASPTH01; genus DASUAS01. Next base: position 457 of record DATBBL010000077.1, read on the forward strand.
GACCCGCATCGTCAGTCCTTCCCGTCAGGCTCCGGGCGCCGGATCCGTGCCCCCGACGCCCGCGCGCCGGCACCCAGGGTCGCGCCCGCCCCCATGATGGTGTGATCCGACGCGATCGCGCCCGCTCCGAGGCTGGCACCGGCGCCCACGACCGCGTCGATCGCCTCGGCCTCGTCCTCCAGCGTCGCACCGGCATGGACCACCGACCGGAGGAGGCGCGCCCCGGGACCGACCTCTGCGCCGTTACCGACGACCGAGCCGACGACCCGCGCGCCGGCGGCGACGACGGCGCGGTCGCCGATCAGCGTCGGCGCCTCCAGGCGGGCGTCGGTGTCGATGTCGGGGGTGCCCTGCACCCACACGCCGGGCGTGACCTCGCGCGCGCCGGGCGCCGGTGAGCCGCCGAGCGCGGCGCGCAGCACGTCGGTGTGCGCGCGCAGATACTTCTCGGGCGTCCCGATGTCGATCCAGTACGCGTCGCTCGCCATCGCGTAGAGCCGGCTCGGCCCGTCGAGCATGCGAGGGAAGGTCTCGCGCTCGATCGACACCGTGAGCCGCTCGGGGATGCGGCTGAGCACCGAAGGTTCGAGCACGTAGGTGCCGCCGTTGATCCAGTTGGTCGGAGCCCGGCCCTTCGGCGGCTTCTCGACGAACGCCACCACCTCGCCGTCGTCCCGGGTCGGCACCACGCCGAAGGCCGACGGGTCGGCGACCTGGGTGAGGTAGATCGTGGCCTCTGCCCCGCGGGCGTCGTGGAACGCGACCAGCGCGTCGAGGTCGAGGGTGGTGAGCACGTCGCCGTTGCACACGACGATGCGTTCCTCGATCCCCCGCGCCGCGAAGCGGATGGCGCCGGCCGTACCCAACGGATGGTCCTCGACCGCGTAGCGCAGCTTCAGGTCGCCGAAGCGGCCCTCCGGGAAGTGCGCTTCGAACGCGTCCGGGAGGTAGCCGAGCGACAGGACCGCCTCGTCGACGCCGTAGTGGGCGAGCCAGGTGAGCTGCCGTTCGAGGAACGCCTGATTGGCGATCGGCAGGAGCGGCTTGGGCGTGGAGTAGGTGAGCGGTCGGAGCCGGGTGCCCTCACCGCCGACGAGGACGATCGCCTTCACGACACCAGGTTCACAGGTGATGCCGCGGTCACGGCGTGGACGCGGGCGGAGCGGTGGTCGGCGCGGTGGTGGTCGCCCCGGGGGTGGTCGTCGTGATCTGCGACCGGCACGGCGAGGCCTTGCTCAACACCGCGGCGCTGTTCTGGTCGGAGATGTTGGCGAACGACGTGCAGGCCTGGTCCGGGAACGGCATCGCGGCGCCCTTGGGCAGCAGGTAGACCGCGAGCGTCTCACCGTCCTGCTGGTGGTAGTCGGCCGGGTTCCCGGTCTTCGTCTTGCCGTCGACGGCCCAGGTGAGCTGCACCTTCTGGCCCTTGTACTGGCCGAACGGGCAGACGTCGCCGTTGCTCCACGTGGTCTTCTTCGGATCCGACGACGGTCCCTTCCACTGGGGGTGCGCGTCGTTCGCACCGCCGAGGTCGATCGAGTCGGACGACAGGCCCCACCCGCCGTAGCTGAAGAACTTGCCGATGGTCGCGTTGTTGCCCTCCTCCGCCACCACGAACGGGTGGGTGTGGATCAGGCCGTCACCGTGGGAGTGGATGCCCGCGTTCGCCACCTGGTTCGGGCTGTCGAACGGCTTCTCGAACGCGGGCGGCGGGTCGAGCCACTCACCGCAGACGTTGACGTTGAGTGCGGTGTGCCAGTGGTCACCGGGCACGTTGGCGGCCTGGTTGACGGCGTGGGGCGGGCCGCTCCCCGCGCTGTCGCCCCCGCCGCGGGTGAGCACCACCGCCACGACGCCGACGATGATGACGACGGCGATGACGACGTTCCACCCGAACGATCCGCTCCGGCGCCGCTTGGGCTTGCGGTACTTGGAGCGCATGGCGGCGCGCTGGTAGCGGGTCCGGGACTGGGGCATGGCGGTCGCAGGTTACCTGCTGACCTTGGGCATCTCGGGACGCGTGCGGAGCCCCCGCGCCGCCATGTCGAGCAACGCCCGGACGGCGAGGAACAGCGCCGTCGGGGGGAGCAGCGCCCGCCGGAGACCCTGCCACCGGCGCGACGCGAACCGGTACGCCGACCGGTGGTGCTCGAGGATCATGCGGTAGGGGTGGCCCTCGGTGCTGGCGCCCTGGACGTGCACCGCGGCGCCGGCCGGGTCGTAGCCCACCCGCCACCCGAGGCGGCGCAGGCGCCAACAGAGGTCCACGTCCTCCATGTACATGAAGTAGCGCTCGTCCCATCCCCCCACCGAGTCGACCGCGCTGCGCCGCAGGAACACCAACGCGCCCGACACCCAGTCGACGTCCCGCGGTTGGTCCCAGTCGGCGTCGAGCTGACGGTACCGACGCGTGAAGCGGTTGCGCGGCAGCGCCCGCCCGAGCACCGCGTGCCCGACCGCGTCGAGCCCGCTCACGTGCGCGCGCGCCGACGGGTACTGCGTGCCGTCGGGGTTGCGGAGAGCAGGCCCGATCGCGGCGAGGTCGGGCTCGGCGCGCATGCGCGCCAGCATCGCCGCCGCGGTGCCCACCTCCACCTCGAGGTCCGGGTTGCCGACGGCGACGACCGGTGCGGTCGTGTGCGCGATGCCGAGGTTGGCGGCCGCCGAGTACCCGAGGTTGCCGACCGGCGTCACCACGCGCACCGCGGGGAAGGCGCGCTCGATCTCGGCGACCGACCCGTCGGTGGAGCCGTTGTCGACGATCACGACCTCGGGCGTGCCCGCGCTCGAGTCCGCGAACAGGGACCGCACGCACGCGAGCAGGAGCGGGCCGGCTTCGTAGTTCACCACCACTGCCGCCCACTGCATGTCCCCGTCGCTCACCTCCGTTCGCTCCGTCCCGGGCGCCGCCACCGGGCGAAGCCCGGCGTCGTCGCTGCTCGCGGCATGTCAATCAATCCACGAAGCGGTACTTGACGAGCGTCCAGAGCGCGATGAAGCCGTCGCGCCAGGTGATCTTCTTGCCCTCGTCGACCTCGCGGCCGGTGTACGAGATCGGCACCTCGTAGATCCGGATGCCACGGCGCAGGACCTTCGCGGTGACCTCGGGCTCGAACTCGAAGCGCGTCGCCCGCAGGGTGATGCCGTCGAGCACGGTACGGTCGAAGAGCTTGTAACACGTCTCCATGTCGGAGAGCGTCGTGTTGTAGAGCACGTTGGTGACGAGCGACAGCACCCGGTTGCCGACCCAGTGCAGGAAGAGCATGTTGCGGCGCTCCCCGGTGAACCGCGAGCCGTAGACGACCTGCGCCTTCCCCCGCATGATCGGGTTGAGCAACTTGGGCCAGTCCTCGGGGTCGTACTCGAGGTCGGCGTCCTGCACCAGCACCAGATCGCCGGTCAGCTGCGCCAGCCCGCTCCGGATCGCCGCGCCCTTGCCCTGGTTGCGTTCGTGGGTGATCACCCGCACCGTGCTGTCGTGGAGCTGCCGGAGGACGTCGCGGGTGCCGTCGGTGCTCCCGTCGTCGACGACCAGGACCTCGAGGTCGACCGGGAGATCCACCGCCCGCATCCGGCGCACGATCTCGACGACGGTGTTGCGCTCGTCGTAGACCGGCACGATCACGGACAGCTTCCCGTACCGTGCCGTGTCCTCAGCTCGTGCCACCGTGCCTCCGGTACCAGTCGTGGGTGCGGACGAGACCCTCGCGGAGGGCGACCGTCGGATGCCAGCCGAGGACCTGCTCGGCGAGCGTGATGTCGGGCCGCCGCTGCCGGGGATCGTCGGGTGGCAACGGCTCGAACACCACGTCGACCGCGGCGCCGGTGACCTCCAGCA
>DATBBL010000078.1:0-30364 GCA_036271015.1 Acidimicrobiia bacterium
GCCGTCGCGCACCGCCTCGACCCTCGTGGTCGCCGCTGCCATCGATCCCGGTCCCCGGCCCTGAGGCGACCGCCGACCGCCCGCGCGGGGTCGATCGGGATGCTCATCGCCCGCAGCCCGTGACGGGCGGCCCGGGAACGCAGCGTTCGCCGGGCCACCAGCTCGCCCGCGGCGATGGTCGACGCCGCCACCTTCCCCCGCACCGTGGCCGCGTCGCCGGCGCGCACGGCGGCGGCGAGGAGGGTCGAGCCCATCGTCACCGCCTCCGATCGGAAGTCCGCGGGCACCACCGTCTCGCCGGCGCGGATCTCGTGGGCGGCGACGAGGACCCGGGCGTTGCCGTCGTGCTGGCGCAGCGCGGCGAACGAGAGCACCACACCCACCACCCCGGCGACGACCATGACCACGTGGCCCCGCGAGATCCGGCCCCGCAACGTGCGGCCCGGTCCCGCCGGGAGCTCGGTGGCCGGCCTGCCGTCGCGCACCGCCTCGACCCTCGTGGTCGCCGCTGCCATCGATCCCGGTCCCCGTCCTGCCCCGCTGGCGTCCGATATGTCCGATACCTGAAGTTCTCGGGGAGTCTGCACCATTCCCGCGAATCGGTCAAGAGGGACGATCTCGGACACTTCCAAACGGCGGAAGGAGACCACGACAGGGTGCGAAGAAGCGGCTCAGGCGGGCGCAGGCGGCGATAGGCTCCGCCGATGGACGAGGCCGACCTCCGGTCGGGCGCCGACGACTTCCCGCCCGTGCTCACGACCGCGATGGCCGCCGAGCTCCTCCAGGTGCACGTCGAGTACCTGCGCCGGATGGTGCGGGAGGGGCGGATCCCCTGCCACCGGTTCCCGGGCGGCCGGGAGATGCGCTTCCTGCGCGACGAGCTGCTCGAGTGGCTGGCGGCGCTCCCCGGCGCCGATCAGTCGGCGTCGTCCGAGCGCACCCAGCGGACCCACGCCATCGGCACGTAGGTCCGGACGTCGTCGCGGTCGGTCACCGCAACGTGATCGCGCCCGAGGCCGAGCGCACCCGTCACCTCGTCGCCGGCGTCGACACCCAGGCGCACCGTCGTGCCCTCCAGCTGGCGGAGCCGGGCCACGAAGGTGCTCACGGTGTCGTCACCGCGTGCCCCGCCGCCCCGCGCCGGACGCACGACGCGGACGACGGCCGGCATCGTCGCGTCGACGCGGAGGTCGACGCCGCCGGCGGGCGTGGCGATGCGGGCGACGTCGCGCCCCACCGCGGTGAGCACACCCGTGAACGTGCACGACGCGAACCCGACTGCGACGGTGTCGCCGCGGTGCATGCAGTCACGCAGCACGTCGACAAGGGTCCGCTCGTGCTCCCAGCGCACCAACGCGGCCCGCGCCCAGACCTCCTCGTCGGCGCGCCACGCGGCGCGGACGGTGTGGGCGGCCGCGAGCTCCGGCTCGTCGAACATGTCGAGGCATTTGAGCAGATTGTCGGCGTCGCTGCACGGTCGGGGTCGGGGCGACGGAACCGGGGCGGAGGCCGTCGATACCGTGGGCCGGATGCGTCCCCCCGGGTCGAGGCGTCTGCGCGTGGTGCTGCTGGTCGTCCTCGCGGTCGGCGCGGGGCTGACCGTCGTCGCGTTCAGCGGGTCGAGCCGCGCCACCGCGGGAGCGAGCCCCGCCACGGGATCGTCGGCGGGCGTGCAGCACCTGCACCTTCCGTACGGACCGCTCGCCATCCGCCCCGGGCAGAACCTGATCGACACCAACAAGTACCGGGTTCCGCAGCCGACCGAGGACGGCTGGATCGTCGGGTTCCGGCCGAACCTGCGGCTCGCGAACGGCACCGTGCCGCCGGTCGACGTGCTCCACCTGCATCACGGCGTGTGGGCCAACGTGCGGCGGCGGGACGCGACCGCGCCGTTGTTCCCCGAGCGCTTCTTCGCCACCGGCGAGGAGAAGACCGCGCTCGAGCTCCCCCCGGGCTACGGCTACCCGTATCGCACGTCGGACGCGTGGTACCTCAACTACATGGTCCACGACCTCACTCCGAAGCCGTTCACCGTGTACCTCACCTACGACATCGACTTCGTGCCCGCGACATCACCGCAGGCGAGCGGCATGAAGGCCGTGCACCCGATCTGGCTCGACGTGCAGAACGGCGAGGTGTACCCGGTGTTCGACGCGCTGAAGGGTTCGGGGCGCGACGGGAAGTTCACCTATCCCGACGACGACCCGAACGCGCCGCGGAAGAACGCGTACACGTTGCCGACCGACGGCGTGCTGGTGAAGACCTTCGGGCATCTGCACCCCGGCGGCCTGTACGACACGTTCTCGGTCACGCGCGGCGACGAGACCCGGACGCTGTTCACGTCGAAGGCGCACTACTACGAACCCGCCGGTGCGGTGTCGTGGGACGTGTCGATGACCGCGACCGCTGACGACTGGGCGGTGGCGGTGAAGGCGGGCGACACGCTGAGCATCTCGACCACGTACGACACGTCCCGGGCGTCGTGGTACGAGTCGATGGGACTGGGCATCGTGTGGATGTACGACGGGCCCGGCGGGAAGGACCCGTTCACCGAGCCCATCGACCAGACCGGCGTGCTCACCCACGGTCACCTGCCCGAGAACGACAACCACGGCGGGGCGACGACGAACCTCGCCGATCCGCGTCGTGCGGGTGCGGGCCCACTGACCGGCACGATCCCGATCGGGAGCTTCGAGTACGGCGCCGGCGACCTGACCGTCGCCGGCGGGCGGATCCCGACCGTCACCGAGGGGCACTCGATCACGTTCGACAACCTGGACGCGGGCGACCAGCGGGTGTGGCACTCGATCACCGCGTGCAAGGCACCGTGCACCGCGTCGACCGGCATCGCGTATCCCCTCGCGAATGCCACCGTGCAGTTCGACTCCGGTGAGCTCGGCACCGGCGGACCGCCGACCTCCGGCAGCACCACCTGGAGCACGCCCGCCAACCTCGACCCGGGGACCTACACCTACTTCTGCCGCATTCACCCGTTCATGCGCGGCGCGTTCCGCGTGGTGGCACCCAAGTCCTCGGCACCCAAGTAGCTCGCGACCACGAGCGGACCCCACGCGGCGTTCGGGACTGCGGACGGACGATCAGTGCTCCGGCAACCTCGCGAATTCGACCGTCTCGGGCGCCCACGGCGGCCGGTGGAGCACCGCGTCGCCACTGCGGTCGGAGGCGAGGATCTCGACCACCGTCGCCGCCATGTCCTCGGGCTCGAACGCCGCGACCCCCATGCGCTCGAACAGCCCATGCGGATCGTCACCCAGCAACGGCGTGGCGACGGCGCCCGGGCAGAGCGCGTTGATGCGGATCCCACGCCCCTCGAGCTCGGCGTGGACGCTGCGCACCAGGCCGATGAGAGCCCACTTCGTGAGCGCGTACACCGGATTGGCCGGCAACGGCATCACGCCGGCCATCGACGACGTCACCACCACCGCGCCATGGGCGCGCTCGAGCAGCGGGATCGCCTCGCGCAACCCGAAGAACACGCCGTCGACGTTCACGCCGAGGTAGGCGCGGTACCGGTCGTCGGACACCTGGGTGATGTCGGGCATCGTGACGTCGTAGATGCCGGCGTTGAGGTGCAACAGGTCGAGCCGGTCGAACCCGCCCAACAACTCCCGCCACGCATCCGGCTGCGACACGTCGAGGTGCACGTAGGTACCACCGGCCGCCTCGGCGGCGCGGGCGCCGAGCTCGTCGGACACGTCGAGCAGGGTGACGGTGGCGCCCGCGTCGGCGAGGGCCTTCGCGGTCGCCCGGCCGATGCCCGACGCGGCGCCGGTGACGACGGCGGTCTTGCCCGAGAAGTCCGGCCGGGCTCCTGCTGCCCTTGTCCCGTCACGGGTCTCAGCCACGGGCGGACCCTACCGTCCGTGACGCGTCGGCGGGAAGTGCGAACGCGGCGTCGAGGAAACGTCAGGCAGCGTTCCCGGTCGACCCGGCGAGCTTGTCGGCGAGCGCCCGGAAGATGAAGTGGTGGAACGGCAGCATCGCGTACCAGTACACGCGACCCCAGACGCCCCGCGGATAGAAGCGCGCCTTCTGCACGAGGCGTGTGCCCTCGCCGTCGGGCTCCATCGTCCATTCGAGCCACGCCTCGCCCGGCACCTTCATCTCCGCGTGCATGCGCAGCAGCCGCTCGGGCACGATCGCGTCGACGCGGAAGAAGTCGACCGCGTCTCCGACCCGCAGCTGGGTCGGGTGGCGACGGCCGCGCCGCATGCCCGGCCCTCCGAGGAGCCGGTCGGCGAGCCCCCGCGCCGCCCAGAGGGGTTCCGCGACCTCCCAACCGCGCGCGCCGCCGATGCTGCACACCGATGCGAACACCTGGCTCACCGGCGCGGGGGTGCGGACGGTCTGGGTGTCGTCCAGCACGATGCCGCCGGACCAACCCGGGTCGGACGGCAACGGATCGGCGGCGCTGCGCCCGACCAGCTCGGCTTCCGCCCATGACGTCGTGACCTCCAGATCGCGCGTACGCGCCAGCGCCAGCTCGATCGCCCTGCGCAGCGACAAGGGGTCGCGGGGCACCAGCTTCGTCATGGCGTCGTCGTGCACGACCACCTCGTTCTCCAAGCTGCCGATGAGTGGACGCGCGAGCCCGATGGGCAGCGGCGTCACCAACCCGACCCAGTAGGACGACAGTCTCGGGGTGAGGACGGGCACGGGCACCACCACGCGCGGGCGCAGACCGGCGACGTCCGCGTACAACCGCATCATCTCCACGTAGGTCACGACGTCGGGACCACCGATCTCGAGCACCCGTCCGAGCGCCTCCGTCCTCCCGAGCACGCCCACGAGATACGCGAGGACGTCGCGGATCGCGATCGGCTGACAGCGGGTCCGCACCCACCGCGGCGTGACCATGACGGGAAGCACATCGGTGAGGTGACGCAGCATCTCGAAGCTCGCACTCCCCGATCCGATGATCACCGCGGCGCGGAGCTCGGTGACCGGCACCGGGCCGTTGGCGAGGATCGCGCCCACGTCGTGACGGCTGCTCAAGTGCTCGGAGAGGCCCTCGTCGTCGTCACCCAGGCCGCCGAGATAGACGATCTGGGTCAGCGGTGCTGCAGCCGCGGCATCTCGGAACACCGTCGCCGCGTCTCGATCGCGTTCGGCGAACGCGCTCGTCGCGCCCATGGCGTGGACGAGGTAGTACGCGGCGTCCATGCCCTGCATCGCCCGGCGTACGGAGTCGGCGTCGGTGACATCGCCCGGTACGATCTCGACCCGATCGCTCCACGCCCGGCCGTCCAGCTTGGCGGGTGATCGCACCAGGCAGCGCACCGTGCGCCCGGCCTCGAGGAGCTCCGGCACGAGCCGTCCACCGATGTAGCCGGTCGCGCCGGTCACGAGCACCGAGCCTGGAGTCCGCGGGAGATCCATGTCGCATGGTGTACCCACGCAAGCTGGGCGACGACCGGACGGCCCCGCACTAGACCATGCGCACTTGCTCGGCGTGGAGAGTCATCGATCATCCTCGGTACAGAGTTGCTGCGTGAAGCGATTCGCACCCACCCTCCTCGCCGAACTCGACCAACTCCTCACAGCCCCCCGACTCGAGTGAGTCGGCGCGGTCACTCCGCGCCACGCCGCACCCGCCGCTCCGCACGACTCAGTACAGAACACGCCTCGAATCGCCACCGCGGGGAGCGCAGAACGACTCTCGGGCGCTCGGTCAGAGAGGTGGCGCGACGGATCGCCGGTTCTGTATCCATCACTCAGGTTCTGCGGCCGATGTTCTCCATGCCCTTCGTCGTTGGTGACGGTCGTCCGGTTTGTCTGGTTTACTGGGATTCAGGCTCGGGTCGAAGAGGGGGTCTGTGTGGCGGAGTTGCCGTCGGGGACGGTCACCTTCTTGTTCACCGATCTCGTGGATTCGACGCGGCTCTGGGACGAGCACCCCACGGACATGAAGGTCGCGTTGGCTCGTCACGACGCGATCCTCCGCGACCTGATCGCGCGGCACGGCGGAGAGGTTGTGAAGAAGACCGGCGACGGCGTGCATGCCGCGTTCGCCGGCGCACCGGACGCGGTCGCCATGGCGACGGATGCTCTGCGAACGATCGCGTCGGAAACGTGGGGCGGGACCGGTCCACTGCTCGTCCGGATCGGTATGCACACGGGCACCGCCGAGCTGCGGGACGGTGACTACTACGGCAGCGCAGTCAACCGAGCGAGCCGGATCATGGCCGCCGCTCACGGCGGTCAGGCGATCCTGTCGCACGCAACCGCCGAGCTCGTGCGTGACAGCCTCACCGATGAGCTCGGGATCATGGACCTCGGCGAGCACCGTCTGCGGGGCCTGGCGCGAGCCGAGCACATGTACCAGTTGGTGATCTCGGGGCTCCCCTCACAGTTCCCGCCGGTGCACTCGGTGGAGGTGTTCCCGGGCAGCCTGCCCTTCCCCCTCACACCATTTGCGCGCGTCGACCAGGCGTTGGCCGGCCGGGAGCTCGAGTTCGACACGCTCAAACGTGCCTGGGCGAAGTCAACCGATGGTGACCGGCAAGTAGCACTGGTGACCGGCGAACCCGGAATCGGGAAGACGCGTCTCGTCGGCGAGCTCTCGCGCCATGCCTTCGCCGAGGGCGCCGTCGTCCTCTACGGGCGCTGCGACGAGGAAGCGACCATGCCCTACCAGCCCTTCGTCGAGGCGCTCCGCCCGTACGTCGCCAGGTGCCCGACGGCGAAGCTGCGCGAGTGGCTGCACGGCCTCGAGATCGACCTCTCACGCGTGTTCCCCGAGCTCGTCGGCCGGATGCCGGAGCTCTCGGCGCGCGCTCCGATCGAACCGGTGGAAGCAAGCCTCCCTGATCCCGAGGCGCACCGGCAGGCCGAGCGCTACCGGCTCTTCGAGGCGTTCACCGCCCTGCTCTCGGGTATCGCCGCAACGCAGTCGACGGTGCTCGTGCTCGACGACCTGCACTGGGCGGATCGGCCGACGGTGCTCTTGCTCCGGCACCTCCTCCGCTCGGCGCCGCGTGCAGCATTGCTCGTGGTCGCCTGCTACCGAGACGTCGACGTCGCGCGTGAGCAGCCGGTCTCCGACCTCCTCGCCGACCTCCGCCGCGAGGAGTCCGTCTCGTGGGTGACCCTGCGCGGGCTCTCGGAGTCCGCGAGTACGGATCTCGTCTTCGGCGTCGCCGGACACTCGGTTGGTCCGGAGCTGACGCAGGCGCTGTTCCGGGAGACCGATGGCAACCCGTTCTTCCTCGAGGAGCTCGTGCGCCACCTGATCGAGACCGAAGCGCTGGTGATGCCCGGCGAGACGCGCACCGTGGATCTCGGCGCGCTCGACCTGCCACAGGGCGTCCGTGACGTGATTGCTCGGCGCCTCCGCCGGCTGCCCGACGCGGTGAACGACGTGCTGAACGTCGGCGCGGTCGTCGGCCCCGAGTTCGACGCCGAGCTGGTCAGGCGTGTGGCGCGGCGCACCGCCGTCGATGTCCTCGACGCGCTCGACCAAGCAACCGACGCCGGTCTCGTTGCCGAGCATCCCGGGCGGATGGGGCGCTACTCGTTCACGCACGCGCTCATCCGTCAGACGCTGTACGCCGAGCTCAAGACCGCCCAACGTGTGCGGCTGCACGAGCGGGTCGGTACTGCGATCGAGGAGTCCGGCGCCGGGCGTGCTCAGTCGGCTGCCGTGCTCGCGCATCACTTCACGCACGCGGTACCCCTTGTAGGAACACTGAAGGCGATCGAGTACTCCATCAAGGCAGGTCACGACGCGGTCGCTGATCTCGCGTTCGAGGACGCGGTCTCCCATTTCGACCGTGCGCTCGGCCTGCTCGACCAGCACCCACCCGTCGACATGACCCAGCGCGTGGAACTGCTGACCGACCTGGCGGACGCACTCGTGTTCGTCGACGAACGGGACGGAGTCCGGGTCGCGATGCGAGCAGTGGACGCGGCTCGCGCCAACGCGTCGTCCTGGCAGCTGGGCCGCGCGGTGACGGTCTTGGCGGAGGCAAACTCCGCCGTCGCCGTTTTCCCTTCCGAGTTCCCACGAATCTTCGACGAAGCCCAGACCGCGCTCGGCGAGGACCATTCAGCGCTCCGCGCGCGCCTCCAGGCCCAAGAGGCGTTCAAGTACATCTCGTACCAGCTCCAGGGTCGCAACGGGCGGGCACTGGCCAGGGCAGCCGTGACTCTCGCGCGAGAGACCAGTGACCCCGTTACCCTCGGCGATGCTCTCTTCGCGCTCGCCACCGGACTCGAGGGAGCTCCCGATCTCGCCGAGCGTGTGGCGCTCGGCGAGGAGCTGGTCGCTCTCGGTCGGAGTGCCGGCAGCCGGCCATTGACGTACGGTTTGCGGATCCTCGCCGGCACCCAGCTCGAGCTCGGCGACCCTGTCGCGCTCACAGCGACGATCGACGAGCTCGCTCGAGTCGGCAAGGAGCTGCGGTGGTTGCCGGCACGCGTCGCGACCGCGCAGTTGCGCGCGACCCAAGCGCTCCTCGAAGGCCGGTTCGACGATATCGGCGCGCACTGGGACGAGATGCGCTGGTACCGACGCGCCTACGGCGGCGCCGGCGGCATGCGCGCCGTGCAGTCCTTCTTTCTGGCGCGGGAACAGGGTCAGCTGGTCAGCACTGCACCACCCGAGCGCTTGGCCGAGCAGGCCAGAGGAAACCTGTACGCCCGCGCGATGTTCGGGCTGACGCAGCTGGAATCGGGCGACGAGGGCGCCGCGGCCGCGACCCTCGATCTCCTGGAGACCGACGACTTCCACCGCCAGGCAACTGAGGGAGCGTGGGTCGCGGTGCTCGCGCTGTTCACCGAAATCGCCGCGACCCGCCCGGCACCGGCCCACCTGACAGTCCTCCACGACCTCCTCACGCCGTACTCGGGTCGACTCTTGTGCGCGCACCTCGGATTGGCGTGTCTCGGGAGCGCAGACCGTTACCTCGCCATGCTGAGCACCGTGCTGGGCCGTTGGGACGATGCGGCGGCCCAATTCGAGGGGGCCCTGACCGTCGAAACACGCATCGGGGGCCGCGCCTTGCTGCCCCGGACCCGCTACTGGCAGGCGCGCATGCTCAGAGCACGCGGCGACACCGGTGACGACCGCGCCGCGGGTGCCCTGCTCGACGAAGTGATCGCCGAGACGTCGACCCTCGGGATGGCACGCCTCCGCGCGCAGGCGGAGGAGTTGCGAGGGAGCTGAGAGCTATTGCTCTGCAGATGCCTCGCTGCCCGTCAGCTCGCGGTACTTGCCGCTCACCTGCTCGACGGTCACGTTTCCCTCTTGGTCGGCCCGGATCGCCCAGCTCTGCGAGACCGCCGTGCGCGAACCCGGGTGCCGCCGCTGGATCGGGGTGAACACGAACACCGTGACACGGCGGTCCGTGGCGGAGATGTGCATCTCGAAGGCAGGGCCGGTGCCCGTCACCCAGAACGTCTCGATCGGCTTGAGCTCGCTGCCCTCCATCGCGAGCGTGATCGCCTTCTCGTAGGCGGCTCGCATGATCGCGTCGACGTGCGCGAAGGGCATTCCGGTGAGCCAGACCGTGTCGAAGAGGTCGGCCTGTGGGATGACCGCCTCCAGCTCCCTTCCCCTCGCGTCGTGTGCGTGCTGCTCGGTGACGTCCTTCAACGTCGCGCCATCCCGACGCAGCAGCCCGAGCGAGTACTCGTAGGCGTCGCCGAGGTTCGGACCCGCAGTGAAGAACTTGTCGAGCACTTCCACGGGAAAACTCTTGTACACGTACGGCATGCCCCTCCGCCTTCCCCGCTCCTGGTGGGCGTCGCACTCCGACCCTACGTGAGACATGACGCACACGCCAGCAGATCTTGCGGCTGGGAAAACCACGGTCGATGCGGACTTCCGAAGCGTCGATGGAGCGCGACGCGGCACCCCGGGTTGTCAGCGGAGCGGGCAAAGGGCAGCGGCGAGGGCGTTGATCTCGGGCGCGTCGGCGGCGAGGAGATGTCCGGCGGCCACGGTCCGTTCGGTGGCCTCGGCGAAGCGGTCGAGGTACTCGGTTCGGCTGGGATAGAGGGCAGCGAGTTGCTCGGGAGTGAAGGGTGTGGTGATCCCGCAGAGATGGGCCATGGGCGCTCCGCCGTTGCCGAGTCCCGACAGGACCGCGACGGGAACGTCGACGTGGGGCGTGCGGACACCACCGAGTGCGATGCCGTGCTCGTCGCGCTCGAACTCCATCGGGTCGGAGCGAGCGCGAACCGAGAGCCGGTCGGCGGCCGTCGGCCGCGTCCCGTCACGCAGCCACTGGTCGAATCGTGCCACCGCCGCGTTCAGGACGTAGTGCTGAGGCCCGGCGTTCACTGGCTTGTCGAGGGTCATGCCGAAGTACTCGCGCTGGGGTGCCCATGCCGCCGCGAGCTCCTCGATCGGCAGCACGCCGGTGTCGACCATGCCGCCGTAGAACGTGTAGGCGTCGGCGTGTGACGTGCCTGCCATCTCCCAGAGCACGAACTGCTCGTTGTCCGGTTGACGCGCCGACCCGTAGCCGAGCACTGCGAGGTCGGTCTCCGCCTCCACGCACATGACGGGCACGCGCAGATCCTCGCGGAACAACACCGGCGGGTCGTCGAACGAGATCGCCGGTGACTCGTCGTCGAGTGGCGCGCCGGGACCGCCGCGGGCATGGACGAAGAACCCGTCGAAGACCTGCGCGAGCGGATCGACCTCGTTCACATAAGTGGTCAGCCGGAACGCGGACTGCGACTCGCCGATCGCGAACACACGCTCGATCCTCGCGTCGACCAGGGATCCAAGGGAGGCGCGCACGGCCTGGCCCGCCTGCGTGAACATGTCATACGAGAAGCGGTCGCCCGGGTGGTTCAAGCCGGCATAGCGCTCCGGGCTGGTACCAACCAGACCCGGACTGGACATGTCACCGAAGACGCTCTCGCCACCCGCCACACCGATGCGTTGCGCCGACACACCCACCCACGCCGCGCCCTGGCGCATCAGCTCCGTGTGCGTGAAGTTCCAATCCGGCGCCGCGTCCAGGCCACCGCTGACGTTGAGCCATTCCACCCAGACGGTGCCATTGAACCTCGCCGCGTCGGTCGGCTCGAACACGAGCAGACGCGTGGCGTACTCGGCGTGTTCGACCACCTCCAAGTGATCTCGACGGCGTCGATACGCGGCCGCGGTGCCATCGAGGACGTACTCCGTCTGCGAGTAGCCGAGCGGAGCGAGGTCGAAGAGCGTCGCGGCGATGACCGGCCCCAGACCGTCGTGCAGTTCCGTGACCGTCATCACCACCGCCCCATCAAGAGCTCTCCGAACCGCTCGTCCGCCAACCGCCGCGCCGCCGTTCTAGACCCTTCACCTCGGAGCCGCCAGCCGGGAGCGCCGGCACGCGCTACACGAGGCGCGCGAGCGCTTCCTCGTACACGGCCGGCGGGAGCGCACCTCGGCGCGCCGCCGCGATGTTGTCGTCGAGATGTGCCGGGTTCGACGTGCCGACGATGACGGTGTGCACGTCGGGGTGCGACAGCGTGAAACGAAGGAGGAACTCCATGCGCGGCATGCCGTCGAGGACGTCGGCGAGGTTGCGGTCGGCTGCCTGCCACCGCGTCTGGCGCTCCTGAAGCGAGCGCTCGAGGCCCGAGCGCATCTCGGCGGGCAACCGGGAGTAACGCGCGGGCAGCGCTTCCGGAACACCACGCGCGACCCCGCCGCGGATGATCGTCCCGGCACCGGCCTTCGCGGCGTCGGTGATGAGCTGCTCGTGCTCCCGTTCGAGCGCCGAATACGGGATCTGGAACACCTCGAAGACACCCATGTCGATGTGCTCGACGAGGTGCGGGAGGTTTCCCGACATCCCGATGAAGCGCACCTTGCCCTCGTCCCGCAACGCGAGCAGCTCGGCGACGGAGTCGTCGTCCTCGAGCTGCGCCCGCGACGGGCTGAGATGAACCTGCACCAGATCGAGATGGTCGGTCCGCATGCGGCGCAGGCTCTGCTCGACGCCGGCCCGGAAGTTCACGCGGGTGAAGATGTGGTCCGGGAAGCGGTCGGGCGGAGGCGGTGGTTCGACCTGGCACCCGCACTTGCTGGCGAGGAAGTACTCGTCACGGCGGTGCGAGATCCCGGCCCCGATGAACTCCTCCGACACCCCGTAGTCGGGTGAGGTGTCGATCATCGTGATGCCGGAGTCGAGCACTGCGCTGAGCAACCGGGCCGCGGCGTCCTCACCCATGCTCGCGTGCAGCTCCATGGCACCAAAGCCGAGCTTGGTGACGTCGGCACCGGTGTCGCCCAGCACGCTCGCCGGCAGGGCGGTCATGTCCCCGCGCACGGTCGGAGGGTCACCGGCGTACCGGACAGCCGGGGCATCCCGGTGAGGGAGTCGAGCTCGCGGGCGCTCGTCAGGCGGTTGACGTTGGTGTTGCCCCAACCGTGCGGCACCGACACCGCACCGCGTGCGATGCCGTCGGTGACGACGGCGCGCACACGCAGCACTCCAGCTTCCGACACGATGTCGACCAGGTCGCCGTCGTTCACATCGCTCTCGGCGGCGTCGGCGGGATGCAGGAGCGCGGTGGGCTCGTCGCCGTCGCGGAAGTGCTGGCCGTTCATGTGACGCGGCTGGCGACGCGGCGTGACGACGAGCGCGGGGGCACCCTCGGCGGCCGACACGAGCGCGGCGAACTGCGCCACCAGCGGAGCGGGGGCGAGATCCCATCGCCCGTGCGGCAGCCGTGCCTCGGCCCAGCCGTGCACCTCGGCCCGCGCCACGACCGGTGCCTCCGCCGCGCGCAGTCCGTCGAAGTCACGACCCCGCGCGATGCGGGCCAGCACCTGGTCGTCGGCCACCTCGTCGAGATCGGTGCCGTCGCCGAAGAGATCGGCGCCGAGGGCGCGCCCGATCTCGGCGACCGTGCGCCACATGGAGACCAGGCCCGCTGGGCATGGCACCACGGGAGCCGTGTACTGGGTCGACACTGCGGACGAGAACAGGTCGAGGGTCGGCAGGTCACTTCGTTCGAGCTGGTCGGGACAGGCGACGACATGGGTCGCGACGTCGACCGTCTCCGTGTGCATCGTCTCGAGGACCACGAGCGCGTCGAGCCGGTCGAGGGCGGCCAGCAGCCGGCCGGTGTCGGGCAGTGCCGTGACGACGTTCCCACCGAGGACGACCAGGACCCGGAGCCGGCCGGCCTCGATCTCGTCGGCCAGGAGTGCGGCGGGCCACTCCCCCAGCAAGCGGGGGATGTCGGGACGGGATGGGGGCCCCGGTGCCGGCGGCGCGCTCGCGGGGAGCCGTTCGCGCTGATCGAGCTGCGCGAAGTATCCCGGGTTGAACCACATGCCCGCAGGATGGTCGAACGAACCGGTGAGCACCATGAGCGCCCACGCCAACCACTCGACTGCGTTGCCGCCCGCCGACATCGTGACCCCGGTGCCGGTGACGATCGCGAGCCGTCCGGTCCGGCGCACCGCGTCGGCGAGGTCGTCGAGCGCGTCGGGCGCAACCCCGGTGACGGTCGCGACGCGGTCGCGATCGAACGGCGCGACGGCCGCCTCCAGGGCGTCGGCGTTCTGTGCACGCGCGCTCAGGAGCTCGCGATCGATCCCCCGGCGGAACTGCTCGCGCACGAGGAACGCAAGTACGGCGTGATCGGTGCCCGCGCGCAGTGCGAGGTGACGATCGGCGAGCCGGGACGACTCGGTGACGCGCGGGTCGAGCACCCACACCGCGCCGCGGCGGCGGGCGGCCCGCAGTCGCTCGACCGGATCGGTATAGGTGGTGGTCTGACCGTGGGACACGACGGGATTCGTCCCCACGAGCAACAACAGCTCCGCGTCGGAGGAGACGTGCGGGACGAGCGACGGGGTGCCCGCCATCAGCTCGGTGACGAGCGTCTTGGCCGCGGAGTCGATGGTCATGTCGCTGTATCGCTGCGTCGTGCCGAGGCGCGTCTGCAACCGCTTCGCGGCCCAGTACGCCGCGGTGTCCTGGTAGCCGCCACCACCCAGGAAGAACCCGACCGCATCCGTGCCGTGCTCCGCAACGACGTCGGCGAGCACATGCGCGACGTCGTCGAGGCACGCTCGCCACGGCACCGGCGTCAGCACGCCGTCGCGGCGCACGAGACAGTGCTGCAGCCGGCGGTGGTCGTGGTGCGAGGACGGGAGGGCGCGGCCCTTCGAGCACGTGTAGCCGGCCGACAAGGGATGGTCGGGATCGCCCTTGATGTCCAGAACCTGGTCGCCGTCGGTCGTGACCAGCAGCCCGCACGCCGCGATGCAGATGCGGCAGAACGTGCGGTGCATCGTCGGCGCGCTCATCGGGTCGGATCGTAGATCCAAGTACGTACGCATTCCATGCGAGGGGCGACGCCGGACGGTAACGGGCTGCCGGGCGCACCGCAGGTTGCGTGGCGGGACTGGCGCGGTTACGAAGAGCTCATGGAGGTCACCGGCACCGGCATCTGGAGCGGCGAGCTGCGCTACGGCGACCCGGCCGAGGTCGGCGACGCCGCGGCCGAGCTCGAGGCGCTCGGCTACACCGCGCTGTGGGTCCCCGACGCCGGTGGCGACGTGTTCGGCGCACTGCGCACGCTCCTCGAACCCACGTCGACCATCGTCGCCGCCACCGGCGTGCTCAACCTCTGGATGCACACGGCCGCCGAGGTGGGCGACGGGTTCGACTCGCTCGAGGTCGATCACCCCGCGCGCACCCTGCTCGGCATCGGCGTCAGCCACTCGGTGCTCATCGAGCAGACCCACCCCGGCCAGTACGAGAAGCCGTTGCAAGTCACCCGCCGGTACCTCGACGAGCTCGACGCGGCGACTCCCACCGTGCCCCGCGACCGCCGCGTGCTCGGGGCGATCGGGCCGAAGATGCTCGAGCTGGCGCGCGACCGCGCCGGCGGCGCGCACCCGTACCTCGTGACCCCCGAGCACACCAAGGCCGCACGCGAGGTGCTGGGCGAGCACGCAGAGCTGCTCCCGGAGCAGCACGTGGTCCTCCAGACCGACGCCACTCGCGCCCGCGCCATCGCCCGTGAGAGCATCGCCATGTACCTGCACCTCCCGGAGCCGGCGACGTACGTGAACAACTGGCGGCGGCTCGGCTTCGACGAAGAGGACTTCGCCGACGGCGGCAGCGACCGGCTCATCGACCACGTGGTGGCATGGGGCGACGAGACCACCATCGCCGCACGCGTCCAGGAGCACTTCGACGCCGGCGCCGACCACGTCTGCGTGCAGGCCCACACCGGACCCGAGCAGACGGGCCTCCCCCGGGCAGAATGGCGGGCACTCGCACCAGCCCTGGTGGGTCTCACACGAACGTGACCCGGCTGCCGCGCGCACCGCGGGTTGCATCCCCGACTCGGGCGCGGTTACGAAGGGCTCATGGAGCTCACCGGTATCGGCATCTGGAGCGGCGAGCTGCGCTACGGCGACGCGGCCGAGGTCCGCGACGCGGCGGCGGAGCTCGAGGCGCTCGGCTACACCGCGCTGTGGATCCCCGACGTCGGTGGCGACGTGTTCGGGGCGTTACGCACGCTGCTCGAGCCCACGTCCTCGATCGTCGCCGCCACCGGCATCCTGAACCTCTGGATGCACACCGCCGCCGAAGTGGGTGACGGGTTCGCCGGCCTCGAGGCGGACCGTCCGGGACGCGCGCTGCTCGGGATCGGGGTGAGCCACTCGATGCTCATCGACCAGTCCCACCCGGGGCAGTACGAGAAGCCGTTGCAGGTCACCCGCAGCTACCTCGACGAGCTCGACGCGGCGACTCCCACCGTGCCCCGCGACCGCCGCGTGCTGGCCGCGCTGGGGCCGAAGATGCTCGAGCTGGCGCGCGACCGCGCCGGCGGCGCACACCCCTACCTGGTGACCCCCGAGCACACCAAGGTCGCACGCGAGGTGCTCGGTGACGGCCCGCTGCTGCTCCCCGAGCAGCACGTGGTGCTCGAGACCGACGCCGCCCGCGCCCGCGCCATCGCCCGCGAGGGCCTTACCGTCTACCTGCAGCTGCCGAACTACGTGAACAACTGGCGGCGGCTCGGCTTCGGCGAGGAGGACTTCGCCGACGGGGGCAGCGACCGGCTCATCGACCACGTGGTGGTGTGGGGCGACGAGACCACCATCGCCGCACGCGTCCAGGAGCACTTCGACGCCGGCGCCGACCACGTCTGTGTGCAGGCCTACACCGGAGCCGAGCAGTCGGGCTTCCCCCGGGCAGAATGGCGGGCACTCGCACCAGCCCTGGTGGGTCTCACACGAAGGTGACCATGGACATCGAAGAGTTCTACGACGCGGATCCCCGCCGGCGCGAGTCAGCGGAGGTCGAGTTCGGGCGCGAGTGGTCCGACGCCAAGGGCGGGCGCACGGAGCTCTCGTGGGTCGCCGACACCGGCGAGCTCTACGCCATGGCCGAGCCGTCCGAGCCCGTCTTCATGGATCCGATCGGCGACACCCGGGTCCCCGAGCTGCCCACCGAGCTGGTCACGGTCGAGGTGCTCGGCACCGTCCCGGACCGTGCCCGCGTCGACGAGCTGCTGGCGGGTTGGGAAGGCCAGATGGGCAGGCCCAACAGCCTGCAGTGGGTGCGCGACCAGCTCAGCGCGGCGCGCTGACCACGGCGGCGAAGCCGCGCCGCGCGTCGGCGACCGCCCGCTCCCCGTCCGACGCCAACGCGAACCCGTTCGCAGCCAGTGCGTCGTACGCCTGGGCGTAGCGCGACGCGTACTCGTCGGGCGTGCCGTAGCGCGCCCGGAGCTCGTCCGCCGAGAACGGCTGCCAACCACCGAAGTTCCCGCACACGTCGTCGATCGAGCGCGTGCCGCACGGTGACAGCGCGACCGGCTCCGGCCGGCCGAGTGGGAGCTCGGCGGCGGGGAAGCGGACGCCGCCCACCGCCATCCCGTCGCCGTCGACCACCGGCACCCGCAGCTCCACGCCCGGGAGCCCGTTGAAGTGCGCGCTCGTCGGCGGCGCGGGCCCGAGGGTGAAGAAGCCGATCGGGTTCATCGGCACCTCCCGGCCTCCGTTGCAGCCGAGCCGCCCGAACACCGCGTCGGTGGCCACGATCGAGCCCGGCGCGTGGGGGCTCGGGAAGTCGTAGTGCCGGCAGCGCGCCGGGAGCGGGGCGTCGGCCGACCGGCTGGCGCGCAGGCGGTAGTAGTCGGTGTAGCTGGAGATCTCGACCAGGAACGGGTCGCTCCCAGGCCGGGTGAGCAGCTCCGCGGCCGGCACGGGGACGCCGGTGGGGCGGGCGTAGGGCGCCTGCGGTGCACCGTCGTCACCCCACCGGTTCACCGCCAGCCAGTTGCCGCCCGACAGGTAGGCGAAGGCGCCGTCGTACACGCCGGTGCCCGTGCCCGGGTCCTCGTTGAAGCCCTCGCCGACGAACGTGTTCACGCACCAGGCCGACTGGCTCGCGCCGGCGAGCACCAGGACCCGGTAGCGCTCGCGCAGCCAGCCCCCGAACTCGCGCAGTATGACGAGCCCCACGCCCTGGGCGTGCTCGGGCACCCGGGCGGCGTGACCGGTCTGCCACTGGACCCGTGCGTACGCGAGCCTGCCGGCCGCGAGCTCGGGGCCGATCATGCCGTGGGTCGAGCGCCCGCCGCGGTTCTCGACGTCGACGAGCACCGCCACGCGTCCCGCGTCGCCGGCGGGGCCGATCAGCTCGAAGTCGGCCGTCCACGGCTGTTCGCCGTCGAGCCCGACCACGCCGTCGCCCGGGCCGGCGAGGCCCGCGGCGACGCCCCACGTGCGTTCCCAGCCGCGGGGGTCGACGGTCTCCCGACCGGCGATCGTGATCCCGACCACCCTGCCTCCAGACGTCACGCGCGGCCCCCGCAACCCGATCGAGGCGGCCGGAGCGCGATGTTAGGGTTCGCCGTCCACAGCCAGGAGCGGAGGCGATGGGCGAACTGACCGCGAGCGGGGAAGCATGAGCGACACCCTCTCGCACGCGTCCGCGGGTCGGTACGTCGGCCAGGCGGTGCTCCGCAAGGAGGACCCTCGTCTCCTCACCGGACGGGGCCGGTACACCGATGACGTCACCCTCCCGAACATGCTGCACGCCCACTTCGTGCGCAGCGACGTCGCCCGGGCGAAGTTCCGGGTCGACGTGTCGGCCGCCCGTGACGCCGAGGGCGTGGTCGCGGTGTTCACCGGCGAGGATCTCAACGGCGAGGTCGCCGGCACGATGTACCCGTCGATGTTCGTCGGCGCCGAGGACTTCATGTCGCCGATGTACCCGCTGGCCGTCGGCGACGTGCGCTTCGTGGGCGACCCGATCGCGCTGGTCATCGCCGAGAGCCGCTACCTGGCCGAGGACGCCGCCGAGCTGATCGAGATCGACTACGACGACATCGTCGATCCCATCCTCGACTACGACACCGCCCTGGCCGGCGACGGAAACGACGTCCACCCGAACCGCCCCGGCAACGTGGTCATGCAGCTGGCCGTGCCGATGACCGAGGAGGCGCGCGCCGCGGTCGAGTCCGCGGCGCACGTCGTCTCGCAGAGCTTCGTGCAGCACCGGTACTCGATGATCCCGATGGAGTGTCGCGGCGTCGTGGCCCGTTGGGAGCCGTTCGACCGGCGGCTCGACGTGTGGCTGTCGAGCCAGAACCCCCACGAGGCGCGGCTGGTGTTCTCGCGCTCCACCGGCGTGCCCGAGAACCAGATCCGGGTGCAGATCGGCGACGTCGGCGGCGGCTTCGGCCTGAAGTCGTTCGTCGGGCGCGAGGAGATCGTGGTCGTGCTCGCCGCCTACGTGCTCGGGACGACGGTCAAGTGGAGCGAGGACCGCCGCGAGAACCTCATCGCGTCGGCGCACGCGCGCCAGGAGCGGTGCGATGTCACCCTCGCGGTCGACGACGACGGCGTGCTCGTGGGTGCCGAGCTCGAGCACTTCGACGATGCCGGGGCGTACCCGATGCCGGGGGGCTCCGCCGGCCCGCTGGTCGGGATGCTCATCACCGGTCCGTACCGCGTCCCCCACCTGGCGTGGGAGAGCACCGCGATCTACACCAACACGTGCGGATCGGCCTCGTACCGCGGCCCGTGGATGATGGAGACGACCGCACGCGAGCAGATGATGGACTACACCGCGCGCCGGCTCGGGCTCGACCCGCTCGAATTCCGGCGCCGCAACATCCTCCACCGGTCCGACCTCCCCTACCAGTCGGCCGGCGGCATGGCGATCGAGAACGTCACGCCCGAAGAGACGCTCGAGCAGGCGGCGGCGGAGATCGGCTACGACACCTTCCGCGCCGAGCAGGCACGCGCCACCGCGGAAGGGCGCTACCTGGGGATCGGCTTCGCCGTCTACGTGGAGCCACAGCCCGGCGTCGCCGCCTACGCCAACGAGCCCGCGCACGTGCGGATGCACCCCGACGGGCGCGTCGACGTGTTCATCGGGTCCGGCTCGCACGGACAGGGCCTGGAGACGACCACCGCGCAGCTGGTGGCCGAGCACCTCGGCATCGACTTCGAGGACGTCACCGTGCGCCAGGGCGACACCGACAGCGCGCCCTTCGGCCCAGGCACCGGCGGGAGCCGCAGTGGGCCGATGATCGGCCAGGCCGTCACCGAGGCCTCGCTGAAATTGCGCGACAAGGTGGTGGCCATCGCCGCGCACCTCTTGGAGGCCGCGCCCGAGGACCTCGAGATCGCCGACGGCGTCGTGTCGGTGCAGGGCACCCCGACCAAGTCGGTGCCGGTGCGGCAGGTGGCGAACACCGCGTACCAGCAGTCGGCGACGCTCCCGCCCGAGCTCGACTCGCTGCTCGACGTCGTGCACCGCTCCATGGCCCCGGCGACGATGTGGTCGAACGCGACCCACGCCGCGATCGTCGAGCTCGATCCCGCGACCGGCATGGTCGACCTGCTCCGGTTCGTGGTGTCGGAGGACTGCGGGCGGATGATCAACCCGAACATCGTCGAAGGCCAGGTGCACGGTGGCGTCGCCCAGGGCATCGGGGGTGTGCTCTACGAGCACAACGTCTACGACGACGACGGCAACCCGCTGGCGTCGACGTTCATGGACTACCTGGTGCCCACCGCCCACGAGATCCCCGAGATCGAGACCTTCCACATCGAGTCCCCGGCGTCGACCGTCGGCGGCTACAAGGGCGTGGGCGAAGGCGGCGCGATCGGCGCCCCGGCTGCGGTGTTCAACGCCGTCGCCGACGCGCTCGCGCAGCACGGCATCACCGTGACCGAGCAGCCTCTCGGCCCCGACGCGGTGCTCGCGAAGCTGCGCCAAGCCACCGGATGACCGGGCCCCGCTCGCGTACGCTCCCACGATGACCGAGACCGACCGGTACGACGACCCGTACCTCCGTCCCGACGCGGGTGGGTTGCGTGGCCGGTGAGCGCCGGTCGGCCGCGCTGTCGCACCTCCGCATCTGCGACCTGAGCGGGCAGCTCGCCGGCGCCGGCGCGACCCGGTTCCTCGCCGCGTTCGGCGCGCAGGTCATCCGCATCGAGGACCCCGTGCGTCAGGGGACGTGGGACATCGTGCGGGGAGCGCCGCCGTTCGTCGACGACCGGCGCGGCATCGAGATGGGCGGCGGCTTCAACAACCACAACGTCGAGAAGCTCGGGATCACGCTCAACCTCCGCACCGAGCGCGGCAAGCAGCTGCTCCGCCAGCTCGTCGCCATTTCCGACGTGGTCACCGAGAACTTCGCCGCCGGTGTGCTCGCGCGCATGGGGTTCCCCTACGACGAGCTCCGGGCGATCAAGCCGGACATCGTGTACGTGTCGAACTCCGGTTTCGGCGCCACCGGCCCGAACTCGGCGTTCAAGACCTGGGGCCCGATCGTGCAGGCGGTGTCCGGGTTGACCTTCAGCTCGGGCCTGCCCCACCAGCCGCCCGCGGGTTGGGGGTTCTCGTACATGGACCACATGGGCGCCGACACGATGGCCGTCGCCATCCTCGCCGGGCTCATCCACCGGAACCGCACCGGCGAGGGGCAGTGGATCGACATGGCGTGCACCGAGGCCGGCACGACCCTCGTGGGGCCGGATCTGCTCGACTACACGGTCAACGGCCGTCCGCTGCGCCGGCCCGGGCAGCCCGACTCGAACCGGAGTCACGCGCCGGCTCGTGCACCCCATGGCATCTACCCCGCCGCGGGTGACGACAACTGGGTCGCCATCGCGTGTCGCGACGACGCCGACTGGAAGAACCTCGCCGCGGTGATCGACGAGCCGTGGGCGCTCGACCCGCGCAACGACACGCTGGCCGAGCGCCTGGCGGTGCAGGATGCGCTCGACGAACGCATCGCCGCGTGGACCGTCACGCGCGACCGGTTCGCGGTGGCCGAGGCCCTGCGCGCCGCCCGCGTGCCCGCGGCGGCGGTCGCCCGCCCGGAGGATCGAATCGACCACGACCCGGCCACCGCCGAATGGGGCCTGTGGCCGACGGTGCACCACCGCGAGATGGGCGACGTGCGCGTCGACGGCCTGCCGGTGCACCTGTCGGAGACCGATTGGGTGATCGAACGCGGCGGTCCCTGCCTGGGTGAGCACAACCACCGCGTGCTGTCGGAGATCCTCGGGCTCGACGACGCCGAGATCGAGCAGCTGGCGAAGGACGGGGTCACGTGAGCGGAGTGGCCACGAGCCGGGTATCCCGGCTCGCAACGGAGCGGGGCCTGAGCGGCCCGCGGCGCAGCAGCGAGAGCGGAGAGAGATGAGCGACGTGAGCGACCCGACCGGGGCGCCGGGGCCGCTGTTCGGCCTGCGGGTGGTGGAGCTGGCCAGCGAGCACGCCGCGTTCGCGGGGAAGATGCTCGGCGACCTCGGCGCCGACGTGATCGTGGTGGAACCGCCGGGCGGTCATCCCAGCCGCGCCTACGGGCCGTTCGCCGACGACGTGGAGGACCCGGAGCGCAGCCTCTGGTGGTGGCACTACAACACGTCGAAGCGCGGGGTCGTGCTCGACCTCGACTCCGACACCGGCGCCGAGCACTTCCGCCGCCTCGCCGGCGAGGCCGACATCGTCCTCGAGGGCGAGCCACCCGACGCGCTCGCCACCCGCCACCTCGACCATCCGGATCTGCGCGCCGACCACGAGGAGCTCATCTGGGTGTCGGTCACGGCGTTCGGGCGCACCGGCACGCGCGCCCAGGAGCCCGCCACCGACCTCACGCTGCTGGCCGGTGGCGGGCCGGTGTGGAGCTGCGGGTACGACGACCACTCGCTGCCGCCGGTGCGCGGTGGCGGCAACCAGGCGTTCCACATCGCCAGCACCTTCGCGGTGATGGCTGCGCTCACCGCGGTGCTGGCGCGCGACGTCACCGGTCGCGGCCAGCACATCGACGTGAGCATGCACGCGGCGGCCAACGTCACGACCGAAGCCGGCAGCTACGAGTGGCTGGTGGCCCGGGGCACCGTGCAGCGCCAGACCGGCCGGCACGCGCTGACCACGATGACGATGCCGACGCAGATGTGCTGCGCCGACGGGCTCTACGTCACGACCGGCTTCCCGCCCCGCGCCCAGCGCGACTACGAGGCGCTGATCGACTGGCTGGTGACGCTCGGCCTGCGCGACGAGTTTCCCGACATCGTGCTGCTCGACCTCGCCGTCGAACGCGGTGGTGTCACCATCGCCGAGATGGCCACCGACCCGCTGGCGGTCGAGATCTTCGGCGTCGGCCGCGAGGCCCTGATGTTCATCGCCGAACGCATCACCGCCGACGAGTTCTTCCGCGGCGGCCAGACCCGAGGGCTCGCGTGCGGCGTGGTCGCGGCGCCGGAGGAGGCGTTCGACTCGGAGCACTTCGTCGCGCGCGGCTTCCCGGTCGAGGTCGAGCACGACGACCTCGGGCGCAGCTACCGGTACGCGGGTGCGCCCTTCCTCATGCCGGCGTCGCCGTGGCGCATCGCCCGCCGCGCGCCGCACGTGGGCGAGCACGACACCGAGATCCTCGGAGGCTGACCGTGGCCGAGAACATCACCGTCTTCCGGTCGCGCCTGCGCGACGACGTGCCCGGTCAACGGTACGGCGCCCGCGCGGCCGAGCTGGAGGCCCGCGCCCGCACCTTCCCCGGTTTCGTCGAGTTCAAGGAGTTCGTGGCCGCCGACGGCGAGCGCCTGGCGCTGGTCACCTTCGCCTCCGACACGGCGGAGGCCACGTGGCGCGACGACACCGAGCACCGCGCCGCGCAGGAGGACGGCCGCAACGCCTTCTACTCGGAGTACGACGTCGCGGTCTGCTCGGTGCTGCGCCGCCACGTCTGGACGGCGTCGGGCGCCTGACCCGGCGCTCGCGCGAGGATGCCCGCGTGCTGTTCCTCCACGAGACCCACCACGTCGCCGGCTACCACGAGGACGCGTTCGAGCACGCGTTCCGCGAGGGGTGGATGCCCACGCTGGCCCGGGGCGACGACGCCCGGCTGCTCTGGTACCTCAACCTCGCCCACGGCAGCGGCTGGTCGTACCGGGTGGTGACGGTCACCGCGGTGCGCGACGGCGCCGCCTGGGAGCGCCTGGCCCGGCGGATCCAGTCCGGAGACCTGCAGGACTGGATGCGGGAGCTCGACACCTTCCGGCACGACGTGCACGGGAAGGTGCTGGTCCCCCTGCCCTGGTCGCCGATGACCGACGTCGACCTCGGTGCGGTGCCCGCGGACGGCGCGGAGCGGGACCCGGCGATCTACATGGAGGACACCATGTGGCCGTACGAGGGCCGGCTGGACGACTACATCGACGCCTCCGGCACCGTGTACGCCAAGTCGCTGGAGCACCGCGACTCGGGAGCACCGCAGTTCCTCCAGATCGAGGCCGGCTTCCAGCCCGCGTTCGGATCGCACCGCAAGCGCGAGGTCACGCTCATGCAGCGCATCCTCGACCCCGACCGGCTCCTCGGGTTGCTCACGACCGACATCCCGGCCGAGATGCGCGCCCCCGGCACCTGGATGCACGACGCGCTCGAGCTGCGCGACCGGTGGGAGAGCCGGCTCCTCCGGACGGCCCCCTGGTCGCCCTTCCCGCTCGAGCAGGGAGCCGCGTGATGTTGTTCGTCCACGAGGTGCACGAAGTCGCCGGCAAGCGCGAGGACGAGTTCGAGACCGCGTTCCGGGACGGTTGGATGCCCACCCTGGCCGCGAGCGACGACGCCCGCTTGCTCTGGTACATGAACCACGCCCACGGCAGTGGCGCGTCGTACAACGTGGTCACCATCACCGGCGTGCGCGACGGCGCGGCGTGGGAGCGCCTCGCCGGGCGCATCCAGCACGGTGACCTGCGCGACTGGTCGCGCGAGGTCGACACCTACCGCCACGACGTGAACGCCAAGGTCATGGTGCCGGTGCACTGGTCACCCATCCAGGAGGTCGACCTGGCCACGGTCCCCACCGACGGTCGCGAGCACGAGCTGCACCTCTTCATGGAGGACACCGGCTGGCCGACGTCGTCGCTCGACGACTACATCCAGGCCTGGGACGACATCTATCGGCAGCCGCTGCTGCGCTACGCCGACGACATGCGCGCCATCCCCATCGACATCCAGGCGTGCTTCCAGAACGTGCACGGGTCGTCGGTGCGGCGGGAAGCGATGCTCTGGCAGTACATCCCCGACCCCGCCACCGTCGCGCACCTGCTCGTGACCGAGCTGCCGCTCGAGCGGCGCGTGCCGGGGACCTACATGTACGACGCGCTCGCCTTCCGCGACCAGTGGAAGAGCCGGCTGCTCAGGACCGCGAGCTGGTCACCGCTCTACTGACACCACGTGCGCGATGTCGGCCGACGACCGGCCGACGTGCAGCTCGTACCGGCCGGGGTCGACGCGCCAGCCGGGTCGCTCCGGGTCCCAGTACGCGAACGCGCGCTGGTCGAGGGTCATGGTGACCCGGGTCTGCTCCCCGGAGTCGAGCGCGACCTTGGCGTACGCCTTCAGCTCCTTCACCGGCCGCGCCAGCCGGGTCGGGCGCGGCGGCGCCACGTAGCACTGCACGACCTCGCTCCCGTGCCGGTCGCCGGTGTTGGTGACGGGCACGGTCAGGG
This sequence comes from Acidimicrobiia bacterium, assembly GCA_036271015.1. Taxonomy (GTDB): domain Bacteria; phylum Actinomycetota; class Acidimicrobiia; order IMCC26256; family DASPTH01; genus DASUAS01. The sequence continues at coordinate 24,983 of DATBBL010000078.1, forward strand.
AGACGATACCGGCGCCGCCCGTCACCTCGGGCACGCCGAGCTCGAACGTGGTGTACGACAGACCGTGGCCGAACGGGAAACGGGTCGGCAGCCGGCGCGCGTCGTACCAGCGGTACCCCATCAGCAGGCCCTCGCCGTAGCGGACCTCACCGAGCTCGCCCGGGAAGTTGCCGTACGACGGGTTGTGCTCCAGCCGCACCGGGATGGTGGTGGGGAGCCGGCCGCCGGGCTCGGCGTCGCCGAACAGCACGTCGGCCAGCCCGCCGGCCATCTCCTGGCCGCCGAACCACGCCTGCATCACCGCGCCCGCGTCCTCGGCCCACGGCATCGTGACCGGCGCGCCCGTGTTCACCACCACGACCGTGTTCGGGTTGGCGGCTACGGCCCGGAGCGCGAGCTCGTCCTGGCGCCCGGGCAGGTCCATGGTGTCGCGGTCGTGCCCCTCGCTCTCCCAGTCGTCGTTGGTCCCGACCATCACCACGACGGCGTCGGCGTCGGCCGCGACCGCGATCGCCCGGTCGAGCAGGTCGGGCGGCGACGGCCGACGGAGGCCGAGCTTCACCCCGCGCAGGAAGACGCCGTCACGCTCGGCGAACTCGACCACGACCTCGATCGCGTCCCCTGCCACCAGCTCGACCTGCGCCTCGGCTTCGGCGCTGCCGAACCCGAAGAACTCGGTGCCCGGACCGGGAGGGTTCGCGATCCCGTCGATCACGACCCGCCCCCCGACGAGCACCCGCGCCCGGCCGCTCATCTGCACGAGCGAGAAGGTGTGCGCGCCCGTCTCGTCGGGGACGTAGGTCGCGGTGGCGCGGTACGAGAAGTCGGCGATGTCGACCCCTGGAGGCGCGGTGTCGATGAGCAGGAGCCTGCCGTCGGGGAACGTGCGGGTGCCGACGACCGGGCCCGCGAGCTCGCGGCCGGCGAAGAACTCGGTCGCGAACGTCGCCAGGAGCGACGGTGCCGTGCGGTCGATGTCGACGCCGCGCGCGAAGCGAACGTCGACGCGTTTGCCCACCTTGTCGCGCAGCGCGTCGAGCAGGCTGATCCGGTAGTGCGGCGCGAGGTTGGCCGAGCCACCACCCATCATCTGCGGTCGCTCGGCGTTCGGTCCGAGCACCGCCAGCGTGCGGACCTCCGCGATGTCGAAGGGGAGGATCGCGTCGTTGCGCAGCAGCACCGTGGCCGCGATCGCCGCATCCCGCGCCAGGGCACGATGCTCGGGCCGGTCGATCGACGTGCTGGTCCAGTCCGGGGGATCGTCCAGGGCGCCGACCCGGTCGAAGACGCGCAGCAGGTGCGCGACGTGCGCGTCGAGCTCGGTCTCCGCCACCTCACCGGCGCGCACGGCCTCGCCCAGGGCCTTGCCGTAGAACTGCCCCGGGCCCGGCATCTCCAGGTCGAGCCCGGCGGCGGACGACCCGATCGTCGATCCCGCGCTCAACCAGTCGGTGAGCACGAAGCCGTCGAACCCCCACTCGTCACGCAGGATCGCGGTGATCAGCTCGGCGTGCTCCGAGCAGTGCGGGCCGTTGAGGCGGTTGTACGCGGTCATGATCCCCAGCGCGCCGCCCTCCCGCACCGCGAGCTCGAAGGGCACGAGGTAGAGCTCGCGCAGTGAGCGGGCGTCGATCACCGAGTTGATGCTGTGGCGCTCGAACTCGGCATCGTTGCCGGCGAAGTGCTTCACCGTGGTGACCACGCGCTGCGACTGCACACCGCGCACGAAGGCGGCGGCGGTCTTCCCCGAGAGCAGTGGATCCTCGGAGTAGCACTCGAAGTTCCGGCCCGCGAGCGGTGAGCGGTGGAGGTTGACGGTGGGCGCCAGCAACACGCGACAGGCCTTGGTGAGCGCCTCTTCGCCCAGCATGGCCCCGACCCGCTCGACCAGCGCGGGATCCCACGTCGCACCGAGCGCCGACCCGCACGGCACGCACACCGCGGTCTCGCCGCCGAGCCCGAACAGCGCGCTCCCCCGCGCCCCGTTCGGTCCGTCGGTCACGCGGATGGGTGGGATCCCGACCCGCTCGTTGGCGACCAACGTCCAGAAGTCGGCACCCGCGGTGAACGCCGCCTTCTCGTCGAGGGTCATCGAGGCGACGAGGGTTGCGATGTCACGGCCCATGGCCGCGGAGCGTACCGGCCTACGCTCAGACGGCGCGGCGGTAGCGAGCGACGGCGATCGGCGCGCACACCGCGATGATGCCGACGATCCAGATGATCGCCTTGATCACGTACTCGCTCGTCGGCCCGACACCGATGGTGAGCGAGCGCGCCGCGTTCACCACCACCGACACCGGCTGGTTGCGGGCCCAGCCCTGCAGCCACGACGGCATCGTGGCCACCGGCACGAACGCCGAGGACGCGAACACCAGCGGGGCGAGGATGGGGAACGACACCGCCTGCGCGGTCTCGGCGTCCTTCACCGTGAGCCCGACGATGGCGAACACCCACGACAGCGCGTACGAGAACGCGAGGATGATGCCGATCGCGCCGAGCAGACCGAACACGTCCGTGCCGATGGTCCAGCCGACGATGAAGCCGACCACGCACATCAGGATCACCACGAAGAAGTTGCGGACGAAGTCGGCCAGCGTGCGGCCCACGAGCACCGCGGAGCGGGCCATCGGCAGCGACCGAAAGCGGTCGACGAGGCCCTTGCTGAGGTCGTCGGCCAGGCCCACACCGGTGGTCAGCGCACCGAACACGATCGTCTGCACGAAGATCCCCGGCATCAGGAAGTTCACGTAGGTCTGCCCCGCGGGCAGGCTGCCCTGGATGGCGCCGCCGAACACGTACCGGAACATCACCACGAAGATGACCGGTTGGATCGTGGCGAAAACCAGCAACTGCGGGTTGCGCTTGATGTTGAGCAGGTTGCGCCACGCCATCGTGATGGCGTCGCCGACTGCGTGACCACGGTTGACGCGCGTGGTGGCGCGCGCGGGAGCGGCGACCGTCGTCATGAGCCTTCTCCTTCGTCGCTGTCGGCCGTGGTGTGCCCTGTGAGGTCGAGGAACACGTCGTCGAGCGTGGGCTCGCGCAGGACCATCGTGGCCGGGTCGAGGTGCTCGCCGTCGAGGATCCGCACCGCCTCCAGCATCGACCTCGCGCCGGCGCCGCCGGGGACGTTGACCCGGATGAGCTTGCCGTCGCGCGACGCGGTGCCGACGGGCACGAGCGCATCGGCGGCACGCGCCGCGCCGTCGTCGTCGCGCAACGTGATCTCGATGACGGTCGAGCCCATCCGCTCCTTGAGCTGGGCGGCGGTGCCCTCGGCGATCACGCTGCCGTGGTCGATCACGACGATGTTGTCGGCGAGCACGTCGGCCTCTTCGAGGTACTGCGTGGTGAGCAGCACGGTGGTGCCACGCGCCACGAGCTCCTCGATCACTCCCCACAGGTCGTTGCGACCCTGCGGGTCGAGGCCGGTGGTGGGCTCGTCGAGGAACAGCACCGGCGGCCGGTGCACCAGCGCGGCGGCGAGGTCGAGCCGGCGGCGCATGCCACCGGAATAGGTGCGGGAGATGCGGTCGGCCGCGTGCTCGAGCGCGAACTGCTCCAGCAGCTCGTGAGCCCGGGCCTCGATCTCGTCGCCGTCGAGGTGGGCGAGCTTGCCGACGAGCACGAGGTTCTCGCGGCCGGTGAGGTTCTCGTCGACGGCGGCGTACTGGCCCGCCAGCCCGATGTTGGCCCGGACCGCCTGCGGATCCTCCTTGACGTCGATGCCGAGGACGCGAGCGTTGCCGCCGTCGGGCCGCAGCAGGGTGGTGAGCATGCGCACGACGGTGGTCTTCCCGGCACCGTTGGGCCCGAGCAGGCCGAGCACGCGGCCCTCCGGCACCTCGAACGAGACGCCTTTGACCGCCTCGACGTCCCCGAAGCACTTGACCAGGTGGTCGACGACGATCGCAGGTTCTGCCACGGGCTCCCACCCTAGCGCGTTTTCCTTGAGCCAAATCAAGCTTTGAGCGGCTCAATGGTCGACGTTCATCAAGGGTTTACCTAGACTGGCGCGGTGAGCACGGAGGCGGCCCGGGAAGCCTGGGCCTCGATGCACGCCATCTTCGTCGAGGGCGAGGCCCACGATCGCGTCCACCGCATCTGCGCCGAGCTCGGGCTGTCGCCCCCGCTGCTGAAGGCGTTCGTGCACCTCGGCGCGTTCGCCGACGGCGAAGCACTGCGCATGAGCGACCTCGCCGAGCACTGGGGCTGCGACGCGTCGTACGTCACCAGCCTCGCCGACGGCCTGGAGGACCGCGGCCTCGCCGAACGCCGCCCCTATCCCGCCGACCGGCGCGTGCGCACCATCGTGCTGACGCCGGAGGGACGCGCCCAGCGGGCCCGGGCGCTCGAGTTGCTGGCCGAACCGCCGTCGGCGTTCGAGGCGCTCACTGCGGCGGAGCAGCGGCAGCTGCGCGACCTGTTGAGGAAGGTCGCCGCCGCCGACCCCCAGCTGGCGCCGAAGACCGCGGTCTGATCACGGAGACGTCAGCTCGGCGGGGTCTTCTTGCGGTACTCGCGCACGTCGTAGCTCACGCCGGTGGGGGCGCCGAGCGCGTCCGTCGTCGGAGCCCACGTCGACACGATCGTCGTGTAGGGCGGCGCGTCGTCGCCGAGCACTTTCACCACGCGGTGCTCGACGACACCGGTGACGTCCGGTCCCGCCCCCGGCACCGTCTCACCCTCGACGTAGCACGACACTCGTTTGGCGCCGGCCGGATCGCCCCCCTGGCGCACGACCCGCTCCTCGACGATGTAGGTGTCGTACGGACCGATGAACGAGTCGTGGTCGGTCATCAGCGTCTGGGCGTCGTCGGGCGTGGCGAACGACTGGGCCGGGTCGAAGAAGTCCTGCGCCGACGCGGTCCAGACCTCGGTGATCGCATCGGGCGCGTCGGCGCCCTCGGTGTCGACCAGGTTGACGGAGTAGCCCTCCATGGTGCGGGTCACGCGCAGTCCGAGCGGGGCGTGCACGTCGAGGTAGTGCTCGAAGAACTCGTCCCGGCTCAGGCCGTCCTTGCGGTGGAAGAGGAACAGCAGCTTCTCCATCATTCAGGTCCATTCCACTCCGGCGTCCCGGCCATCCGGCCACGCCTCCGCTCCATGTCCGTCACGCAGGTCCAGTCCGCTCCGGCGTCCCGGCCGTCCGGCCACGCCTCCGCTCCATGTCCGTCACCCAGGTCCATTCCGCTCCGGCGTCCCGGCCATCCGGCCACGCCTCCGCCCCATGTCCGTCACCCGGCACCGTACTGTGTGCCGCATGGAGCTGCTCTCGGGACTGCGGGTCATCGAGGGATCGGCGTTCGTTGCCGCACCGCTCGGCGGGCTCACGTTGGCCCAACTCGGCGCCGACGTCATCCGCTTCGACACCATCGGTGG
>DATBBL010000079.1:0-19353 GCA_036271015.1 Acidimicrobiia bacterium
CGCGAACTGGTTCACCGTGGTGTCGTGTGGGACCCCGGGCCCGCGCACGACGAGCGGTACCCGGATGTCCTCGTCGAACGCGGTCTCCTTACCGGGCGGGAGCCGGTGCTGGCCGAGGTGGAACCCGTTGTCGGACCCGAGGAAGATGTAGGTGTTCGCGAGCTGGCCGGTGCGTTGCAGGGTCGCGACCACCTCTCGGAGCAGGTCCTCGATCCCCAGCATGTCCTGCAGCCGACGCCGGTACAGGGTGTCGATGTACGCGAGCACCAGTGGCGACAGCGGCGGTCGGTCGCTCAACCAACGCGGCTCGTCGTGGAAGACGGCCTGGTCGAACGAGGGCGTGCGCGGCGCCCGCACTCCCGGGAACGCGTCGGCGTAGCGCGGCGCGGGGGTCGCCGGCTCGTGCGGAACGTACGGCGCCACGTAGGCGAAGAACGGCCGTTTGCCCGCGCTCTGCGAGATGAAGTGCACCGTGTGCCGGGCCAGCACGTCGACGAGGTAGTCGTCCGGCTGGTGCCCGTACTGCACCAGCTTGCCGTTCTCGTTGAGCTCGTAGCGGTACTCGCCGTACGGATTCCCGGCGCTCGGGCTGGCCCAGACGTCCCAGCCCGGGGGCACGTATCGGGGCGGAACCGTGTCGGGGTACCCGTTGAGGTACTTGCCGAACAAGCCGGTGCGGTACCCGCGGGCGTGCAGCCAGGTGGCGACGGTCGAGCTCTCGCGACCGAGGTGGTGGAACGCCTCGAAGCCGCCCGCAGGCGCGCCGTTGTTCAGCACGCGGGTGTCGTGCACGTACTGCCCACGCAGGATCGACGCGCGCGACGGGCAGCAGAGCGAGTCGTCGACGAAGAAGTTGGAGAAGGTCACGCCTTGCGTCGTCATCAGGTCGTGCAGGGCCGGGAATTGCGCAGGGTCGTACGACGCCGCGTCGAGGTCGTCGGTCAGGATGAAGACGATGTTCGGCCGCGACCGCGATGCGGTCGTCGCGGCAGCCGCGGGCCTCGCCGCGATCGAGCCGACCAGCAACGCGAGCAGCAGCGGTGTGGCGAGGACTCTCAAGAACGCGGGGTGATGACGGGCGAGGTGGCGAGCACGGCTCCGTTGGCATCGAGCGCCTGCACGGCGACGTACGGATCGTTGCTCGTGGCGTGGATGGCGGTCTCGAACCCGTGCTTCGGCCCTGACGTCACCGTGGCGAGGTGGGTGCGGTCAGGCCCGGCGAGGACGTTCCACGACGCCACCTCGGTGGCGCCGTTCCAACTTGCGTAGACGGTCATGGCGGCACCCGTCCCTCGCTGGGCCGCCACCGCGGGAAGGTCGGTCGGGTGGCCGGTCCAGGGGTACTTGAGCGCCCGGTACGACGAGATGGTCCCGGCCGAGGACGACGGGAAGTGGACGTCGAAGACGATGGTGCCGTCGTTCGCGAACTCGGTGAACTCGGGCTGGTCGCCCCAGCCGACGAACCAGTCGCCGTTGGCCATCGGGCGGATGCTGCCCTGGCTGGTCGACTGGAGCTTGGGCGGCGCGGCGTACTCGTGGACCGGGGCGGCGGTCATGGCCTGCTCGTCGATGCTCAGCACGAGTCCTCGCGACTTGTGCGTGACCGTGGCGCCGGCCGCGCCGTTGTCGAAGATCGAGAGGGTTCCGTCGGGATTGCGGCGGGCATCGTGCTGCCACGCCGGCTCGTCGCGCTTCGGCATGGTGAAGTTGTCGAGCTTGCCTCCCAGTCGCCAGTCGAGCGCGCCGCTCAGCCGGTCGATCTTGTACACCGTCCACGTGTGCCGGCCGGAGAGCAGGAGGTTGCCGTCCTGGTCGAGCGCCACCGAGTTCGGGTGCACGTAGTCGAACGTGCCGGCTGCCGTCTTCGGGACGGGCTGGTAGGAGTCGGTGAGAGCGATCGACGGCAGCCCGTGCCACTCGAAGAGCAGCGTGCCGGTCGGGATGTCGATCTCCTGGATCACCGGTTCGAGCACGCGCTGCTGCGCGCTCCCGCCCGCGCGCCGTGCGTCGACGATGACCGGGTTGTAGATGAGCAGCAACGCGGTGCCCTGCGGGGTGATGGTCATGTCGTGGATGTCGCCCGAGTACCCGTTGACCGCGTGCACCCGGGCGATCGTGCGGTACGTCGAGTCGGCGATGACGTACGAGCCCTGGCCCACGCCGGGGTCGACCACCGACCCCTCGTACCAGGTGAGCACCGGCTGGCCCTGGTACTGCTGCTCCTCCAGGTTGATGGCGCGCGTCCCCGCTCGGGGCGATTCCCAGACCGGTTGGCCCTCGCCGTCGACGATCAGCAGGGCCTGCTGGGAGTCGCCCCCGGCGGGGGTGATGAAGACGTCACCGGGGGCGGCGTGGTCCGGAGTGGTGGTCACCTCGAGGTTCGGTGGGGTGAGATCGGGGCGGGTGACGAAGTGGAGCAGATCGTTCGCGGGGCTCTTCTTCGACGCCGGCGTCGGCGGCGGCAACGCACGCTGCGGGAACGACGACGGGTGGGCGACGGTGAACGAGTACGCGCCGCCGGTGGCGCCCCGTACGGCCAGCGACGTGGTCACCGTCACCTGCTCACCGGGCGAGAACGACTGGTCGGGGACGAAGGTCGTGCCCCCGCCGTCCGGGTGCGGCTGGAAGTGGCCCGCGTGCGCGCCACTCGACGCGCCCTGCACCCGGATCGTCTGCAGCGCGGCCGCGCCGGGACCGCGCAGGTTGATCGACGTGGTCGGTGACGCGGTCGGCGTCCCGGGCGCGGGGAACGCGCTCACCGCGCCGGTGGCGTCGAACGCCGCCGGCCGCGGTTCCGGGAGTGACGCGGGCGTGGTGTTGCCGCTCGGCACCGTGGTCGTGGTGCTGTGCGCCGCCGCGTACGCGGCAGGCACCACCGGGCCGAGCAGCGCCACCACGAGGACCGCAGTAAGGACGGCGACGGAGGGTCGGGTGCGCAGCACCCCGCCGGCCGCTCGCGGGCGGATCGTCCATCGGTGGGTCACGGTCCTCCGAGTGCTCTCCGGGCACGCGGTCGCGGGCCTGGCACCGTGCCGCTCGTTCATCCGAAGGAGGGCGGTTCTCGGCGGCAGCGCGGCGCGAGGCCCGCATCGGTACCGTCGTCGCCGGCGGATGAAGGCTCGATGAGAGGCAACAGCCGGTCGGGGCGGGGCGGGCCCGAGCACGCGTCGGTAAGGTGCGCCGATGGACCTGATCAGCACCGGCCGCACACAGTCATGAGCGACGTGACCGACGCCGACATCCGGGCCCGGGTCGATCAGCTCCTCACCGAGCACGCCGACGACGACGAGACCACGTTCCTGGGCGCGCAGTTCGACGCCGGGCTCGCCCGCATGGATTACCCGGTGGGCCTCGGCGGCCTGGACGCCTCACCGAAGCTGCAGGAGATCGTCGACGAGGCGCTCGAGCGCGCCGGTCGTCGCTACCCGTGGATGCGGAACGCGATGGGCATCGGCATGTGCGGCCCGACGATCGTGGCCCGCGGCACCCGCGAGCAGCAGGAGCGGTTCCTCCGCCCGATCTTCACCGCCGAGGAGATCTGGTGCCAGCTGTTCAGCGAGCCGGGCGCAGGATCCGACGTCGCGGGCTTGGCCACCCGCGCCGAGCGCGACGGCGACGAGTGGGTGGTCAACGGCTCGAAGATCTGGACGTCGATGGCGCACAAGGCGCGCTTCGGCCTGCTGCTCGCCCGCACCGACCCGGAGGCCCCGAAGCACAAGGGCCTCACCGCGTTCATCATCGACATGCACCAGCCCGGCGTGGAGGTACGACCGATCCGCAGCATGGCCGGAGCCTCCGGCTTCAACGAGGTGTTCTTCACCAATGCGACCACGCCCGACAGCATGCGCGTCGGCGAGGTGGGCGACGGCTGGCGCACCGCCAACGCGACGCTCATGAACGAACGGGTCTCCATCGGCAGCGAGGTGGCACCGCAGGGTTCGGGCCCGATCGCGGGCGCGGTGGCGGCGTGGAAGCGGTGCGGCACGCGCTCGCCGGTCATGCGCGACCGGCTGATGCGCCTCTGGGTCGATGCCGAGGTCCTGCGGCTCGGGAGCCTGCGCGCGCAGGCGAAACGAGAGAAGGGCGTGCCCGGGCCCGAGGGGTCGGTGCTCAAGCTGCTGTCGGGCCGGGTCCTGACCGGGGTGAGCGAGCTCGTCGTCGACCTCATGGGTCCCGACGGCACCGTGTTGTCCAGCCCCTACACCCGCGACCAGCTCGACGAGGGTGAGGTGATGCGTGGTGACCCGGTGCTGTCGTTCGTCGGCGCGCCTGGCGGCACCATCGCCGGCGGGACCACGCAGATCCAGATGAACATCATCGGCGAGCGCGTGCTCGGGCTCCCGCGCGAGCCCGGCCTGGACCCGAACACGCCGTGGAACCAGATCCCGCGCAACTGATTCGGCGATTCTGTGACCTACATCGATTCGGCGATCTTGGCGCTGACCTGCGGAAACTCATCGCAGTAGTTCCCGTCGCTTCTACGCGTTTCCCGACCTCTCGCGGACCGACCGCGGACCACCGGGCGGGCTACGGCTCGGCCGGTTCTTCGCGTGCAGCCCCCATTTCTCGAGACGGCGACGCGGGTGTGCAGTGTTTCGGTCGGACCCTCCGACCTTCAGCGCAGAGTCTCGGCGGAACGACACCCCGCCGGGGCTCCGACTCATTCGGCTCCGGTCGGCCGGGCTAGGCCGCGCAACCGAATGGTTTGCGGACCGACAACTTGGAAAAATAGCGTTCGTTACACATAACCCCTCTTGTGGAAGCGGGGGCCCTTTCTCGGCGGTCAGGTTCCGGACCTTGACCTCCGTCGGGCATCTCGCCTCTGACTGACATGGGAGTGGTGAACGATGACCTGTACCAGGAATGCGTCATTGCGCCTGGGTCGTCATGAGCTTGCCGACGGACGAACGGTGGTCGTCCCGGTCGGCGAGATCGATCTGGCGACTCGCGACCTCCTGCGGTCTGCTCTCGAGGCCTCCCACGGTGACGTAGTCGTGGACCTTTCCGGCGTCAGCTTCCTCGACTCGGAGGGAATCGCCGTCCTCATCGCGCAGCGCAAGCGGCTCATCGCGAGTAGTGGGTCCCTTCAGCTTCGCGACGCGCAGCCGGCCATGCGCAAGGTCCTCGAGATCGCCGGCCTTGAGACGTTGATCGCAGAGGAACGCGCATGACGGTGTTTGTTGAGTTCACCTGTGGCGACTGCGGTTCGTTCGAGGTGATCCCGGTCGACGCTGTTCGTCGGCGCCATACCTGGGCGCGTGAATGGGAGTCCGACAACCCTCGAGGGTTTTCTTTCGGCAAAGCACTTCCGACTTCTAATAAGACGCGGACACCACGCAGTGTGTGCGTATGCTCGCGCTATGTGCCCGACGAGGAAGGCGCCGCAATGAGCGACCCGGTTGAGCCGGTAGCCGTACCGGAGGTCCCACCAGCGCAAGAGCCTGAAGCACCTGTGGTGACGATTGGCGACATCGTCGTCTCCCAGCACTGGGTCGTCACTCCGAGCGGCACCGCACCGATCGCCGGGTCGACCTGGAATGTGACGGACTACCGCCATGAAGCGAAGAAGCACCCGTGGTGGACCTTCGTGCTCGCGATCGTGCTCTTCCCAATCGGTCTTCTGTTCCTGTTCATCACGCAGGACGAGACGCGCGGGGCGATGGAGGTCACCGTGACGAGCGGGACGCTCTTCCACGCAACGCAGGTCAGGGGGAGCGCGCGGTTCGGCCTCCCCGAGGTCCGCCAGATGGTCGATCAGGCGCGGAGCCTGGCCGCCGCTGCTCAAGCCGGCTAGCCAGGCCCCAAGGCCAACGGGTCTTTCGCCCCATTCCCACCAGGGGGAAGCGGGGGTGTGAATGGCAGGCCCAAAACCGCTGACCCTTTGGGCGGGGACGCCCGTTGGCCGATCCAGAGAGGAACGGACGTCCCCATGTCCTGCCCCCACTGTCCGAGCGGTCGGGATGAGGCGCGCCCAAACAGCTGACGGAATGGTGGCGCTTGCAGCTTTCGGCGTCAACCCCGACGGGGCCTTCTGCGCGGCCATTCCTGGGTGCAGCCGTGCCGCGTGAAGCCGCGGGCGAGCGGCGTCGGCAGGAGCTGCTTCGTGCCCCGCGGCTGCGGTGGAGGCGCACGGACTGGGAATGGCATATCGACGCTTCGTCGTCGGCAGGATCATGGCCGTTCGCTGTGAAGTCTCAGCGCGTACGCCCGTACCTTGCAGAGCTCGAGCTGGCGCTCGTGCCCCCGACTGCGTTTGCGTGGCCGGTCACGTTCGAGTGATCGGACGAGTTCGTCGAACTCGGGTCGCTGCAACGCGGCGAGGAACGCCCGCGCATCGGTGATTGAGAGCGACGTTGCGGCCATCTTGGCTGTCGGCGCGCGCACCTGACCGATTCCGCCGGTCACCGCACTGCGTCGGTCCTCACGGAGTCCTCAGCCGCTCGCGTGGAAGCTGCCTGGACAACGGCGCGCGCCCGGTCGTGGTCGGCGGGCATCGGCACGTACGCATCCCCGATCACCAGGCCCCGTCGGGGCTGACACCGAGGACGGCGAGCGCGACGATGGCGATGGCGATGAGCACCACGACCATCAGCGACGCCGCGACGAGCATCGCGAAGTGCTGCTTCCCGGGTGACGCTTCTGCGTACCAGGTCCGAGCATCGCGATGTCGGCTCGTCCGGTCCACGGCACCGCATCCCCACTTGGCGCAGAGGTCGGGCCCGGGTAGGGCGGTCAGCTACCCAAGCCGAGAGGCCTCCCGGCAGCGACACCCCGGGCCCGACACCGAGACCCTCGCCCCATCCCCATGAGACCAGCATGAGCAACACCAGTAGCGGCCCGGCCCGGGCCGGCGCATCGAGGCGGCGCGCGTGGTGAGACCGCGGGACACCCCGTGGACCACCCTGCTGATCCTGCTGTTCGCCATCGCGGTCGTCGGCTTCGTCGCCTACGTCTACAAGGAGTCGGAGCCGTCACCGCCGCCCCCGACGCCAGTCCCCGTGCCGACGGTCGCCCCGGCCGCGCCGTGACCACAGTGCGCCAACGCGACGGGACCCCGGCTGGAAGCCAGGGTCCCGTCGTACCGCTCCTACCCGCTGCTGTTTGAGAGGCCGCTCGGCCTCCTGCGAATACGCGCGACCTTCTCAGGCCGTCGGCGACGAATTGGTTCAAGCGGACGCAGCCAAGTGGTCGAGGGATTCGTCAACGGGTGAATCGCCCGTGTTGATGGGAGGGTGACCCATCCCTGGAGGATTCGCACATGAACGTGTTCGTGTTCCGTACTTGGCTGCAGGCGAAGTTCGGCAAGGACGAGGAAGGCGCGTCGATGGTGGAGTACATCCTCCTCGTCGCGCTCATCGCGCTCGCGGTCATCGCCGCGGTCGTGTTCCTCAAAGACCAGGTGAACAGCAAGTTCAACCAGGCCGGCAGCCAACTCAGCAGCTCCGGTTCCTGAGACGACGCTTCAGCACGACTGTTCGGGGGCCCCTGGCCTGACGACGAGTCAGCCAGGGGCTCTCCGCAGTTGCCGGCGGGCAGATCCTCATCGGGCACCAGCAGTCCTCCCGCCGGCTGGGTTTGAATGAGGGCCATGCCATCGATCCGGCTCGGCGCGTTCCCGCCGCTCCAAGGGCCGACCCCCGCCCCGGAGACCGTGACCACCTTCGCGCGCGCCGCGGCGCTCGCCGGTCTCGATCACGTCTGCACCGCTGACCACGTGAGCTTCTTCGTGGGCGCGGGGACGGACGGCCTCCTGAGCGCGACCGCGCTGGCGATGACCGACGCCACGATCCCGATCTACGTGGCGGTCTACCTGCTCCCGCTCCGCCATCCCACGCTCGTCGCCCGCCAGGTCGCCGACCTCGAGCTGCTCGCGCCGGGCCGGCTCGTCCTGGGGCTCGGCATCGGCGGTGAGGACCCGCACGAGTACACGGTCTGTGGTGTGGATCCGCGCACACGTGGCCGTCGCATGGACGAGTGCCTCCAGGTGCTGCGCTTGCTGCTCGCCGGTACGCCGGTCACGTTCCACGGCGAGTTCTTCGATCTCGACGACGCGCTCATCCTGCCGGCGCCGCCCTCGCCGGTGCCGTTGATCGTCGGCGGACGGTCCGACGCCGCGGTGCGGCGCGCAGCGCGGCTCGGTGACGGTTGGATCGGCGTGTGGAACTCGGCGAGGCGATACGCGGAGGTGGTGGCGTCGATCGACGAACAGGCCGCCGCCGCCGGACGCGCCGACCACCCCCGCGCCCACGCCATGCAGGTCTGGTGCGGCATCGCGGACGATCGCGGAGAAGCCCGCACCCTCGTGTCCACCGCGATGGAGGGCTTCTACCAGATCCCGTTCGACCGCTTCGAGCGGTACTCGCCGTTCGGCACGCCCGCCGACATCGCGGAGTTCCTGGTCCCGTACGTCGAGGCCGGCTGCACGACGTTCAACCTCATCCCTCAGTCACCCGACGTCGACACCGCGGTCGCCGGTGCGGCCGAGGTCAAGCGACTGCTGAGTGCGAGCGCCTGACCGCGCCGATGAGTTCACGGGCGCCCGCCAGTCCTCACTCCATGACTACGAACGTGTTCACCAACGTCAGGAGTGTGGCCGTGCCGGTCACCGACCAGGACCGCACCAAGTCCGTGCTGGAGCAGTTGGGCTTCACGGTCTCGATGGACACCGAGTTGCAGCCCGGCTTCCGCTGGATCGAGATGGACCTACCGGCGGGAGACGTCTCGGTGTCACTGGTCCGGACCGGACCCGAGCTCCCGACCGGCATCGACACCGGAATCCGTCTGGCGACCGACGACGCGCGAGCCGCGCAGGCGGCCGTCGCCGCGGCCGGCCTCGACGTCGGCGACCTCCTCGACTGGCCCGACGTGCCGCTGATGTTCTCGTTCGTCGACCCCGACGGGAACCGCTTCTACGTGAGCGAGACGTCCGCGCCCTAGCGATCACCCGCACCGAAGCCTCGAACCCGGTCCGGGCCGAGCAACGCTCCGCGGTGGAACGCCGGAGCGGGCATCCTGTACGCAGCTCGTGTGTCGCGGGACCGGGTCGGGAGCGCAGGCTGTGGGGTTGGTCAAGTGGTGGCGCGGCGCCGGTTCCACGGTCCGGCGTTGGGAGGCGACCCTCGACGACCGAGCTCCCGGGTGGGAAGTGGCGGCGAACGCTCGTGCCGCGGCGGCGGAGGCGCAGGTCAAGCAGGCGACGATCGACGGCGCGCGTCGCGCACTGTCGTGGTGGAGGCGGCCGCGTTCTCGGGAATCGGAGCGGCGGTGCTGCTGTCGCTGTCGGTGTACCTGCTGGCTCGACAGCCCGGGGTCGGGTCCTCGACCGCCGACCTGGGGTGGTACGCGAACTCCGATAACCGTTTCACCGTCTTCGTCGGACTGAACCTCGCCCCGTTCGGGATCGTCGCGTTCTTGTGGTTCATGGCGGTGGTCCGTCGCCGCCTGGGGGAGCGAGAGGATCAGTTCTTCTCGACGGTCTTTCTCGGCAGTGGGATCGCGTTCGGGCTGCTCACGATCGCCGCCGCGACCTGCGCGGCGGCGCCGACGCTGGTCGTGCATTTCGGGGGGCGGGCCAACCTCGACGAGGGCACGGTCGCGCTCGCCCATTCTCTGTGGTTCGGCCTCTGGGGTGTGAGCGCGTCGCGCCTCGTCGGAGTCTTCATGGCCGCCACCTCAACGATCGGGCTGCGGTTCGGAGCTCTCCCGCGATGGCTGGCGCGCCTCGGTCTGCTGTTCGGCGTGGTGCTCGGCATCACCGGCGCGTTCGCAGGCCCGCTCGACTTCCTGTTCCCGGCGTGGCTCGTCATCGTCAGCATCACGCTGCTGTTCACTCGCCGTCGACGAGATCGCGCGGGTGCTGAGGTCGAGCCGTGATCCTGCACAGATGCCGCACCGTGCTTGCCGTACCGTGCAGGGGCAGCCCAGCAAGTGGTCGGCTGAGCGTTCTGGCACACATCCTGCCGGCGGATGGCCGCGCTCGGAGCGCAGCTGCCGCGGCGAGAAGGATGGCTACGTCTTCGAGAGGTCGGCCGCAGTCGCCAGCATCTCGTCGATCGCGGTCAGCATGGTGTCGAGAGTTCCGTCGAGCGACATCGCCGCGCCTTGCGAGATCGCATCCTCGTACTGGTCGGCGCCGAGCTGCGCGCGGACTGCCGCCAACTGGTCCGCGAGTTGCTGTCGGTCGTCGGGCGCGGTCACCGCGGGGAAGATGGATGCGTAGGGGCCTCTGGTCAGGACCCCGGCGAGCACCGCGGCGGTGCGGGGTCGGTCGAAATCGGCGAGCACCCCGGCCAAGAGCGCGGCGGCGGTGACTGCGGTGAACGTTCCGTGATCGCGCGCACGTACCGCGGCGTCCCGCAGCGCGTGCAGGGCGGTTCCCCACGCCTGTTCCGCTTGGCTCAGCCGGACGGTCACGACGAGAGCGTTGTAGGCACCCTGTCGGATGAGGAGCCCGGTTGGGCCTTCGATCATCGAGATCTCGTCGAGGGCGGCGCGTGCAGTGTCCGGATCGGCGCAAACCGTGACCTGCCCGAGCACGCTGAGCGCCTGGGCAAGGCGGAGTGGGAACTCGGCCTCACGCGCGAGGCTCACTGCCTGCTCAGCGTGGCGCCGAGCAGTGGCGTTGTCGCCGGCGGCGAGCTCGATACGAGCTGCGTGGTATTCGAAGAACGAACGGCCGTGTGCAGCGTCGAAGTGACTCATCGCTTCTTCGACGACCTGGCGGGCCTCGTCGAAACGACCGCGGGCGATGGCGCAGAAGATCAGCACGCTGTACGCCATCGGCGTCTCGCCGGCGGGCACGATCGATGCGCTCCGTACGCCGGCGAGGGCACGATGGGCCAGCTCCTCCGCCTGCGCCAGATCACCTTCGAGGAAGAGCGCGTCGGCGGCGAGGCCGGCCAGGATGGCGCCTTCGAACTCCGGATGGGCGTGAGCGGCGCGTTCGAGGAGACGGCTGGCGCTGGTCAAGAGACCGGCGTCGCGCCTCGCTTGAGGCCCGGCACCGGAGAAGACCACCGCGATGCGAAGAGCGAGCTCGTCGTCGCCGGGCCCGGGCGAATCGAGGGCCCATGAGATGGCCGCCCGGGTGTCGTCGGTATCGAGCAGGCCGTTTCGAAAGGCCGTGTCGACACCGACGCCGGTGAGCAACGCCGCTCCCCGCAGCTCGGCCCGCTCCGCGTAGTGGCCGGCGTGGCGGCGTCGTACCGCATCCGCCTCGCCGCTCTCCTCGAGTCGATCACGGGCGTACGCGCGTAGCGTCTCGAGGAGCTGATAGCGACTGGTCGCGGCTTCGAGCTCGACAGAGTTCACGATCGACTTGTGCACGAGACCGGCCAGCGCGTCGCGAACGACCCAGCTATCGACATCGACACCGACAACGGCCACGGCGGCTTGCTCGTCGAACGTGCCGGCGAACACGCCCAAGCGGTCGAAGACGAGCCGTTCGGTCGGGACGAGCAGAGAGTACGACCAGTCGACGGTCGCGCGGAGCGTCTTGTGTCGCTCCACCGCGGTGCGTCGCCCGCCGGTCAAGAGCCGGAATCGCTCATCGAGGAGCTCCGCGATCTCGGCGGGACGCAACGACGCGACTCGTGACGCTGCGAGCTCGATGGCGAGCGGGATTCCGTCGAGGCGACGACAGATCTGCGCCACGCTCACGGCATTCGCAGCGGACACGTCGAAGTCTGGCTCGACCGCGCTCGCCCGCTCGGCGAACAGCTGCACGGCAGCCGTCGAGGTGATCTGCGCGAGGTCGTCGACGTCCGCCGGCAGTGGAAGCGAGCGGACGCGTATCACCCGTTCACCGGCGACATCGAGCGGCTCCCGACTTGTCGCCAGGATCTGCACGCCGGGACATCCGCCGAGAATCCCGTCCGCGAGATCGCATGCGACATCGAGCACGTGCTCGCAGTTGTCGAAGATGAGCAGGGCCCGACGCGAACGCAAGACGTCCTGAATCCTCGCATCGAGCGAGACGCCCGCACGAGCCTGGATCGACAGGGTGCTCGCCACGACCTGCACCATGGCGTCGGGATCACCTGCCGCGGCCAATTCGCAGAACCAGACGCCATCGGCAAAGTCGCTCAGCACTTCTGCGCCCACATGGGTCGCCAGCCGTGTCTTCCCCACACCACCGACCCCGGTCAATGTGACCAGGCGAGCCGAACCCATGGCCTCCCGAATCGCGACGAGCTCGCGTTCACGCCCCACGAACGACGTCGGCTGTCTGGGAAGATTGGTCGCATGCACGTCAGCCGACGCCAGCGGCGGGAACGCTCCATCCAACCGTGGATGCGATACCTGGAACACCCGCTCGGGAACATCGAGGTCGCGTAGCCGGTGCACACCCAGATCGACGAACGCCGTGTCCGCGGGCAGGGTGTCCCGCGCGAGCCCCGCGGTGGACTCCGAACACACGATCTGGCCGCCGTGCGCCACCGACATCAAGCGGGCAGCCCGATTCAATGCCGTGCCGTAATAGTCGCCGTCGCGGACCTCTCCCGCCCCTGTGTGAACACCCATGCGCACGCGCAACGGCCCGGGGTCCGACCACGGTTCGGCCGCCAAGGCGAGCTGCGCGGCAACTGCCGCCTCGATCGCATCCGACGCGATCGCGAACGCGGCGTGGAACCCATCTCCCGTGGTCTTCACCACATGCCCGCCGAGCGCCTCGATCGCCCCACGCACCAACTCGTCGTGACGCGCCAACGCGTCGTGCATCTCGTCGGGATGCTCCTCCCAGAGGCGCGTCGAACCCACGACGTCGGTGAACACGAACGTGACCGTCCCCGACGGCAACTCAGTCACCCGTCCCCTCCCGGTCCGAGCGCAATCCGTCAAGTGAACCACGCAAGAGGACGAGCGTCACCGAACTGGTCGAAGCCGATCCATCGGGACGGGTCGGCGGCCCGGGCTAGCGGCGCTTCGGTTCGATCTCGCGGAGACGGTCGATCGCGGGCCCGAACATCGTTTCGAGCCAGCCGGCCGGATCGGGTCCGACCGCGCCCGTGACCAGTGTCGACACGCCGAGATCGGCGAACGCCTCCGCACCGCGGAGCAGGTCGTCGGTCGTGGTGCCGGCGGGGAAGTCGCGGTACCCGACCGTGACCTCGATCTCGTCGGGGTCACGGCCGAGCGCGTCGCAGTGCCGTCGAAGGACCTCGAGCTTCTGGGCCACTTCCGGCGGACCGCCGAAGATGTTGCACGCGTCCGCGTACTGGGCGACCATCCGGAGGGTCTTGCGTTCGCCGGATCCGCCGATCATGATCCGCGGCCGCGGACTGCTCACGGGCATCGGGCTGCACAGCGTCTCGTCCAGCTGGTAGTGGCGACCGCGGTACGCGCCGTTGTCGTCGCTCCACATCTGGAGGCAGATCTGGATCGCTTCCTCGAGACGTTCGAAGCGCTCGGCGACCGGCGGAAACGGCACTCCGAGACCGAGGTGCTCGCGCTCGTACCACGCCGCCCCGATGCCCAGCTCGGCTCGCCCGCCCGAGACGACGTCGAGCGTCGTGACGGTCTTGGCGAGCAGACCGGGATGGCGATACGTCACCCCGGTCACCAGGGTGCGCAGTCGCAGCGTGCGGGTGCGGCCGGCGACGAACCCGAGCGCCGTGTAGCCCTCGAGCATGGGGTCGTCGGCCGGGGCGGCCGCCTCCATCTGGAAGAAGTGGTCCATGACCGAGAGCGTGCGTACGCCCATCGCTTCAGCACGCTGAGCAAGGTCGGTGACACCTTCGCCGATGCCGGCCGGACCGCCGGCCCAGTCGAAGCGCCACAGGTGGAAGTCGAGATGCATGCCACCGTTCTAGCGCGCTCCTCGCAGTCTCATCGCGGTCACGGAGTGCATGACGGCGCCGACGAGGTTGTCGGCACCGAGGTCCTCTGCCATCATCTCCGGCGCTGTGGTCACCAAGCCGGTCGTGGTGCTGTTCGACGTCGACGAGACGCTGGTGCACACCGGCGGCGCCGGGGCACGGAGCTGGAACGCCGCGTTCGAGAAGGTCTACGGGTTACCGGCCGACATCGGGCAGCACACCTCGGCCGGCGAGACCGATCCGCAGGTGGCGCGGGAGACGTTCCGCGGTGTCCTCGGGCGCGAGCCGGTCGGCGACGAGCTCGACCCGCTCTACGCCCAGTACCTCCTCCACATGAGCGACGACATCTGGAGCTCCGCCGAGTACCGGATGCTGCCCGGGGCCGATCAGGTGCTGCAGCGTCTCATCGACGCCGGCGTCATCCTCGGGATCGTGTCGGGCGCGATGGAGGGCGCGGCACGGACCAAGCTGATGCCGGCGAACCTGAACCGGTTCTTCCTCTTCGGTGCGTACGGCTCCGACTCGCCCGACCGGCCCGAGCTGACTCGCATCGCGATCGAGAAGGCGGCCCACCTGCACGGAGATCTGGCGCCGCAGGACGTGTTCGTCGTCGGCGACACGCCCCTCGACATCGCGGCGGCGCAGGGTGCGGGCGCGGTGTCGGTCGGAGTCGCCACCGGCAAGTACGCCAAGGGCGAGCTCGAGGGGGCGGGCGCGACGCACGTGCTCGGGTCGCTGGAGGACCCGTTCCCGGGCCTCTGAGGAGCACGGGCACGACCGGCCGCTTGCCCTGCCGCCGAGGCGACGGGCGGCAGTGTCGGGCCCGGGCAGGGCGGTCGACTATCCAGGCAAGAGCCCAACCCGGTAGCAACACCCCGGGCCCGACGCCGCGACCCTCACCTCATGCAGATGAGACCGTCATGACCACACCGGTAGCGCCCCCGCCCGCGTCGCCACTACGTGTGGGCACCGCCGTCCCACAGCAACACGTACAGCGTGAACAAGATGGCCGCCGCGATGGTCACGCCGAAGAAGAGTGCGGCGAACCACGACCCTTCGTCGTCTCGCGATGCGGGCCCCTCGGTGCTCTCGGTCATTTGGTCTGCCTCTCGCGGGGGAGGTACTTCGCGGCCAGCGTGTCACCCTTCGCCCAGGGAGGACAAGGCGCGAAGGTGGTCGGCGGTGCCGACGGCTGTCAGGGGTTCTCGAGGGCGCGCTCCCGGACGACCTCCGCGGGGGGCTTGTCGTCGCGCAGCCCGAGAAAGCGCGCCTGACGCAGCCGACCGTCGCTCGTCCACTCGGCGAAGCCGATCTGGGCGACCAATTCGGGGAGGGTCCAGTGCGTGCCGCGAGGGATGGGGCGCACATCGACGAACGGCGACTCCGGCGACTCCAGCTCTCGCAACCGCGCGCCAAGTCGGCGGAGCGTCGCCGCGGTGTAGCCGGTGCCGACTTTCCCCGCGTACTTCAGCCGGCCGTCGTCGTAGTAGCCGACGAGCAGCGCACCGAAGTCGGTCCGGCTGCCGGAGGGATCGGTGTAGCCGCCGATCACGAACTCCTGGCCCCAGACGCACTTCAGCTTCAGCCAGTCCTTCGAGCGGCCGCGGACGTACGGCGCCTCGGCACGTTTTGCGATCAGCCCCTCCCAGCCCGACCGGCACGCCGCGGCGAACCGGCGCTGGGAGTCGCCGCGCCACGCCTCGCTCAGTTGCAGCGCCGCGCTCGGCCGGATCGATCCCGCCAGCCGCGCCCGGCGCTCGATCAGCGGCCGGCCGGTGAGATCTTCGCCGTCGATCTCCAGAAGATCGAAGACGCAGAACACGACGGGAAAGGCGGCCACGTGGTCGGCGGAGGGGTTCGTCACCCCGAGACGCTGCTGGAGCCGGCTGAACGACGTCTGCTCTCCGTCGTACGCGACCACCTCCCCGTCCAGGAGGAGGTTCCGGACCTGCTGCGCGGCCACCGCCGCTCGGACCTCGGGGTAGGTACCGGTGAGGTCCCTCGCGGTGCGCGACTCCAGCCGCACGTCGGCGCCGTCGCGGCGCGCGACGCAGCGCTCGCCGTCGAACTTGCGCTCCAGCAGCCAGTCGTCGCCGAACTCGCGCCGGTTGGTGAGCGTCGCCAACATCAGGTCGATCGGCATGCCCCGCATCGTCCCACAGCGGCGGGCGGCGCTCTCGTCCTGCTGCACCAAAGGCTTGGGGCAAAAGGGGCTCGCGGTCCAGGAGCTTGCGTGTCGTCGCGGTTCGGAACTAAGCCGAACCTGTTCCCGCGCCACTGAGCACGCGCGTTCGACGAGCGGAGCACCCATGTTCGACACCGCGATGACCGACGAGCTGCTCGCCACCACGCGCGCGGTCCGTCGGCGTCTCGATCTCGACCGACCGGTCGACCCCGCGGTGATCCTCGACTGCATCGCGCTCGCGCAACAGGCCCCGACGGGCACGAACGCGCAGTCGTGGCGCTGGTTGGTGGTGACGGAGCCGGCGACGAAGTCCGCGCTGGCCGAGATCTACCGCGGCGGTTGCCTCAGCTACCTGCAGAAGGGCGTCGCCGAGGAAGAGGACCCGCAGACCCGACACGTGTACGAGAGCGCGCTGCAGCTCGCCAACACCATCGAACACGTGCCGGTGCTCGTCATCCCGTGCATCGAACGGCGATTCGACGGCGCGCCGCTCATCGCCGCCGCGACCGCGTTCGGCTCGATCCTCCCGGCCGCGTGGAGCTTCCTCCTCGCCCTGCGGTCGCGCGGGCTCGGCTCGGTGTGGACGACCGCGCACCTCTGGGACGAGTCCGACGCGGCGCGGATCCTGCGCATCCCGGACACCGTCACGCAGGTCGCGATGTTCCCGGTGGCGCACACCATCGGGACCGACTTCCAGCGGGCGAAGCGGCCACCGCCCGAGACGGTCACGTACTGGGAATCGTGGGGCGCGACGCGGTGAGCGGCCCCGTCCCACCGCTGCTCCGACCGCGCTCGTCGGACGAGTACGCGCCGGTGCCGTGGGACGCGCGCCTCCACCGCACCGCCGGCACCGTGGCCGCGACTGCGGACCGGCACGCTCACCGGCTGGGTATCACCACCGAGGCGTACCACGGTGACCGCCGGGGCCTCGCCACCGCGTTGCGCGCCCTCGACGCCGAGGCGGGCGGCGGCTTCTTCCTGGTGCCGGTCGAGGCCGAGATCGACGCGGACGCCGCCGAGGACGCGTTCGCGTCGACCGGACCGGTCGTCGACGTGCAGACGCACCTCGTGGACCCCAACCGGTGGCACGGTGACGGCGCGGCCGCCCTCGCCGGATTCCTGAGCATGGTCGACCCCGACCGGTGGGCGACCGTCGACCCGCAGCTCCTCGACGCCGCCGCGTGGGCGGGCCACGTGTTCGGCGCCAGCGAGACCACGATCGCGCTGCTCACGTCGACCCCCGGTGGGGCCGACCACAACGTGCTGCTCAACCCGCAGATCGCCGCCGCCCGCGAGCTGGTCGACCGCTACGCGGGCACCGGTCGGGTGCTGACCCACTCGATCGTCCACCCGAACTTCGGGCCCCGGGAGCTCGATGCGATGGTGGAACGGCACGACTCGCTGCGGCCATCGGGGTGGAAGTGCTATCCGCTCTACGGCCCGCCGACCGCGGCGTCGCCCACCGGTGGCTGGTTCCTCGACGACGACGAGATCGGCTTCCCGTTCCTCGAGCGCGTCCGAGCCTCCGGGACACGCGTCGTGGCCGTGCACAAGGGGTTGGGCGGTCCGATTCCTGCCGCCTCGCTGGCGGCCGCCTCACCGCGCGACGTCGGGCCCGCGGCCGTCGCCTTCCCCGAGGTGAACTTCCTCGTGTACCACTCCGGCTACGAGCGCGACCCGGAACGCGAGGAGGCCGCGTTCGACCCGATCACGCCGACCGGCGTCGATCGTCTGGTCGCGAGCCTGGCTGCGGCCGGGGTGGCGCCGGGCGCCAACGTCTACGCCGAGCTCGGGAGCACGTGGTACCTGATGCTCCGGCGACCGACCGAGGCCGCGCACGTGCTCGGCAAGCTGCTGCTCGCGGTCGGGCCCGAACGCATCGTCTGGGGCACGGATTCGATCTGGTACGGATCACCCCAGCCGCTCATCGACGCGTTCCGGACGTTCACGATCCCGAGCCGGATGCAGGAGGAGTTCGGCTACCCGCCGCTCACCGCCGAGATCAAGGCCGAGATCCTCGGGGTCAACGCCCGCGCGGTGTACGGGATCACCGACGACGACGTCGCGCGTGCGCGCGCCGACCGCGATCGGAATTGGGTGGAGTCGCTCCGCCCGGGCATCGCCGCCGCGGTCGCCGCCGCGGCTCCGGGCTGAGACGGCCTCAGGCGCGCGGGTCGCCCGTCAGCACCCGGTCGGTGAAGCGGTACTCGCAGCCCCAGGTCTTCGCCAGGTCGAGCCGGACCTCGTGATCGGTCTGCTCCGCCACGCAGTCCTCGAGCAGGGTGAGCCACCGCGCCGCAGCCGCGACGTCGTGCACCGTGAAGGTCACGCCGGTGACCGATGGGCCGACCCGCTGCAGGTCGCGCGCGGCGACGCTGTCGCCGTCACCGGGATCCAGGAGCTCGACGACCGTGTCCTCACCCACCAGGAGGTGCCGGGAGCTGCCGCCCTCCACGGTCGCGGCCTGCTCGGGCAGCGGCGCCGCGTCGAGTACGTCGACGTAGAACTTCTCCGCCGCCGCGAGGTCGTCCACCACGATCGTGATGTGCGACATCCGCCGCAGGCCCAGCGGATGGTTGCCCCAATACGCGTCCCGGAACGCGGGCCACTCGGGACGAAAGCGTGGGTCGAGCTGCTCCCACGTGCCCCCGGCGGCGGGATGGAACTCGAGCATTCCGGGGGTGTCCTTCGGATGGCAGAACACCGTCGGCTGACCCGAGCCGCCGTCGGTGATGCGGACCCCCGCCTCCTCGAGCCGCTGCGCCAGGTCCTCGATGTGGTCGACGTAGAACGCCATGTTGTGGACGCGCGGGCCGAAGCGGTCGACGTACCGGAACCAGCTCGTCCTCGCGTCGCCGGGGCCCGGGAGGCACTCCATCGGCTCGATGGACGTCTCCGCGATGACGTAGATCGCCGCGTGCCGGTACCAGTGGTCGGACCAGTTCCGCATCATGCACAGCGGCGAGAACACCCGGTTGAAGAAGTACTCGGCGTCGCCGAGGCTGTCGACGAGCGGGGTGAGGTGGAACAGCTTCCCGATTCGGGCGCGCGGCATTGGGGGCTCCTGTCTTCCTGACCAGGCCGGATCGTAGGTTCGTGAGCGCGGGCGACCCCAGTGCGGGAGGGTTAGGGTCAGCCGGTGGAACGGGAGGTCCTGTCGTACTGCCGGATCTGCGCCGCCGCCTGCGGGATCACCGTGACGGTCGACGGCGACCGGGTCCTCCGGGTGCGCGGCGACGCCGGCCACCCGGTGTCGCGGGGGTACGCCTGCGCCAAGGGCCGCGGCCTGCCGGCCTGGCACCACCACGAGGCGCGCCTCGACCAGCCGCGGGTGCGGGGACGGGAGGTCGG
>DATBBL010000080.1:0-6905 GCA_036271015.1 Acidimicrobiia bacterium
GCGCGGAGTGCCCGACCTGGAACGCCGCGTTCACGCCGAGGGCGCCCTCGAGTCCGCGCGCGAAGTCGGGCAGACCCCCACCTCGGAAGGTCACCCCCGCCGCCAGCGTGTCGGCGGACATGCCCTCCACCCGGCTGAGCATCTCGCACAGCCAGGTGACGTCCGCCGGTCGCGCCGGGAACAGGGAGAACCCGCAGTTCCCGTTGATCACGGTCGTGACGCCGTGCCACGACGATGGCGATGCGGTGGGCTCGAAGTGGAGCTGGGCGTCGTAGTGCGTGTGGATGTCGACGAAGCCCGGCGCCACGACGCAACCGTCGGCGTCGATGGTGCGGCCGGCGGCGGACGCGCCGAGTCGACCGACGGCCGTGATCCGGCCGTCCCGCACGCCCACGTCGGCGGTGAACGCGGGCAGGCCGGAACCGTCGACGACCGTTCCGCCCCGCACCAGGAGATCGAGCTCAGGCATCCGTGACGCGCTTCTCGTAACGCTCCTCGATGCCGTAGACGCGCGCCGCGTTCTCGCCGACGATCTTGCGCTGGCGCGCGTCAGTCAGGTGCTCGACGTGCTCGAGCAACTCGTCGACCACCCCCGGATACTTCGCATCGGAGTGCGGAAAGTCGCTGGCCCAGATGAGGTTGTCCTCGCCCGCGAGGTCGGCCATCGCCCCCATCGTCCGCTCGCCCGGATCGAAGCTGATGACGCAGTTCCGCCGGAAGTACTCGCTCGGAGTGAGGCTCAGCTTCGCGGGAAGTGCCCACTCGTAGGCCTCGAGGAACTCGTCGAAGCGGTCCATCCAGTGCGCGATCCAGCCACCGCCGCACTCCAGCACGAGCACCTCCAGGTCGGGGTGCCGTTCGAAGACGCCGCCGTACACGAGGCCGGCCAAGGTCATGTACTGGTCCATGAACAGGATGAGCGCGTGATGCGTACCCATTGCCATCAGGTCGATCATCCGCTTGCTGACGCCGTCGATGTCGTACAGGCCGGCACCGTGCAGGCCGAGCGGCATACCCGTCCCCGCCAACGCCTCGTACATCGGGTCGAACGCAGGTGACCACAACGGCTCACCGTTCACCGGGTTCGGTCGGATGACACCGGCGACGAGCCCGAGGGACTGTGCGCGCTGCACCTCCTGCGCCGCGGCGCGGGGGTCGTGAGGAGGGATCACCGCGGTGCCGACGAGCCGCTCGGGGTCGGTCGCGGTCCAGTCCGCGATCCAGTCGTTCCAGACCTGGTGCGACGCGACGGCGAGGTCGACGTCGGTGAAGCCACCGAGCGACTGGCCGAGGCCGCAGTAGAGCACCGCGATGTCGATGCCCTCGCGGTCCATCACCGCAAGTCGCTCCTTCGGATCCCATCCGCCCGGATTGAGGTCGTCGGGATAGCGCAAGGCGTTGCCGAAGTCCTGGTTCCGGTGCATCCCGGCGTTGCCGAGCCCGGCGAGACCCATCGGGATGGCCACGTGATCCTCGACCAGGACGTGCTGGGTCCCGAGCTTGTCCGAGTAGCGGACGCGCGGTCCCCGTTCCCGCATCGACGACGGAAGGTGCGTCTCCCAGAGGTCGACCGGTTCACACACGTGGCCGTCGGCGTCGATCACGACGTGGTGGGTGCGGCGTGCGAACTCGATCATTCGGATCCCCCCTCGTGCCGAGGCCGAGATCATGGCGCACGACCCGCCAACGCGCACGGCCGCGGGGACGCCGCGGGAGACGACCGACGGTTACAGGTCGCTGCCGACGTCGGCGCCCATGCACGGACCGCGGGTCGTGAACTTGCTGGCCTGCATCGCCATCTCGTCGACGGCCGCGGTGTCGGCACCGGGCCCGCGAAAGGGACGGTTCCGCCAGGCGTACACGAACGCCGCGCCCACCATCAGGACCGCGCCGCCCACGAGGATCCAGGTCAGGACCACCTCAGCAGGCTACGTCGGAGCACGAGGACGCGACGACGAGAACTACACGCGTGTGGTTCTTCGTCACATTCAGGCGAGCGGCACGTCGACGGACGTGGCGCGCGTGCGGCGGGTGAAGGCCCGGCGAGGGTCGGCGCCGAACGCCCTGGCCGGGCGGGCGGGCCCGAAGAGGAAGCCCTGGCCCAGCTCGCACCCCATTGCCCGGAGCTGCTGGAACTGCTCGGGCGTCTCGATCCCCTCGGCCACCGTCGACAGCCGTAGGGCGCGGGCGAGGCTCACGACCGCGTCGACGATCGCGGTGCTGTCCTGCTGCTGGCCCACACCCGCGATGAACGTCCGGTCGATCTTCAGCGTCTCGACGGGGAGCCTCTGGAGGTACGCGAGCGACGAGTAGCCGGACCCGAAGTCGTCGACCGCGAGGTGAAGGCCGAGAGCACGGAGCGCACCGAGGGCGCTCAGCGCCGACTCGGTGTCCCGCATCAACGTGCTCTCGGTGATCTCGAGCCAGAGCGCGCCGGGCGCGATGCCGGTGTCGTGCAGGACGCGCGCCACGTCGTTCGGGAGCGCGGGCTCGGCGAGCTGGCGGGGCGAGAGGTTCACGCTCATCGAGAGGGGCGATGCGCCGGGCGCGGCGCGGTGCCAGCGCACCGCCTGCGCGCAGGCCTGCTCGAGCGCCCACACACCGAGGGGCACGATGAGGCCGGTCTCCTCGGCCAGCGGCACGAACTCCATCGGCGGCACCAAGCCGCGCTCGGGGTGCTCCCAGCGGATCAGCGCCTCGAACCCGAACAGGGATCCGTCGGCGAGGTCGATGATCGGCTGGTAGTGGACGCGCATCTCGCCGCGCTCGACGGCGCGGTGGAGCGCGTTGCCGGTGCGCAGGTCGTCGACGGCGCGGTTGTGCGTCCGCGCCTCGAACAGCTCGGCGCGGTCGCGCCCCAGCTCCTTGGCCCGGTACATCGCCGCATCGGCGTTGCGGAGCAGCGTCTCCGGGCTGTCGGCGACGCCGCCCGACAGCGCGATGCCGATGCTGGCGGTGACGAACACCTCACCCTCCATGAGCGCGACGGGCCGGGAGACCGCGTCCGCCAGGCGCTCGGCCACGAGCTCGGCGGTCTCCTCGCTGGTCACGTTGTGGCACAGGATCGTGAACTCGTCGCCGCCGAAGCGGGCCACGACGTCGTTCGGGCCCATGGTCGCGCTCAGCCGGTCGGCCACCGCCACCAGCAAGCGGTCGCCGGCGGAGTGCCCCAGGCTGTCGTTCACCACCTTGAAGCGGTCGAGGTCGAGGAACAGGACCGCGACACGCTCGTGGCGCTGCACCGCGTCGTTGAGCTCGCGACCCAGGCGCTCGACGAAGTGAGCTCGGTTCGGCAACCCGGTGAGCGGATCGTGCACCGCCTGGTGCGCGAGCGCCTCACCGCTCGCCCGGCGCTCGGCGATGTCCTCGATCTGGCTGACGAAGTACAGCGGTCGGTCGTTGACGTCGCGCACGATCGAAGCGCTCACCGAGACCCACACCGGGTGCCCGTCGTGGTGCAGGTAGCGCTGCTCGATCCGGCAGTTCGCGATCGCGCCGGTGAGCAGCCGGGTCATCGACTCCCGACACATCTCGCGGTCGTCGGGGTGGCTCAGGTCGAGGATCGACGAGGCCAGCAACTCCGATTCCCCTCGCCCGAGGATCTGTACCAGCGCGCGGTTCACCCGGAAGAGGTGACCGTCGATCGACGTGAGCGCCATGCCGATCGGCGCGTGCTCGAACGCGCTGCGGAACCGCTCCTGCGCTTCGCGGAGCTCGGCCTCCGCCAACCGCCGGTCCGTGAGGTCGCGCGCGCTGATCACGATGCCCGCGACCGCGGGGTCGTCGAGCAGGTTGGTGGCCATGGCCTCGACGACGCGCCAGCTGCCGTCGGCGTGACGAAGCCGCACCTCGATGCGGTCGGCGTCGTGACCGGCGCGGGTGAGGTCGAAGCCGCTCTTGGCGATGGCGCGGTCGTCCGGATGGATCAGGTCGAACACGTCGGCACCGATGAGGGGCTCGATCTCGAGCCCGAGGATCCGCTCGGTGACCGGGCTCGCGTACACCAGCCGACCGTGGGGGTCGACGATCGCCATGATGTCGTTGGAGTCACGGACCATCGCCCGGAAGCGCGCCTCGTTCCGCTCGAGCAGCGCGGTCACCTGGTCGACGGTGCGGGCGGCGCGTCGGCCCACCACGCGCGTCGAGATGATCGCCAGGACGACGATCGCCACGAGCACGACGCCGGCCAGGATTCCTTGCGCGCTCACGTCCTGTCTTCGGTATTTCGGGTGCTCGACCTTGAGCGGCGAGCTGCCGGGTCGGTCAGGCGGAGCGGTCGCCGAGCAGCGCCTCGACGACGGCGCGCGCGGCCGCGGTGGGCGTGATCGAGCCCCGGGCCACCTCGAGCTCGAGCTGCCGGGCCAACGCACCGGCGGCCTCGTCGGCGGCGAGCGCTTCGAGGAGCGAGTCGGTGACCTCCGACCACATCCACTGACGGCTCTGGTCGGCGCGCAGCGCGGGCAGCGCGTCGGCGACCCGGGCGCGGAACTCCTCGACCGCGTCCCAGACCTCGCGGATGCCCTGGCCCAGCAGCGCCGAGCACGTCAGCACGCGCGGATCCCATCCGGCGAGGCGCGGGCGTACGAGGTGGAGCGCGGCGGCGTAGTCGGCCGCGGTGTGGGCGGCGGTGGCGGCGAGGTCGCCGTCGGCCTTGTTCACGACGACCAGGTCGGCGAGCTCCATGATCCCGCGCTTGAGTCCCTGGAGCTCGTCGCCGCCGCCGGGCGCGACCAGCACCAGGAAGAGGTCGACCATCGCCGCGACCTTCACCTCCGACTGGCCGACGCCGACGGTCTCGACCAGGACGACGTCGAAGCCGGCGGCTTCACAGAGCAGGAGCGCTTCGCGGGTCCGGCGCGCCACGCCGCCGAGGGTGCCGCCGGTGGGGGACGGTCGGACGAAGGCGAGGGGCGAGCGCGTGAGCTGCTCCATGCGCGTCTTGTCTCCGAGGATCGAGCCGCCGCTGCGCGTGCTCGACGGATCGACGGCCAACACCGCGACCCGGTGTGCCTGCTCCACCAGGAAGCCGCCGAGCGCCTCGATGAAGGTCGACTTGCCCGCGCCGGGCGCGCCGGAGATGCCCACCCGCACCGAGTTGCCGACGTGCGGGAGCACCTCCGCCAGCAGCGCCTCCGCCTCGGCGCGGTGGTCGGCGCGCGTCGATTCCACCAGCGTGATCGCACGCGCCAACGCGCGTCGATCGCCCGCGACGACCTGCTCGGCCAGCTCACTCATGCCGATCCGCTCTCGGTGCCTGCTCGATGGCTCGCTCTCTGCGGGCCGGGATACCCGGCCCGCGGCCGTTCGCTCGCGTGCACCGGGGCGCTCATGGGGCGCGAGGGTACGAGAGGTTCCGCGGTCAGGCGCGCCGCAGTAGGCTCACGATCTCGGCTGCCGCCTCGGGGATGTTGGTGCCGGGACCGAAGATCGCGGCCACTCCGGCGTCACGTAGCTCGTCGTAGTCCTGCGCGGGGATGACGCCGCCCGCGACCACGAGGATGTCGTCGCCGCCCTGCTTGCGCAGCTGGGCGATGAGCTCGGGGATCAGCGTCTTGTGCCCTGCGGCCTGGCTCGACACGCCCACGAGGTGCACGTCGTTCTCGATCGCGTCACGCGCCGCTTCCTCCGGGGTCTGGAAGAGCGGACCCACGTCGACGTCGAACCCCAGGTCGGCGAACGCGGTGGCGATCACCTTGGCGCCGCGGTCGTGACCGTCCTGGCCGAGCTTCGCGACCAGGATGCGCGGGCGCCGACCGGCTGCGGCGGCGAACTCGTCGACCGCGGCGCGCACCTGCTGGTAACCCTCGTCGCCCTCGTACGCCGCGCCGTACACCCCGGCGATGCTACGGATCGTCGCCCGGTGACGGGAGAACACCTCCTCGAGCGCGTCGGAGATCTCGCCGACGGTCGCGCGCGCCCTGGTCGCTTCGATCGAGAGCTCCAGCAGGTTGCCGTCGCCGCGGGCACCGTCGCGCAGGCGGTCGAGCGCCTCCCGCACGCGCGTGTCGTCGCGCTTCGCCTTGAGCTCCGCCAACCGGGCGAGTTGCTGCTCGCGGACGACCGCGTTGTCGACGTCGCGGATGTCGACGTGGTCTTCCTCGGCGAGGCGGTACTTGTTGACCCCGACGATGACCTCGTCGCCGCGGTCGATGGCGGCCTGCTTGCGTGCCGCCGCCTCCTCGATTCGCAGCTTGGGCATGCCGGACTCGACGGCCTTGGTCATGCCCCCGAGCGCCTCGACCTCCTCGATCAGCTTCCACGCCTCCTCGGCCAGGCTCGCGGTGAGTGCCTCGACGTAGTAGCTGCCGCCCAGCGGGTCGACCACCTTGGTAACGCCGGTCTCCTCGGCCAGGATCAGCTGCGTGTTGCGCGCCACCCGGGCCGCGAACTCGCTGGGCAGCGCGATGGCCTCGTCGAAGGAGTTCGTGTGCAGGCTCTGGGTGCCACCGAGCACGGCGGCGAGCGCCTCGATCGTGGTGCGGACGATGTTGTTGTACGGATCCTGCTCGGTCAGCGACACGCCCGAGGTCTGGCAGTGCGTGCGCAGCATCGACGA
Source organism: Acidimicrobiia bacterium (assembly GCA_036271015.1). Lineage (GTDB taxonomy): Bacteria > Actinomycetota > Acidimicrobiia > IMCC26256 > DASPTH01 > DASUAS01. Next base: position 6,557 of record DATBBL010000080.1, read on the forward strand.
GCCCGGCTTCTGGGGGTCGAACTGACCGATCACCCTCGACCACAGCAGGCGGGCGGCGCGCAGCTTGGCCACCTCCATGAAGAAGTTCATGCCGATGGCGAAGAAGAAGGAGAGACGACCGGCGAACTCGTCGATGGTGAGGCCACGCGCCAGCGCGGCGCGCACGTACTCGAGGCCGTCGGCGATGGTGAACGCGAGCTCCTGCACCGCGGTCGCGCCCGCCTCCTGCATGTGGTAGCCCGAGATCGATATCGAGTTGAACTTCGGCATCCGCCGCGCGGTGTACTCGATGATGTCGGCCACGATCCGCATGCTCGGCGTCGGCGGATAGATGTAGGTGTTGCGGACC
>DATBBL010000081.1:0-13729 GCA_036271015.1 Acidimicrobiia bacterium
GCGACGTTCGCGCCGTGGGTCCACCACGCGATCGAGTGTTTCGGCGTCGACCGCTGCATGTTCGCGAGCAACTTCCCCGTCGACGGCATGCACGGGAGCTTTGATGACCTCTACGGCGCCTACGACGAGCTGACCGCCGACTTCGACGAGTCGACCCGCGACCAGCTCTTCGCCGGCAACGCCGAACGCGTGTACGGCTGCTAGCCGCCGACCGACCGACGCGACCGGGACTCGGCGCCGGTCACGTCGATCCGCGGCGCCCCATGGTCCAACACGAATGGCGAGACCTTCGCGAGGTGGGCCGCGGCCAGGGCCTGGGCGCGAGCGGCATCACCCGCTTCGATCGCATCCGTGATCTCTTCGTGCGCGGCGACGACGCTCGCCCGCAGGTCCGGGATCGGCTCACTCCCGACTGCATCGGCGTAGTCGGCCCACGCCTTCTTGTGGAGCGACCACAGGCTCTCGAGTGCACCCATGACGATGACGAGCGTGGCGTTGCCGCATCCATCGATGATCGCCTGATGGAACTGCTCGAACATCCGTGCCGCCCCGGCCATGTCCTGAGGTTCGATGGCGCGGCCTCGGATGTTCAGCTCGCGCAGGTGCGGAACGAGCGTCATGTTCCGATCGGGTCGCTGCGCGCAATGTGCCGCGCACGCCGGTTCGATCACGGCCAGCGCCGCCGCGAGATCGTCGAGCGCGACCTCGCGAGCCTGCAGGACGAGCCCGAGCGTACGAGCGGCGTTCTCCGGAGTGGGCGCGTGGACCTGCGCGCCTCCGACGTTGCCTCTCCGGACGGAGATGAGGCCCTCGCTCTCCAGGATCCTGAGCGCCTCCCGGAACGATGGACGCGAGACCTGGAACTCACTGATGAGCTGATCCTGTTTCGGGAGCATGCTCCCGTCCGGCAGCGTTCCCGCGACGATCCGCGCTCGAATCACGTCGGCGACCATCTCGGCGACGCTGGGCTGCGCGAACTGACCGCGGCGCGCCGCGATGACAGTCGGTTCCGAGGGGATTGTCACCGACGAGCCTCCAGGGGAGAGCGTCCGACCTCAGGTTACGCGCGGTTCGGTGCACGACGTCACGCCGTCCTGGTGATCACCACGTCTTGACCAGCCGGAGCCGCCGCCCGATCTTCGTGAGCCCCTTCCCTGTGAACGCCTTGCCGACCGCGCGCGAGCCGTCGCCCGAGAAGCACGGTGCGCCGACGAGGCGGTCGGTGACGAACACGCCCTTGCGCTTCGCGGCGGCCCACAGGGCCCGCTCCATCGTGTTCAGACCGGACGGCATCTTCCCGGTCGCGACGAGGAGGGCGCCCTGGGGGATCGGACCCGGTCCGCCGCCGTCGTCGTTCGACACGGCCGGCGGCACTTGTGGTCCCGCGCCCGTCGACGCGCCGCCTTCGTCGTTGTAGTCGAACGCCATGGTGGCCGCGTGGTCGATGCGGCGATCCGCGACATCACCCGCGGTGATCACCCCGCCCGCCTGTGGTGCGCCGACGGCAGTCGTACCGCTCGGGGTGTACGGCTGCACACCGAAACCGGTGCCGTCGATCCCGTCCGATTCGACCAGGAACGCGGCCGAGAAGGTGCGCGCAACCGGGTCGAGGTTCGTGGCCCCGTACGCGTCCCAGAGCGTGCCGTCCGGAGCGAGGACGTTCAACACCGCGTCGGTGCCCGAGGCTGGGCGGATGTTCGCCGGGGCCTGGAACTGCACCGTGCGGGCCGGCTTCCCCCAGCCCGCGCCAGAGGTCACCGTCCACGTCGGGTCGGTGGCGGCGGCGAAGAACACGGGCCGAGAGAACATGTCGTTGTTCATGCAATAGGGCCGCTGCGAGAGGACCGGGTCCGCGGCTTCCGCGAACTGCGTCGGTCGCTTGTCGGTGTTCCACAACGAGGTCGGGCCGAACAGTCGGACGGTGCCGTCCTCGGCGTCGCCGGAGCCCGTCGCCGCGGCAGCCATGCCGAGGCCGAGCGACAGCATGGCGACGACGACCGCGACCGCGCCCGCGGCCGCCGCCCGCCACCTCGCCCGCCGCCATCTCGGCCGCATGGCCGAGCTCACCTTCGGGAGATCGACGCCGCCGGCGTCGATCGGTGCTCGTCTCCGCATGGGCATCAGGCTCCCACGTTGATCACGCCTTCGTCGGTCGCGGTGTCGTGGTCGCTCACGTGCGCTTCGCCTCCTCGACCTTGCGTTCCGCCACGTCGACCGCGATGCGGGCGCGCTGTTGGGCGGCGCGAGCGCGGGTCTCGCCGCGCTTCGATTCCGTCGCCCGCCGCTGCAGGCCCTTGATCTCGGCGCGCGCGTCCGCCAGTGCCGCTTCGAGGTCGGCGACGCGGCGGTGCGCGGCGTCGAGCGCGTCCTCGGCGTCGCGGGTCTCCGCTTCCACGTCGCGGAGCTCGTCGTCGGTCGCCGCCGCCCGCGCCTGCGCCTCGTTCAGCGCCGTCTCTGCCCGCCGGATCGCGAGGTCGTCGCGGGGCGGAGGCGTCGATGCCTTCCGGGGCGAACGGGCCGGGGCGCGTCGGGCCGGCGCTCGTCGGGCGGGGGCCGGTGTGCCGTCGTCGTCGCCGAGGAAGCGCACCGCCGGAGCCAGCTCGGTCGTGAGTCGACCCCGGGCCAGGTCGTCGCGGAGCTCGGGGTCGAGAGACGCGGCGTCGAGCGTGGCCACGATGGCACCGCGACTCGCCTCGGGCCGCTCCGTGTACGAGGACGCGACCTCGGCGAGCTGGTCGAGCAGTGCGCGGCGGGTACGGGTGGCGGCGCGCAGCTCGTCGCGGGCGCCCGCGCCCTCCTGTTGCAGCGCTTCGAGCTCGCGACCGGCCTCGACCAGCGCGGCGACGCGATCGCGGTGCGCGTGAGCCATCTGGTTCACGCCCCACACCGCCACCGTGGGACGCCGGAGCGCGTGCACGTCGGCGGCGTCGTCGCTCCGATGCTCGCGCTTCAGGTCGCGCACCAGCGCGTCGCGCGCCTTCACGAACTCGGCCGCCGGCGCGGTGAAGAGCTCGTCGAGCCGGGCGTCGAGCTCGACGGGATCAGGCATCGGCCCCGCGGCCGTGGATCCACTCCTCCTGGCCCCGGAGGTACGCATCGAGATCGGCGCCCTTGCGGCGCAGCTCGTCGGCCACTTCGTCCGCGGTCACGACGAGGAAGGCTCGGCGCTCGATGGCGTCGGCGACGCGCGCACCCGCGACCTCGGCATCGACCACCGGGAGGTCCGGGGCGGAGAGCGGGAGCTGCTCGCCGATGAAGCGGATCTGCTCGATGATGTTCGTGGCCACGCCGGCCGGGCAGAGGCACGAGACCCCGACGCCGTGTGGTCGCAGGTACATGAACAACGCTTCGGACAGCATCACGACCGCGGCCTTGCTCGCCGCGTACGGGGTGCGGTCATAGGCGTAGTTGAGGATGCCGGACGCCGACGCGGTGTTGACCACGTGGCCGTGGCCCTGCTCCATCAGCATGGGGAGGAAGACGCGGTTGCTGCGCACGGTACCGAGCACGTTGAGATCGAGCACGCGGCGCCACTCGTCGACGGGGATGGCCTCGGGCCGCCCAGCCACCATCACCCCGACGTTGTTCACCACCACGTCGATGCCGCCGAACTCCGCCAGCACCCGCTCGCGGGCGGACTCGAAGTCGGCGTCCCGGGCGACATCGCAGCGCTGCGCGCACGCGGAGCCACCGGCGGTGGTGATCTCGTCGGCGACGACGTCGGCGCGCTGTTCGTCGACGTCGGTCACGAGGACCCGGGAACCGCGCCCGGCGAGCTCTCGGGCGATGGCGCGCCCGATGCCGCTGCCGGCGCCGGTGACGAACGCGGCGGCGCCGTCGAGATCGAACGGGGGAAGGTCGGTCATCCGGCGACGGTACCTGCCGCCCGGGTCAGGTGCCCGCGGCACACGGGCCGCGGCGGACGAACAGCGTGAACTTGCCGACGCGCCCGACGTCATCGAAGCAGGGGAGCCGGCGCGCGGCCGCGAGCTCCGCGTCTTCGGCCGGGAGCACGACCAGGCGCACGCGCTCGCCGTCGAGCACGCGGTCGGGCCCGTACGCGAACGCCAGGTCGGGCGTGACGCGGGTGTCGACGCCGTCGTGCTCGAGCTCGTCGGCGATGCCGGCGCCGATCCAGGTGGAGCCCGCACCGCCCGACGACCGGATCTCGACGACGCCGCGCCCGTCCGGCAGCTCGTCGCGCACCTTGGCGGTGAGGCCGCGCACCCAGCGGGAGCCCGGCACGTCCGGGTTGCCGGCACGCGCCGCGTCCACGGTGCTCACCACCGAGACCACCACGAGCGCGACGGCCACTGCGCCGAGCGCGACCCGGCCGACCCACGGCGCGGGCGCCGGGTGGGTCTGCCACCACCGCACCACCGACCACGAGATCGCGAGCCACGTGAGCATCCCCAGCGCCCACGTCCAGATCACGAGGTACGGGAAGATCTCGCCGACGATGCGCGACAGCGACACGAAGCCCGCGATGATGGCCAGGCCGACCAGGACGTCGAGCCGGAACCCGTCCTTGGCGCGTCGCCAGGTGATGACGGCGGCGCCGATGAGGAGCAGCGCCGCCACCGCGACCGGCGTCGGACCGCTCAGATCGAGCGCGCCGCTGTAGATGTTGCGCACGATGCTGCCCCGGAGCCAGTCCGGCCAGACGCTGAGCTGGGACGCCAGCACGTGCCACGCGTCGCCGTAGGAGTGCTCGCGGCCGTGGTCCCGGAAGAAGCGCACCAGCGCCGCGAGATTGCCGTCATCACTCGTGAGCTGCTGGATCACGACGGGCAGCCACAACACCGCGAGCACGACCACGGTGACGCCGCTCATGCGGCGCCACCAGCGAATGCTCTCGCGATGCTCGTCGGCACCGCGTCGGCGCCACCGCGTGATCGCGGCCCCCACGAGCCCGCCGGCGAGAACGGTCACGGTCGTGAGCCCGTAGCTCACGTGCGTCTGCACGAGGAAGGTGCCGACGCCGGCGCCGACCGGGAGCGCCCAGGCCTCGCCGCAGCTGATCGACCAGGCGAGCAGCACGAGGAGCACGAACGGCAGGATCGTGATGCTCGGGTTCCAGACGTCGCGGAAGAACTGTGCACCGAGCGACGACATCAACAGTCCGGTGAGGAACAACGTGAGCAGCACGAGCGGCAACCCGCCGCGTCGCTTGGCGACGAGGGCGATGCCGACCAGCGCGGCTGCGTTCACGGTCAGCGCTGCGAAGCACAGGCTCAACGAGGAGCTGCCCGTGATCCGGTACGGGAGCCACAGCAGGTAGTAGAGGATCGGACCCGGGTGGAACCATCCGAAGCGTGAGTAGGGCCCCAGGAGCACCGAGCGCCGACCGATGTCGCGGACCTGCAGCTCGATCCAGGCCTGGTCGGCCGACGGCAGGTAGTCGTCGCCGACGCGTGCGATCAGCGCGACCGCAGAAGCGACCAGCGGCACGAGCGCCAGCGCGACCGCAGCGGGCATCGCCCACCGCTTCCAGGGCCGGGCGGGCATCAGGTGCCGTAGAAGACGCGTTCGACGACGCGGCGGGCGCGACGCGTGACGCGGCGGTAGTCGTCGCGCAGCGTGATGTTGGGCTGGTGCACGTACCCGAGCAGCAACGCGAGGCGCTCGAGCTCCGCGGGGTCGCCGGGCAGGGCGTCGGACGGCTGGCCGGTCTGCAGGTAGCGAGCGTTCCGGGCTCGCTCGCAGAATCGGTACGACTCCTCGAGCACCTCGGCGTCCGCATCGTCGAGGAACCCGCCCGCGCGCAAGCGGGCCAGCGCGTCGATCGTGCCCGGTACCCGCAGCTCGGGATGCTCGCCGCCGTGAACGAGCTGGAGCAGCTGCACGGTGAACTCGACGTCCGACATCGAGCCGCGCCCGAGCTTCAAGTGGAACTGGGGGTCCTCACCCGGCGGGATGCGCTCGCGCTCGATGCGCGCCTTCATGCGGCGGATCTCGCGGACGTCGTCCTCGGTCATCGGCCGTTGGTACACGAACTCGTCGGCGACGGCGCGGAATTCGGCGCCGAGGGCGGCGTCGCCCGCCACGAACCGGGCCTTGGTGAGCGCCTGGCGCTCCCAGGGCAGACCCCACTGCTCGTAGTACGCCCGAAAGCCGCCGATCGACCGGGCGAGGGGCCCCTGGTTGCCCTCGGGGCGCAATCGGGCGTCGATGCGGAAGGTCTGGCCCTCGGCGGTGGTCGCGCCGATCTCCTGGACGAGCCGCGCCGCGATCTGCTCGGCGGCGTCGTAGTCGGCGGGGCTCTCGCCCGCGTACACGAACAGCACGTCGATGTCGGACGCGTACGAGAGCTCACCCGCGCCCAGACGGCCCATGCCGATCACCGCGAACGGGAGCGTCGGGCGGAGTGATGCCAAGGCGGCCTCGAGCGACGCCTCCGCCAGCACCGTCAGCTCGCGCTCGGTCGCCTCGAGCCGGGCGTACCCGAGGAGGTCGCGGGTCGCGACCCGGAGCAGCTCGCGTCGCTTGAAGCGCCGGAGCCCTTCACGGCGCTGCTCCTCGTCGCCCCGCCATTCGAGCGTGTCGAAGGCGTCGGCGACGAGCTCGGCGCGCGTGCTCTCGACCGCGAGGGCCTCGTCGTCGTCGAGGGTGTCGACGAACTCCGGGTGCCGCCGCAGGGCTTCACCGACGACCCGGCTGGCACCCAGGAGGTGGCACGCGCGCTCCGCCGCACCGGGCGCGTCACGGAAGGTCACCGCCAGGGACGCCGACCGCGCCGGTCCCTCGACCAGCCGCCGCAGCTGGAGGAGCCCGAGGTCGGGGTCGGGTGTCTCCGAGAGCCACTCGAGGATGACGGGGAGCATCTCGCGCATGACGCGGGAGCGTCGCGTGAGCCCGTCGGCGAGCTCCCGCACCGCAGCGCGCGTGCGCTCGACGTCGGCGAAGCCGAACGCGGCGAGGCGCTCCTGGGCCGCCTCGGGGGAGAGCGCGCCGGCGCCCGCGAGCGTCTCGAGGAGCGGAGCGAAGAACAGGCGCTCGTGGATGCTCCGGACCGTGCGCTGGTGTTCCCGGTGTTCCGCCTCGAAGCGCTCGAGCGCGGTCCGTTCGGGGCTGTCGCGGTACCCGAGCACGCGCGCCAGGCGGATGCGGGCTTGTTCGTCCGACGGGATCACGTGCGTCTGCTGCTCGTCGTACAGCTGGATGCGGTGCTCGACCGTCCGGAGGAACCGGTACGCGCGGTCGAGCCGGTCGGCGTCGGTCCGGTCGACGTAGCCGCCGGCCGCGAGCTCCTGCAGCGCGTCCAGCGTCGTCGGCGACCGCACGCTCTCGTCCTCGCGGCCGTGCACCAATTGCAGCAACTGCACCGCGAACTCGATGTCGCGGATGCCGCCGCGCCCGCGTTTGAGCTCGCGCTCGGCGAGCCCCTTGCGCTCGGTGATCTCCTCCGCCCGTTCCTTCATCGCCCGGATCTCGCGCACGGCGTCGGGCTCGAGCCGATCGGGCCACACGCGGGGTGTGGTGAGGGCCATGAACTCGGCGCCCAGGGCGCGGTCGCCGGCGACCGGACGGGCCTTGAGCAGCGCCTGGAATTCCCACGTGCGCGCCCATCCGTCGTAGTAGCTCGCGTAGCTCTCGAGCGTGCGGGTCAGCGGCCCCTGCCGCCCCTCGGGCCGCAGGTTGGCGTCGGTGCGGAAGACGATGCCGTATTCGCTGGACGACGTCATCGTGCTCAGCACGGAGCGCGCGGTGTGTTCCGCCGCGTCGGCGTCGCCGTCGTGGACGAACAGCACGTCCACGTCCGACGCGTAGTTGAGCTCCCGGCCACCGAGCTTGCCCATGCCGATCACCGCGAAGCGCACCGCGGGATCGACGATCGCGAGGGCGGCCTCCAGGCACACCGCGGCGAGCGCAGCGAGCTCCCGTCCGACGGCGGGCATGTCGGCCGTCCCGAGCAGATCGCGCACCGCGACCCTGAGCAGCTCACGTCGCTTCCAGCGGCGGAGCGTCTGCGCGTCCTGCTCGGGAACGTCGTCCCACGACGTGCGGTACGACTCGACCGTGCGTTCACGCGCGAAGTCGTCGGGATCGCGGAGCGGATCGAGCAGGGAGTCGTCGGCGACGATCGCGGACGAGAGCGAGCGGGAGGCGCAGGCGAGGGCGACGAGGCCGTCCCGCACCAACGGGTCGGTGGCGAGCTCGTCGGCGAGCCCAGGATGCTCCTCGACCGCCCGTTCGAGGAGCATGCGCGCCGTGCGGGCGTCGGCCGAGCGCTCGATCGCGGTCGCGAGAGCGGGCGTCTCGTGCAACGTGGTCCCGCCAGGCATGCACGCAGTGTCGCGTATCCTGACCAGGTGGCCCGTCTCCGCGTCGCTGCCGCGCAGCTCGATCTCGTCGTGGGTGATCTCGACGGCAACATGGAGCGCATGCTCGATGCCTACGAGCGCGCCGACGCCGCCGGCTGCGACCTGGTCGCGTTCCCGGAGCTCGCGCTCACCGGGTATCCGCCGGAGGATCTGCTCCTCCGGCCGGCGTTCGTGGCGCGCTGCGCCGAGATGCTCGACAAGTTCGCCGCCCACACGGGCCGCACCGCGGCGGTGGTCGGTTTCCCCGAGGCGACTCGGGACCTCGCCAACGCGGCGGCGGTCTGCTCGCAGGGTCGTGTGTACGGGGTCTACCGCAAGCACCTGCTGCCGAACTACGCGGTGTTCGACGAACCGCGCTACTTCACGCCGTCCACCGACGACGGACCGCTGTTCGTGGTGGGTGGTCTGCGGGTCGCGATCACGGTGTGCGAGGACGCCTGGAGCCCGACCGGTCCCATCGCGACGCAAGCGGCGGGTGGAGCCGAGCTGGTGGTGAACATCAACGCGTCGCCGTTCTACGCCGGTCGCATCCACGAGCGCGAAGCGATGCTGTCGACGCGAGCGGCCGACGCCGCGGTGCCCGTGCTCTACGTGAACCTCGTCGGAGGGCAGGACGAGCTCGTCTTCGACGGCGCCTCGATGCTGTTCGACGAGACCGGGCGTCTGATCGCGCGGGCGGCGCAGTTCACCGAGGACTTGCTCGTCGCCGACGTCGAGGTGCGCCCTGCGTTTCGTCGCCGGCTGCTCGATCCGCGCGGCCGCTCGAACGCGCCCGCGATGCGCGAGGTGATGGTCAGCGAGGCCCGACTCGGGGAGCACCGCGAGGAGGCCCGCGTCGAGCCGTTGCTGCCACCGGTGCGCGAGGTCTACGAGGCCCTCGTGCTCGGGACGCGCGACTACGTGGTCAAGAACGGCTTCACCCGTGTCGTCATCGGCCTGTCGGGCGGTATCGACTCGTCGCTCGTGGCTGCGATCGCGGTCGACGCGCTCGGACGCGAGCACGTCGTCGGGGTGCTCATGCCCTCGCGCTTCTCCAGCCAGGGGAGCGTCGCCGACGCCGAGGCGCTGGCGGCCAACCTCGGGATCGAGACGGTGACCGTGCCCATCGAGGAGGCGCACGGCGCCTTCCTCGACATGCTCGCCCCGACGTTCGCCGGCCTCGAACCCGGGTTGGCGGAGGAGAACCTCCAGGCGCGGATCCGGGGCACGCTCCTGATGACGATGTCGAACAAGTTCGGCTGGCTCGTGCTCACCACCGGCAACAAGAGCGAGATCGCCACCGGGTACTCGACGCTCTACGGCGACATGGCCGGCGGCTTCGCCGTCATCAAGGACGTGCCCAAGATGCTGGTGTACGCCCTCGCGCGCGATCGCAACGACCGCGCGCCGCGCCCGGTCGTGCCCGACTCCGTGCTCGAGAAGCCGCCCAGCGCGGAGCTGCGGCCCGACCAGGAGGACACCGACTCGTTGCCCGTGTACGAGGTCCTCGACCCGATCATCGAGGGCTACGTGGAGGGTGACCTCTCGGCGGCCGAGCTCGAGGCGGCCGGCTTCGATGCCGAGACGGTCCGGCGCGTCGCGCAGCTGGTGGATCGCAACGAGTACAAGCGCCGGCAGGCGCCGCCCGGGGTCCGGGTGTCGCCCAAGGCGTTCGGGAAGGACCGGCGGCTGCCGATCACCAACCGCTGGCCCGGCTAGGAGATGAAGCGGAGCCGCGCCCGGAGGGCGGGGCGGCGGAGCAAGATGGTGCGTTGAGGAAGCGCTTCGCCGCCGAAGCCGCGCTCGTGGGCGCGGCCCTGCTCTACGGGGTCACGTTCCCGCTGGTGCACGACGCGCTCGCCGACATCACGCCGTTCGCGTACCTGCTCGGCCGGTTCGGCATCGCCACGCTGGTGCTGCTGCCGGCCGCGCTGCCCGCGTTGCGCAGGCCGGGACCGGAGCGCCGGATGCTGGTGCGGGCCGGCCTGACCGCGGGCGTGATCCTCTTCGGCGGCTACGCGACCCAGACCGTTGGTCTGCAGTACACGTCACCGTCGACGTCGGCGTTCATCACCGGGCTGTACGTCGTGATCACGCCGGTGATCGAGTCCGCCATCAGCCGTCGGGTGCCGCGCCCTCCGGTGCTGGTGGGGATCGTCATCGCGACCGCGGGGCTCTACCTGCTCACCGGCGCCGACGTGCACCTCGGGCGGGGCGAGCTCTTCACGCTCGCGTGCGCGGTGCTGTTCGCGTTCCACATCGTCTACATCGGCGCCTACGCCAACCGGTTGCCGCCGACGCAGTTCACCGCGCTGCAGATCGGCGCGGTGGCGCTCCTGTCGGTCGTGCCCGCCGCCGATCAGGGCGTCGGCACGCTCAGCACCCTCGCGATCGTCGCGGTGGTGTTCACCGGCCTTGCCTGCTCCGCGCTCGCGCTGCCGCTGCAGCTGTGGGGGCAGCGCCGGATCCCCGCCACGCGCGCGGCGCTGATCCTGCTGGCCGAGCCCGTCTTCGCCGGGATCGCGGGATACGTCGACGGTGAACGCCTCGGTCCCGGCCGGCTCGCCGGTGGCGCCGCCATCCTGCTGGGCATCATCGTGTCGGAGTTCTGGCCTCGCGGTCCGGTGCCGACGGACGGTGCCGGAGGTGACAAGGTGCTGCCGTCGCAGGAGGTGACGTGAGCGGGACGCAGACGCAGGTGGGGATCGTCGAATGGGCAGGGCGCACCACGAGCGCACGGGCGCTCGACATGCAGCTGGCGGCGCGGCTCGGCGGCTGGGTGCCGCGAGTGGCCCCGGCCGGCGCCAAGCTGCTGCTGGCCCGTCACAGCCGTCACTTCGCCTGGCACGCCGAGCTGTGGGACGGCCTGGTGCCCGTCCTGCACGACCACGCGGAAGCGTCGGCGATCACCGACGAGCGGCTGCTCGAGGCCTCGACAGCACTCACCGCGGTCACGGAGCCACAGGCCCTCTACGACGACGTCCTGCCCCTCGTCGTCGCCACGTACCGGACGTGGTCGGGGGAGGCCACGCCGATCGCCGAGCGTCCAATCATGCGGGCGCTCGACCTCGTGCTCCACGACCTCGACTTCGACGCCCAGGAGGGTCACGACCTCTTCTCGCGGGGCTGAGACGCCCGGGAGGCGTTTCCGATGGCTTGACGCGGCCGGTATCGTGAATGGGCAACAGCAGCAACATTCGTGGCCTGCACGCACGTGCCCGGGTGCGGCCGTCCGAGTCCACGAGCTCAGCTCATCGAGCAAGGGGTCACTGAGTGGCGAAGGAGCGTGTCGAGCGCGACGAAGAAGATCTCGTCCGGCTCTATCTCACCGACATCGGCCAGTATCCGCTGCTGACGAAGGACGATGAGGTCCGCCTCGCCCAACAGATCGAGCAAGGCAACACGGCCCGCGCGGAGCTGGTTGACGGGGCGAAGGCACTCACTCCCACGAAGAAGCGCGAGCTGCGGCGCACTGCCCGTCTGGGCGACGATGCGCAACGCACCTTCGTGCAGTCGAACCTCCGCCTCGTGGTGTCGATCGCGAAGAAGTACCAGGCGTCCGGGCTCCCGCTCCTCGACCTGATCCAGGAGGGGAACCTCGGCCTGATGCACGCGGTCGAGAAGTTCGACTGGCGCAAGGGGTTCAAGTTCTCCACGTACGCGACGTGGTGGATCCGCCAGGCCATCACGCGCGGCATCGCCAACACCGGCCGCACCATCCGGCTCCCGGTCCACGCCGGCGACACGTTGGCGCGGCTGCAGAAGGCCCGCTCGCGCCTGGAGCTGAAGCTCGGGCGCCCGGCGACGCTCTCCGAACTCTCGGCCGAGGTCGAGATGCCGGAGGACAAGGTCACCGAGGCCCTCCGCTTCGCGGCCGAGCCGCTGTCGTTGTCGGAGCCTCTGCGCGAGGACGGCGACGCCGAGCTGGGCGACATCGTCGAGGACCGGTCGGCCGAGTCTCCGTTCGAGGTGGCGGCCACCGCGCTGCTGCCCGACGAGATCGAGAAGCTGCTCGCACCGCTCGACGAGCGCGAGCGGCAGATCCTGGCCCTCCGCTTCGGGCTCGACCGGGGTGAGCCGCGGACGCTCGAAGAGGTGGGGGAGCACTTCAACCTCACGCGAGAGCGGATCCGCCAGATCGAAGCCCGTGCCATGAGCAAGCTGCGCCACCCGTCGGCCGACACCGGCGCGCGCGACCTCCTCGCGGTCTGACGCACTCGCGCTCCGGCCCGCTGATCTCTGCGCCCCGCCTCCTCGCGGTCCTCCTCGCTCGCTGCGCTCGCATCGTGCGGAGGCTTCGATCGGCGGTGCTCCGAGCTCAGCGTGCCTGTCTGGTTTCGTCGGCGGTGCTCCGCCCTTGGTGCGCGACCCTCGAGGTCTGGGCCCGCTCGTCGCAGCCGTGAGATACTTGACTGATGCAACGACATTTCGTGACGTGCCCGCTGTGCGAGTGCATGTGCGGCCTGCAGGTGGACGTCGAGGATGATCGCGTCAAGCTGATCCGGGGTGACCGCGAGGACGTGTGGTCGAAGGGATACCTGTGCCCGAAGGGCACGACGCTCGGCCATCTGCACGATGACCCCGATCGCATCCGCCAGCCGATGGTGCGCGACGGCGACACGTGGCGCGAGGTCACCTGGGACGAGGCGTTCGCGCGTTGCGAGGAGCTGATCCACGGCGTGCGCGAGCGGAACGGCATCGCTGCGTTCACCGCGTTCATCGGGAACCCGGTCGGTCACAGCTACACGCTCGGTCGCTACATGCCGCTGTTCATCGGCCAGTCCGGCATGCCCCACATCTACTCGTCGGGCACCGTCGACCAGTGGCCGAAGAACGTGTCGAGCGTCCTCATGTACGGGAACATGTGGAAGATCCCGTCGCCCGACATCCAGCGCACGGACTACCTCATCTGCATGGGCGGCAACCCCCAGGCCTCCGGCGGGTCGCTGCTCGCCTGCCCTGACGTCCTGAGCGAGCTCGACGCCATCCACGCGCGCGGGGGCAAGGTCGTCGTGGTCGACCCGCGTCGCACGGGTACCGCGGATCGTGCCGACGAGTGGGTCCCGATCCTCCCCGGCACCGATGCCGCCTTCCTCCTCGCGATCTGCAACGTGCTCTTCACCGAAGAGCTGACGACGCTCGGCGGGCTCCGCGACATGGTGAAGGGCCTCGACGACGTGCGTGCGCTGTGCGCCGACTGGCCGCCCGAAGCGGTCGCCGACTTCTGCCGGGTTCCGGCCGACACGATCCGGCGGATCGCGCGCGAGTTCGCGGCCGCGCCCACCGGCGCGCTCTACGGCCGCATCGGTCTGTGCAACCAGGAGTTCGGCACGCTCGCGTCGTGGCTCGTCGACGTGGTGAACATCATCGTCGGGAAGTTCGACCGTCCCGGTGGCCTCATGTGGGGCAAGCCGGTCAACTGGCCG